>DATCJW010000076.1:0-15858 GCA_036562595.1 Haloplasmataceae bacterium | reverse complement strand
CCTCAGGGATTTTATGCCTCCCGTTTCATTCCGAATGACTCCGCAAATAATAAAGTCTGCGTCTTTTAAATGCTTGATTTTGAGCCAATTTTTCGATCGTATCCCCATCTGGTAGATGCTGTCTTTTTTCTTAGCGATTATCCCTTCAAGCTGACGCGCCTTAACCTGCTCGAATAACGTTATCCCCTGTTCTTCAATATATTGAGTTAAGACCAATCCATGCCCTTCTTGTACCGTTTTTGCTAACAACGCTTTCCGTTCCAGTAAAGGCATTCGCAAACATTCTTTCCCATCAACGTATAGGATATCATAGGCAATGAAGAGAACGGGATGGCGTTTGGATGCCCGTTCAATTTTATATGGATCAGTCAGCAAACTCCGTTTCTGTAAGGTGTAAAAATCGGGTTTGCCCCTACTCATGATAACAAGCTCGCCATCGATGATGCATCGTTTTTGAACCGTATGGGCCAGGCCGTTTAATTCGGGATAAGTCGGATTAAGCCATTTGTTCCGTTTGTTTCTCAAATCGACTTGGCCGGGTTCCAGATAGGTCAGCGCGCGAATGCCATCAAACTTCAGTTCGAAGATGTAGTCTTTTGAATTAAAGGGAGAGCCTTCCGTAAGCAACATCGGCCGGGCTAGCCGCTTTTCATAGAGATCCTGACTCACGCCCGTGGTCCCTCCGATGATCGAATGCTTTGGCGTAACGCCTCCATAAGGTTCATAATCTGGGTATCGGGCTCATCTTTGACTTGTGGTACCGATTTGCCTTGGATTTTATGTTCGATCGCATCCTTTAACCGTTCGTAATAGGAATCATAGAAACGTTCGGGGTCAAAGGGCCTTGTCAAGTTTTGGATCAGCTGCTTCGCTAGCTCAACTTCAGGCCCCTCTAGTGTGAACCGAAAATCATACCCTTTGTACGGAATGATTTCATTATGAAAATAGAGTTTATAGAGATACATCGTCCCTTTATCAATCCGGAGGGCAACGAGATGTTCTTTTTTACCGAATACCACTTTTGCGAGTCCAACTTTATTCGTCTCTTCCATCGCTTTTAGGAGTAAGAAAAAGGCTTTCTCCCCACCCGTTGGTTCGACATAGTAGGCCTTCTCGTAGTAGACGGGATCGATTTCCTCCAATTGGACGAATTGTTCAATCTGAATCGTCTTGTCCTTCTCTGATTTCAAACGCTCAAAATCTTCATCGGTAAAGATAACATACTCCCCCTTTTCATACTCATACCCCTTTATGATCTCGTCCGACTTTACTTCTTCCCCGCAATAGCTACAAATTTTCTTATACTGAATGCGTTCTTGGCATTTCTTATGAAGCTGATTGAACGGAATCTGTTGTTCGCGTGTCGCCATAATGAGTTGGATCGGTATATAGATTAAGCCGAAGGAAATGGAGCCTTTCCAACTAACAGCCATTATGATCACCTCACTATAGTATTCCCAGTTGAGGCGAATAAAAAACGTGAGAGGCATTCCTCTCACGTTATTGATGATACTAGCTTTCGTTATAATCGATAACGTGTATAAAATGATAAAAATTTAAACAGTTCGAAATCGGCGTAAACATCTTCAAAACAATAATGAACGATTTTCTGTAACGTCTCTTCATGCCTTTTTGGGCCAAAGATAAGGCCATCAAGGATAAAACTGATTTTGATGGAGAGTTTTTCTGACTTCCGTTCGAAAGTGATTAAGTCAGGATAGAGGGACTTCAATTCCGTCAGTAATTTATCGGAATTATGGGGCTCTTGGAGCAGGTGCTGTATGTCAATGAGGTGATCCCTAAGGGACAAAAGATATCGAAAATCCTCTAAGTTTAACTGGCTGCGAAGGACGTAGATCATGTTTTCAATAAAGCGGCGTTCTAGTGCTGCGCCTCTGACCACAAGGTATTGAATATCAAGCCGTTTTAAAGTTTTATAAAATTGAATGTATATGGTTTCTAATTGGTCAGGAGAAGAAACGGAGTAACTATGCCGTTCTTTTACCCGTAACTCGCCTTCGTCAATTGCGACCAATGCATAGAGAATTGGCAAAGGAAAGTCATGAATATGGGGAAATTTTGACACATTGGTGAGCTTGCGGCTGACGGCCTCCACATCAAAGAAAGCCGCTTTGCCTGAGGTGACTTTATAATAGGTTTGTTGAACATCACGAAGCTTGACTTTATAAGGAAACGGATTGGATTGAAGAAAACGTTCTTTATAGGCATCATGACGCATGATTTCAATTAATCGTTTTGCCGAACGATTGATGGTCTCGTGAATCAAACCATCATAGGACATAAACTGGCCTTCAGGATTAACGAAATAGGGGCAATCGTTAACTTGTAGCTTCTTATTCGTAATCGTCTGTCTTAATGGATAGCCTGTTGTGTACACAATCCAGCGGTCATACGTTTGTGGAAAAGAATACGCCCGCTCGTCCTTTAATGCTTTCCCCATGGTGCATAGCGCCAGGTTGCCGTTAATTTGCCAAATCATTACAGCCAGCCGGTCGATGCGCTGACCATCGGTTTCGTCATCAAATTCGATACCGATGAAGTCAAGCTGTTCTACCCATTCTAGGAAAAGATCTGGCGCATGGTGATAAACCCACTCCCATCCGGCTAAACTTGAGATGAGGGTAAGCTTGACGTTAAGCCTTTTGGCCACGCCTATCATGGCCTGAATGACATGAGGAGCCTGAATGAGAAGGCCCTCTCGCACAAAGGTGTGGATGTGACCAAATTTTTGCGCCACTTTTTCAAAGGTAGGAAGAATGTTTTTACTTTTACACCTTCCCACCACATAATGAATCGATACCTGTTTCAACATATGGATTTCCCTTCAAAGGTCCGTTTGTCGGTATTTAGCGTCAAATTTTTACTATTCCATCTCATATTTTAACAATTATGGAAAATACTATGAAGGAAATAAAAGGATGGTCGAAAAAGCTTCTTCCTGACACGGATATTAACGAAAGTTCATTGCACCAAGCTCTCTCATCTCTCTCCTACTTAGCCATTTCTAACGACCATTCTTTTATTCATGCCTCAAGCCACTGCTTCGGCTTGTGGTTTTTTATTTGGATTTATTGGATATCAAAATGTTCAAAAATAGACAATAGTCACTCCATGGCCCCCATCGAAGACCGCAGCATACTCATAGTCCTCGATTATTCCCGTTTCCTTATAATGACGAAGCAGCCGCTGAACCATTCGCCTGAGCGTTCCCGTCCCTTTCCCGTGCACGATAAAGGCATGATGGGCACGATAGAGTTTCGCCTCTTCAATCGTCTCTTTAATGGCAATCTTCGCCTGTTCAATCGTAAAGCCATGGAGATCGATCCGAAACTCGCGAGGACGATAGTACTTGCGAACATTGGGATCCTTGTTCGCCTTTGCTTGGGCTGCCTGTTTCTCCTTAACATAGTTTGAAGTCGCTTCCTCATCAGCCTTTGATAAATCCGTCCCATCCACCAGAAAAGTAAAGGAACCCGCTTGAAGTTCGTACTGACTACCACGCCGGCCGATGATTTCGCCTACCATACGATATTTTTTAATATAGACGATCTCTCCAACTGCATACCCATTCTTTTCCATCCCATCCACCTGTTCTCTAAAGCCTATGTTACATCCATATTTTCATATTGTATTTGATTCTTTCATTATAAGGGAAAGAACCCTCCGGTTCAAGAACGGGAAAGGTCGATTGGTCCTTTCAGCTTCTTCCTATTTGCGTTGTGATGAAACGAACCCTTCAAGCAACTTCTTATGGGCAGTAGAAATCGGAACGGTGGAAAGCTCTTCACGCGTATACCAAGCCATCTCCTCTGGTACCTGAACTAAGCGAGCCCTGACCCAGTAGACATGCATCATCCAAACCCGATGGGAAAAATGATGAATGGCCTCACCCAAATCTCGTTCGATCGTCCAGTCTTCGAATGAAATGAAGAGCGGCTGGCCTTTAACCTCCTCAATGTCCATCGCCTCAAACTGTATCAATTCCCAAAGACCGCCGAGCAAACCCTCGCTCGGTCGACGCATGAGAAGAAATCGCCCTTGATCATCTTGCACAATTAACGTGATAAGAGAAACCGTTTGGGGTTTGGATCTTTTCGACTTCACGGGCAATTCATGTTGGAGGTTTAACTGAAAGCCCCGACAATAAGCCCGGACTGGACACTGCTCGCATTTTATTGACTTGGGCGTACAAACCATCGCCCCCAAATCCATAAGGCTCTGATTGAAGGCACCGGGGTCTTCATCAGGCACGATTTCATTCATCAGCTGTTCAAATTTTCGTTTTGTCTTGGATAAGGCGATGTCATCGGTCATGTAGAGTACCCGGCTCATGACCCGCATGATATTTCCATCAACCGCAGGATACTTCTTTCCAAATGCCATTGATAGAATGGCGCCCGCCGTATACGTCCCGATTCCTTTCAACTGAAGGATGTCCTCATACTGACTGGGAAAGATTCCACCGAATTGCGCCATGATGATTTTGGCTGATTGGTGGAGGTTCCGGGCACGCGAATAGTAGCCCAAGCCTTCCCAAGCTTTGAGAACTTCCGTTTCGTCCGCCATCGCCAAGTCGTAAATCGTAGGGAAACGTTCGATAAAGCTTAGATAGTAGGGTATAACGGTTTTAACTTGGGTTTGTTGAAGCATAATCTCGCTAACCCAGACGTGATAAGGCGTGGGAGACTCCCGCCATGGCAAACGTCGTTTATGATCTTTAAACCACTTTAAAAGCGTGGCTGTAAAACCTTTCTTATCGAAACCTTGCAATGGATGATCCATCCCATCACTCATTTCCGTACTTTTCTATTTATTATATCACGAGTCCATAAAAAATGGCCACTCGCATAGGGAGTGGCACATCATTCTATAGATAAATGTCGATGTGGTTGTGTGTTTCCTTTAATAATCTGTCAAGCAGTTGGCGGTTAATCCACAGCCCACCTTCGCGATAGGGATGATCCACCCTTATCCCTTGTACTTCTTCTCCGTTCACCATCACGTTTCGGACACCAACCGCATTTGATACGTGGTATTGGAAGGTAACCGGTTTGTCATAAACGGTATATTCGAAGGTCAATCCATCAAACCGTTTGGGGAGAACCGGATCGATAAGCAAACCATGGACCCGTACATCAATTCCGAGTAGGCGTTGGATGAGAATGCTTAGATAAAGGCCGGGGCCGCTCGAGTATACCCGCCATCCTGCCTTTACTCCAACCGTGCCATCTTTTAAACGGTGGAACTGTTCTTTCGCTTCGTATCTTGTCTTAAAGTTCCCATCAGAACTCGAGAAATAAGTATTCGCCTGACGCGGTAATGCATTGGGGACCACATCTTTAATACGTATGGGGTTGACTACTTGTAAGGCCCACCAAGCATCGTCCGCTTTCCCCAGTTTGGCCATGGCTTCCATGTAGCGAATATGAGCATGCATATAAAGTAGCCCGATCTCTCGGCCGAAATTTGTAGCCGTTTCAACCCGTTGGAAGACGGTCTGGGTTCCCCCTTTATACTCGACGGTGTCATTCATTAGCCGGACACCATCTGGAAAGCGGAGGTGCTCATCGATGATCTGAACATACTTTTCCGCTTGTTGTTTCAAAAAGAGATTTGCGAGAATCCCTTGGTACATGGGGAGGAGACGGTACTTAATACCGGTCTTGCGATCCTCAGGATGGAGTATATACTCCACATCCCCTTTATCTTTATCATTAAAGAGTAAAAATCCGGTGGGTACGTCGTCTTTTATCATGTAGCGGTTGAAGTCTGCCTTAATTGCTTCCGCAAACTGTGCGAGTTCTTGACTGAACCGTTCATCTTCCGTTTTTAAAACGCGAGCAAACCGGTCGATCGCTTCTGCCATCAGACTGACCGTCCAACCACTAACCATCCGCTCTTTCAGCTCGGCATTGGCTGGCTGAAGCGAGTCGTTCCAGTCCCCGCCTCCGTAAACGGGAAGGTGTGTCCCTGGAATGAGACGATCCCGTATCGTTTGGATCTGCCGTTTGACATGGTCAATAAGCGGTTCCCGTTCGTTTGTCTTTCGTTTTTTCTCTCGATCGAGATAAGGTAACGTCTCATCAAGAATGCGGTAGTCTTCCGTTTTTTCCAAATATACCCCTAGGAGGAATAACGGCCAAACAATGATGTCGGCATGGCTCTCATGGGCAAAAATGTGCTCATAACGGTCGAACATAAACCATTGCGGCCAGTCGCCATCTTGGATGAACTGATGGGAATAGACGGTCAGGAGAATATCTCGTACCTCATCAAAGTGACCCGTTGCTAGGAAGAACTCTGCAGGGCCTTGACAAACATCTCGCGTACCCCATGCCGCACCACCAAACTGTTCCAGCCCATGGGGCGAGGAATAGTGAATCATTGCGTTTTGAGTAAACCAGATGGCAATCGCATTCAGTCGCTCCACTAGATCCCGCTCATCTGTTTCTAATGTTAATCGAAAGCCCTTTAGAATGTCCTCTCGGAACGTTTTTAAATAGTCCTGTTTGAGTTGTTCGAACAAAAATGGTGTAGGTTCAATCATCTCGCCATAAAGGGCACCTTGCGTGGTTACCGTAAAAGATGTGACATCGTCAAACGAGAGGACTAGAAAGTTGGGTTGGCGCGTCTTGCGATCACTAAAGAAGATGGCATCGCTGGCCACAGTATACGGACCATCAACTGCCATACGGTAAGTGAGTTGGGGATAGATCTGACCGACAAGGGTGTGTTCATATGGAGTAAACAAGAGGAGGTCGCCCTCTCGTTTGACGCCAAATTGGATATTCACCTCGTTCGTCAAGAGAAACGACTGTGGTTTCGTTGACTTGACATGAAGGATGACTTCTGGCGAATGTACGGGAACGATTGTCGTGACCTCGATTACATCGTCCTCTAGTACATAGTGCCATTTCGAATAGTTGAGCCCAATTTCGTATGAGGAGGGAACGCCTAGTAACGCATACCCATCCTGTCTTTTGACAAATAGACGTTGCCCAGATAATTTTAGAACGTTTAAGGGATTACGTAAATCAGACATTAATTGGTTCATGTCGGTATTCCCGACAACGATATGTCCACTAAACATCCCTAACATATAAGTCGTCGTAGCGAGCTGATTTTCTTTTCGTGGTGCGACTTGACCACTGATGATGAGGTGGCCATGTGGCCGTTCGACGATTTGCTCTTTCGCTTTCAATACCACGTGACTTTGATCGGGAGTAAAGAAGGAAAGGAGTTGACCATTGGTATCCCGCTCCTCGTGTAGCCGAACGGGGTACATCGCTTGAATTCGATCTTCCGCCAGCGGTTGGACGGATAGGAGACGATGGGGATTGATGGCCAAAAATATCTTGTCAGGCGTGACAATGGGTTCTTTCTGATTTTGTATCGTCTCATAAATTTTGACTACTTCATCAAATCGCCTGGGCTCAGTGGTCACCCCTTCCATCTTTTCATCAAATGCGCCATAGAATACGACACGATCCTGTTGTTGAGGGGCAAGAACTATTTCTTTCGATTGAAGGGCAAGGTAGGCGAATTCGTATTGGTATACTTCATTGGCGAGGGTGTGCTCAACCATGGCTTGAGGTATACCCGTTACCCGATAGTCCAATCCAAAAAATTGAAAGCCGTCGGTAGAATAGGAAACGCTTGGCGTCAGGCTGCCAATTTCCAAATAGTGAGGGGTTCCTAGATTTTGTCGGGTACACAAAATATGACGTTGATCTTTTCTAAAAGCCTTATGATCCAAGTATTGACAGATATAGGCAGGATTGCCGCCCGACGAAAGGCTAACATCTTGGCCATAAAAGACGTCCAGCGCAACCGTTTCATTTAATTCGTTCTCTAGGATCACTTCCCAAAACCATTGCCTTTCTAAAACGGTGAGGCGCACGTCATAACGAATGCCTTCAAAGACGCCTCGATAGACGGCTTGATGATCCTTCACACCAAACGCGCTCGGGGTATGGGGGCCAATTAAGGGTGTAAAGGAATACCCTTTCTCATTCTTAAGTCTTAAGAAAATATTTGAGGCTTGGCCTTCAACACTATTTCCATTCAATAGGTGGATGTTCGTATGATGATGCGTGATTGCTTCAATCGCTCCTGTATCGAATAGGACGAATTGGATCCCACCGCTAGTCAGCACATGGCGCTGAGTCGTTTCGTTCATGTTGTACATCCTCCTTAATGGTTCGAAACGTTTCGATTCCATTATACTATTTTTTTATCTATTAGGCAATGAAAACTATTACATTTTTAACATAAATAAACCTTTCCATGAAAAAACAGGGCAAAAGCCCTGCTTGAGTGCCTTATTTCTTTGTCATCGCTTTCTTCAACCGATTCATAATGGCAATTCCTAATCCGGTTTCAGGAAAGGTCTCGCTAAGGATAATGTCAACGCCTTCCTCATCCATTTTCCGTAATCCATCGTATAGTTTTTGCCCCACTTCTGCAAGGTTTTTCCGACTTCCCAAAGTGTAGATAAATGCCGAATGCGGATAATATCCTTTCGTTTCTTCCGTCGCCAGGATTCCCACGCGCTTTCCTTCGGCGGTGTATTTGTCACACAACATCCGGATGGTGTCGACCATCCCGTCATCATCTTGAATCAGCTGAAGCGGGGCATTTGGGGCGTAGTGTCGGTATTTCATTCCCGGTGATTTTGGGGGTTCATTTTCTTTAAGCGGTTGTTGGACGAGATCAATTCGTGGATCAAAAAGACGGAGTTGTTCCAACGTAATGCCGCCTGGGCGCAGCACGACTGGTGGATCGACAGTGCAATCAACGATTGTCGACTCCAAGCCGACTTCTGTAACGGGTCCTCCAAGAATATAGTCCACTCTTCCCTCTAGGTCACGGACACAATGCTCAAGCGTGGTTGGGCTTGGTTTCCCCGACCGGTTCGCCGATGGTGCCGCAATGGGAACGCCGCTTGCCTGAATAAGCGCAAGGGCGATCGGATGATTCGGCATACGGATACCAATCGTTTGGAGATTGGCGCTCGTTACATCAGGAACGATTGCCGATTTGTTGAAAATAATGGTCAGTGGACCTGGCCAAAAAGCCTCCATCAAACGCTTGGCAATCGGTGGAATGCCCATTACATAGGATTCGATGGCCTTATCGGCGACGTGGATAATCAATGGGTTATCCTGTGGTCGTCCTTTCGCCACAAATATTTTTTTTACCGCATGCTCATCGAGGGCATTGGCGCCTAAGCCATAGACTGTTTCCGTCGGAAAGGCTACGGTTCCCCCCTTTTTAATGACAAGGGCGGCTTCTTCTATGACTTGACAAAAGTTTTCATCGGTTACTCGCTTAATGATGGTTTTCATCTTTATCATCCTCTAGTGGTTGATCCATACGCAATCCTATTGTATCATAAATTCCTTTCATCGGGCGTTTCAAACGAAAAAATGAGAAAAAAGCTGGACTTTATCTTTAAAGTCTGCTATGATATATTTCGGAAATGCTGACATAGCACAATGGGTAGTGCGCCACCATGGTAAGGTGGAGGTTGTAGGTTCGAGTCCTATTGTCAGCACCATCATGTGAGCATTGCCTCACTTTTTTTGTTTTCACGAAAAGATAAAGCGCCTCACAAGGCGCTTTTTTTACTCTTCTGATTACTTCACACCATTCACGACATTTTGTGGTTTCCCTTCAATAAAAGCTTTCACATTTTGAACGACAATCTCCATGCAACGTGTTCTGGCTTCTTTTGGTGCCCAACCAATATGAGGGGTAATGAAAAGGTTTTTTGCTTTTAATAACGGATTATCTGCTTCGATTGGCTCCTTCGTCACAACATCTACGCCTGCTGCATAGACTTTCCCGCTATTTAACGCATCCGCCAGATCCTTTTCATTAATAATCCCCCCACGGGCCGTATTGATCAGGATGACACCATCTTTCATTTTATTAATGGCTTCTTTATCGATTAAATTTTCCGTTTCCTTCGTTAATGGCACATGAACGGATATCACATCCGCCTTTCGGTAAAGTTCATCGAGAGGAACAAAGATTAGCCGTTCGTTTTCATATTCCGGCTTTTTCGTCCGCGACCATACGAGGACCTTCATCCCAAAGGCTTGGGCAATCTCACTCACTCGGATGCCAATACTGCCAAAGCCAATGACGCCCATCGTTTTACCACTTAACTCGATCAAGGGATAATTCCAGAAAGAAAAATCTTTACTGTTCGTCCATTCCCCTGCCATCACCGCTTCCGTATGATGTGTGACATGATGACATATTTCCAATAAATAGGCAAAGACCAGTTGAGCTACCGCATTGGTACTATATGCGGGGACATTCGTCACAGGAATATTCCGCCGTCGACACGCCTCAAGGTCAACTATGTTATATCCGGTCGCCATGACACCGACATATTTAACTTTCCGTGCCGCAGCAAGCAGTTCTTCTGTAATCGGTGTCTTATTGGTCAGGAGAATCTCCGCATCCTTTACGCGTTCCAATGCTTCTTCCTTGGTGGAACGATCGTATACGGTCACCCGGCCTAAAGCTTTTAACCCGTCCCAACTTAAATCCCCGGGATTTAAGGCGTACCCATCTAATACTACGATGTGCATTCGGATCCTTCCTTTATTCACATTGATAGTATATACTTTGTTTCACTTGCTCCTTCTTTTCTTTTCCTAAATAGCGTTCGATAATGGCCAAAGCAAAGTCATGGACGCTGCCTGCCGCTTTACCCGTAATGACTTTCTCAGATGTTGTAACACTGGTTCCGGTGTAACGGCCATCCTGCGCATATTTTTCAAAACCAGGGAAGCAAGTATAATCCTTATCTTTTAAGATGCCCATACGGCCTAAAATGGATGGAGCAGCGCAAATCGCCGCAAAATCTTTGTCCTTCTTCCAAAACTCATCAATGATTTCACGAACGCGTTTATTGTTGTAGAGGTTATCCACTCCGGGCATGCCGCCGGGAAGAAAGAGAAGGTCGTAGTCATCCACCAGAACGTCTTCCATCTTAAGATCACACGTTACGGTAATGTTGTATTTACCGCTCACGCGTTCGGTATTGTTTGCCGAGCATAAGACAACGTCCATGCCAGCCCGTCTTAAAAGTGCTACCGTGCCCAATGCCTCTAGGTCCTCAAAACCTGGCGCCAATAATGTCAATACTTTCATAAATTCGCCTCCTTGTTGGGTATTAGTACACTTTTATTATATCATATCCTGTATCGTAGGGATGGTCCAATTAGAAACAAAAAATACTTTCCCGAAGGAAAGTATTTTAAAAAGGCAGTTCATCGATCATTTCTTGAAGTGCTTCTTTATCGACCAGTTGCTTCGACTTTTCACGAAAATATTGTTCTTGGTTGATAATGTTATGCCCTCGTTTGATGGAACTACCACCGAGTCCTTCTGCTGAAAATTCCACGTCCTCCCCTTTAAAAGGGTTGTGGTAGTCGATCTTCGTATACCGGTCATGAAGTTTTCGATGTCTTAAGGCGTGATAGTCGTATCGGTTATCCTTCATGACGATTCGCCTTCATCCATGAGTTCTTCTGCTTGTTCTTTCGACCGTTCAACAACCTTTTTTCCTGTCCGTTTTACCGCTTGGCCAACTTTGGCCATGACATCTTTTGCATCTTCAGCGAATTCTTCCATGTTATGTTTGACATTCTCAACCATTTCTTTGAGATTTTTCTTAACTTTTTGACCCATTGATTCTTTTTGTTGTTGATCGTGTTGTTCCATATCCATAGACTGACCTCCTTCCCCACTTAGTGTAAGTCTTTTCCAGCTTATTATGCAGGCATGTGACAATTTGTCATTTAGTAAAAATATCCAATTTTGTTTTTAACGCATAATTTATACTAGTAACATTAGGAAGGAGGTGGACCATTAATCTCGAGACCTTAAGGCAATCGATTATCGGAGCCAATGCCTTTATTCCGACCCCGTACGGGAAAAGGCTTCTCACCTACGCCGACTATACCGCTAGCGGCCGACTCGTACAGTTCATCGAAGATCAACTATTAACGATTGGCCAATACTACGCCAACACCCACACCAACGATAGCTTTACAGGGAAACTGATGAATCATTTCCTTAAAGAAGCCTACAGCATGATCAAATCCTCATTACACCTTTCGGATGACTATTACCTCATTCCCTGTGGCTACGGGACCACGGCGGCCATCCATCGCCTCTCTCTCCTTCTCGGGCTATACGTGCCCCCTGCATTACGGCCTTTCATCCTTTCCCTGATTTATAAGGATCGCGGATATCACCAACAACTGGCTCAGTTTTTCAATCAACCAAGCGATCCGCCTGTTGTCTTCGTCTCTCCCTATGAGCACCATTCCAACCTCCTCACCTGGAAGGAAAGCTTTGCCGAAGTCATTGAGGTCGACCAAGACAACGAAGGGCGAATGGATTTGGACGATTTGAAACGGAAGCTTAGCGACAAACGATATCAAAAACGGATAAAGATCGGTTCTTTTTCTGCCGCTTCAAACGTGACAGGGGTCCTTACCGACCTCCAAGCCGTCACTACCCTTGTAAAAGAACAGGATGGTTATATTTTTTATGATTTTGCAGCAGCAGCTCCCTATATTGATTTCTCTCAACTCGAGGGACTTTCAAAACCAGTTGATGCCTTCTTCTTTTCGCCTCACAAACTCTTAGGGGGTCCTGGTGGTTGTGGCATACTCATCATCCATAAACGGCTCTATCCTCACCATCTTCCTCCGTCTGTCGTTGGAGGAGGAACGGTCCAATATGTCAATGCCCATGACCATTACTATCTTGACGACGTTGAAGCACGGGAAAACGCCGGAACACCGCCCATTTTCCCGTTAATAAAGACCGCTCTTGCACTCCGCTTGAAAGATCAAATCGGAATCAAACAAATCGGCCATCGAGACGAATACTATCTCTCTCTTTTCTACCGTCATTTACGTGATTACCCGAATTTAATCTTGTATGGCCCTAGCGAAGTGAAGAAACGGCTCCCCATCGTGGCCTTCAACATTCGCGACAATCCCCATCTTCTGCATCCTAAATTTGTCGCTACTCTCTTAAACGACCTGTTTGGCATTCAAACGCGGGCGGGATGTGCCTGTGCGGGCCCCTATGCCCATCGCTTGTTGGGAATCGATGAAGAGAAAGCAAAGGCCTACCTCCACTTCATCAAAATGGGCTATGAGGTGTTTCGCCCAGGGTTTGTTCGTCTCAATCTGCATTATACGATGGATGAAGAAGAAGTCCTCTATATCATCCAGGCCATCCAGTTCGTCGCTTCCTTTGGGCATCTGTTTCTATCGGAATATGTTTGCGATCTAAATACTGGCGAATGGCATCATGTCAAGGGAAGCCATCAAAAGGTGTTACCACTAGGCTTACATCAGTGGCCTTTGCCATCCGCGCAACCGATTCTTTCTCCGGCTTCCCGTCACACTTTCTACTCCCTTTACCTCAATGAAGCACATCGTCTCCTGTCGCAACTTCCACCCCTAAAGCGAAAGGGGTTTTCTTCGTCATATTTTGAGAAATGGCGGTGGTTCAACTTCGTTCATAAAAAAACAGCACGAACATAACGGTGCTGTTTTTGTCATATATCGCGCCTCATTAAGTTGTCGTAGGATTGGTCGTTTCATTTGTATCCGTAAGGTCTGTGTCCGTTGCTGTCGTCGTTGTACCTTGCGTTGTGGTGCGTTCCGTCGTTGTTATCTCATCGACACCATCACAAGCCGCTAGTAGGAGTGTGCCTAATAGGGCAAAAATCAACATGAGTCTTTTCATGATTCTACCTCCTTTTCAAATCTATTTCTAGTTTTTACAGGAAAAATAGAAATATGAATCGAAGTTTGTAGAATTTTAAAAAAAAATAACGAATCGAAGTGGGGATAAATCAAAGCAGCCAACCAAACACTAGATTGATTTCAACGCATTGAAAAACCTTCCAAGCAGGCCCTTGGAAGGTTTTTCTAATTGCCATTTTCGTGGGTTGAAGATTCAGCTATCGTGGTATTTCCATTATTATAGGGAGGGGTTTGTCGACGGACTTTCCAATACTCTATACCTGTTACGAATAATCCTAGAATCGAACCAATATAGATAGAGAAAAAACGCCAGATGAGAACGATGGTGGCCATATAGCCTGAAGGCGTGAATTCAGAAAACGCAAAAAAGAAAATCCCTTCTGCCGCTCCAGTAGCTCCTGGTGTTGGTGCGAAATAAGTGATGAAAGTCGCAACGAATTGAAGTGTCAATAACTTGATTAGGTTCAAATTCGGGCGAACACCCTTTATAAGGATAACGGAAAAACTACAGAGTAAAACAATATAGAGAAAGGTATAAATGAAAATACTCAAAAGCCTCTTGAAAGAGGCCCGGCGAACGATGGACAGATTTTGAGAAAAACGATCGATGTTCCAAAAAGCCAGTTTTAAGAAATGGCGATATTGTTCGTGACGCAACACCCTCTTTTTCTTTAAGTTGAATAATATCCAAAAGGCAATCCGCTTTAACTGCTTGGGGTGGTGGAGGAGGGAGTAAGCCATCGTTAAAAAAGCCAAGATCACCAGGCCGATGAAAACACTCACGAAAACGTTGCTGCCTGTAGGAAAAAGCCTGAATAAGTCATGATTGATCAATAACGCCACGGGCACTAAACTAATAAACATGAAAATCGAAACAATCGTTCGAATCGTAATGGCAGCCGTTGAATCCGCCAAGCGAACGTTACGCTTGGATAAAAAGTAGAGTTGGGCAAATCCGCCTCCCGTTGTAAAAGGCGTAATAGCCGAGGCAAAGAGATTGATAAAATGCAGTTTCAACGAATCGAAAAAAGGGAGGCTTACGCCAACGGTTTTGAGAATGTGGTGAAAACGCAAGGCGTCAACAAGAAAAAACAAGATGAGAGCGACCAATAGGTGAATATAGACAGACCAATGAAAAATCCTAAAGTCAATGGCCCGGGCATCATTTGAGGCTTGGCTAATGAGATGGATCGACAGATAGGAAATTACGATGAAAAGAATCCCAAAAAGCGTATAGAGCAATACGCGTTTCGTTCCCGACCGATGCGATGGCTGCAAGCCTGGATGCTGAAGCCCCATCGTGAACCCCCCTCTCGTCACATATAATTTATCATATCACAAACTTAAGTTTAATTGAACTTAAATGTTGTGAAAAAAGCGATAGTTCTTAAGATGAAACCACCGCTTTTATTTTTTATGTTTTTCAAATCCTTTAACACGTTCCCATCTTCGGAGATAGGGATAGGGGTTGAAGCTCCATTCTCTCTTCCCATCAAACTTGTACAAACCAAAGTGAAGATGGGGAGGGAATTTCCCGCTCGTTCCTTCTTTTCCATAACCCGTCGATCCAACATAACCAATAATCTGACCGGGTTCAACGATATCTCCGACTTTTAAGCCCTTCGCATACCCCAAGAGATGGGCATAATATTCATAAGTATTGTACATATCCCGAATACCGATTCGATAGCCTCCGTAATCGTTCCATCCCATAATCTCGATCACACCATAGGTGGTTGATAGAACTGGCGTACCATAAAAAGCAAAGATGTCAATGCCCTCGTGAATGCGTCGCCCTCCCCAACTGCGGCCCATCCCGAAGTTATTCGTGTAGTCTGCACGATAGTAACGAGGAATGGGAAAAACGCGTTTTCCTAAGTCAATCGTTTGAAAGTGTTCGAAGAGCCGTTTAATGGTAAAAATAATCTCGACTCCCTTTTCTGTCTGATAATAATCGGTCAAGCGTTGCTTGATTTCTTCTTCTCCTAACCCGTAGGTCAGAATGCCCGTCATCATAGTCATCAGC
>DATCJW010000070.1:0-9499 GCA_036562595.1 Haloplasmataceae bacterium | reverse complement strand
AAATAACCGCGTAATACTTTATGCGAACGATCGGGACCATTGGGATCGTCAGGTGACCGGCCAATAGGAACTTCTCCTTGAACGAAGTAGGCATGGACCTCACCGTTTTCATCGGGTGCCGTCACATCGATAAAGCGATTCATTGGCACATCTTTTTCATCCCATCCCTTCCCTTGTTTAATGATAATGCCGATGGAAGTTGGCGGGTTTGCTGCGTTGTACCCATTGATTTGGCTAAGTTTCACACGTGTCACGCTCCCGTAATCATCCGTTTCAGACGATATCTTATGATTGGATCCTTCCTTGCTGATGGGTTTGTCCTCCCATAACCACATGTAGGAGTTTGAGTAATCGCCATCATAACGGAAGTAGTGTATCACGAGGGTAATATCGGAATTCGCTCGTACAGATGAAGTGCCCAGAAATAAAAAAACAAGGGTACATAGGGCTACAATCTTATAAATTGTTTTCATGAAATCCCCCTTTTCTATTATTTTATTATCATTTTTCAAGTATATTATAGTTAAGCTATATCGTAATGTAAACGTTTTAAAATATGTAACTGGTTACAACTTGAAATCGAAAAATGTGCTCAGTAAACTATAGATAGAAACTAAAGAAAGGATGGATGGTATGAAGAAGAGACTTTTTGCGTCCTTGGTGACAATGCTTTTGTTTGCCGTTCTGTTAGGCACGCGTATCTCAGTGGTGCAAGCAGCTGACGATGCGGCATGTGGCGATGGCCTGAAAACCCTTGTATTTCACTGGCATGATCCAACTGGCAATTACGAGAATGCCGGGCTACACGTATGGGATACAGGAACCGGTGGTTCAGGAGCGCCAATCGCAAAAACTGGCGAAGATGACTTCGGAGCGTATTTTAATATTTGTATCGGTGAGGGAACCGAAAGGGTTGGAATTATTCCGTTACGTCTAAATGAAGATGGCTCTCAAAACTGGTATACGAAGGCTACTTTCCAAGAAAAGAACTTATATGTAGACGTAGGCGAATTATTTGGAGAAGATGGACTCGATGAACTGCATGTTTTCTTCGTCGATAACGGGGAAGAGGTCTATAAGATTAGAAACTACAATCCCGAACTAAACTATATTTTCGTATTCTATGCTGATGAGGCTGCCCGTTATGAAGGTTGGGGAGTCCATACCTGGGGGACAGATGGCGGAGATGAAGTATCATGGGATGACCCCATTCCGTTTGGTGGGACATACTACACCAGAAATGATTTCTCGTTTCCCTTAAAAATCGCGGCAATTGGCGTTGGAGATAATGCTACCCAAGTCGGATTTATATCCCACATGGGAGATACGAAAGCTTATCCAGATGATCTTTTCATCGAAGGGGACGTCTTAAATCCACTCCGTGAAGAAGGGCAAAACTTTGTCTTAGTATATTACATAGCCGGCGATGACCACTTTAAAACGAAAGAAGAATTTTTCGATGCAGTGAACACCTTCCGTATCCAATTTAAGTTCTTACCTTACAACCCAGCAGCCAAAGTCGGAGAATCCAAAGGAACGTATGCGGTAAGTCCAAACTTAATTCAGGTCGAATTTAATCAGGATATCCGAGTCCGTATACAAAAAGAAGACGGGACGCTAGAGGATTACGAGGATTTCAGTGTTGACTTCTTCAAGTTAACCGAAGACGGGAAAGAAATTGAGATTATAGTGGGTTATCTTGATAATGTGGAATTGACGAATCAGTTCGTTATTATGTTCCCGGAAGGCTTCCTGCTCGACCATAAAAAGACGTATAAATTGTATTATGATAATGGAAAAGAAGACTTGACGCAACAACAAAAAGCTGAGATCGAAGTGGATTTAGATACCGAGGCACCAGAAATTGAATTGACCGATGGAAAAACCGTCATCGAAATCAAGCAAGGCGCGAAGTTAAACGAAGACTTTACTTTCCCAGATTATGTGGCACGTGATAACCGTGATGGCGATATCACAAACCGTGTCTTTGTACCAGAAGGTAAAGGGTATCTCAATACGGGTATACCGGGTGACTATGAAATTACGCTTGCTGTTCGAGATAACTGGGGACACTACACAGAATTGACCTTTGTCATTCGAGTTGTTGAAGCAGATCAAAAAGGTTTAAGTGTAGGTGCTTGGATTGGTATAATCGCGGGAGCAGTTGTCCTCGTTGGTGCGGTTGTTGGTGGCTTTGTCTTCTATCGTAAACGGCCGGCGCAATCGAGTTTATAAAAAGGAGGGATCTTGATGAGAAAATATTTAATGATGATCGTTTCTGTGGTCGCAGCCCTATTGCTTGTGGCTTGCCAACCTGAAGTGAAGGGTTACGAATACGATTTTAGTCAAGATAACCGAGAACCTACAAAAATCGTCGTTTGGGTTGATGATGATGAAGGCTTTATGATGAAAGAAATGATCGAAGAATTTAACTTGATTCATCCGAACATCATCGTTGAATGGGCACACATGGGCGCAGTTGATGCGATAAACCAATTGCAAATGTCTGGCCCATCGGGTAACGGAGCCGATGTCTTCCAATTCCCGCATGACCAATTGGCGAGAGCGTTAAGACACGATTTGTTACTCTCTTTACCCGATCGTGTGGTAGAATCCTTACGCGAACGCATTAATCCGACGGCGCTTCAAGTCGCAACGGCTTGTTATGATAGCAAAAAAGCGGAACAAGGCCAAAACCCATTTGATTGTGAAACGGGTAAAGAAAGTGTCTTCGCTGTTCCAATAGCAGTAGAATCGGTCGCCTTATTCTACAATAAAGATCTTATTGATGAACCGGCAAAAACGTGGGATGAGTTATTGGAAAAAGGTTATGAGTATCTAGAGGAGACCGGAAACTTCTATTTCAATACGAACTGGAACGACTCCTATTTCATCAATTTCATCCTATCGGCCCATGGCTATATCCCATTCGGGGAAACGATGAAGGATCCTGATAATGTCGGTTTAAATTCGCAAGAAGTGATCAATGCCTTAAAATGGCTTCGTGATAACATCGTCCCCTATTATGGTTCCGGTTCCAACGCAGGGGCCATTCAAGAAAAAGCTGATTCCAGCTTTGAGGAAGGAACGACGCCTTATATTATCACGGGCCCATGGAGAATTGCGACCTACATGAGCAAAGGGTTAAATGTGGGTGTGACAACCATTCCATCAATGAATATTGATGGTAAAGAAGTGATGCCCAAACCGTTTATGGGGGCCCAAATGCTAGGGGTTTATAAAGAATCGAAGAAAGTGGAAGCCGCATTAACCTTCATCGAGTTCTGGAACTCGGATAAGGGATTAGAAATCCAATTCAAACACAAAGGTCGGATTCCAGCATTAAAAGAAGAGTACATGAAAAACATCCCAGGGGTTAAAGACGATGAATTGGTTCAAGGCATCATCGAACAACTTCAATATACTATCCCAATGCCGACCATCGCAGAAGTGGATCACTATTGGGAACCAGTACGGATTATGATCAACGATGTTTGGAGCGGTGGTCTGACACCAGAAGAAGCAGCCCAAAAAGCAGAAAATGGATACAACCAACGCCGCAACTTAACACAAGGGAAATAAGTGACTAAGATCATGAATTCCAATAAGGGTTAAGGTGGCCTTTTGTGCCACCTTAACTCAATATGGTGGTGGTAGATTTATGGACAGAAAGCAATCCGTTTCAGCCGATTATAAATCCCTTCATATCGTAAAAGCCATGCTATCCTTTTTCATTTGGGGATTAGGGCAAGTTTTCAACCGACAGTTTGGAAAAGCGTTATTCTTCTTTTCCTTTTTTGTGCTTTTAGTAAGTATTGAACTCGGAACCAGCAATTATTTTAAAAAGGTCGATCCCTATGATAAGATCATTGGACGGGAGTTTTCAAGCAATCTAGCAGAAACGTTCCATCAAAACTACAATTACCGGGTACGGTCGGGAGCCATCCAGCCGCTTGAGGAATATGAAGCGTATTATGAAGAAGTTACGAAGGATGGCCATTTTACGAATGATGAGCTTTACTACTTTATCGCCCAAGACATGGTGAAGGCGGGGAAGGACGAGAAAGGGAGGTATATCCTTACGCCTCTAGCGTCCGAATTTAAACTCTACATGACAAACGTGTACAATAAACCAGGGAACCAATATAACTCAGAAGATATTACCCGTTTAACAATCCGTCTCTACATGTTAACCGATGAAGAATTTACCCGGTCTTTCGAGAAGCGTTACTACAATTTCTTCTATGATAAAGCGGGCTTTTTTATTCGCGGTTTCTGGAGTATCATCACGCTGGGCGAAACAAGAACACTGACGATTGAAGCCCATAACGATTTTGCGAATATCGTACCCAGTTCTTTATTCCTGATTAACGAAGTGCCTATTCCTGGCCACCATTCTCCTCATCTTCTGTTGAAAGGGTTAATCTCAACCCTCATTTTTGCTTATTTTTGTATTGTATGGGTATGGAGCGTCGTCGATGCTTATAAAACGTCAAACCAAATTAAACGGGAAGGAAAAGTCCCAAGCCAAAAAGAATATTTTAAATCGGTCTATCATAATAGCTTTGAATATATCGTCCTTTTTCCAGCGTTGTTCGTTGTGACGATGATCTCCATCATGCCTATCATCTTTGGTTTTCTCATTGCCTTTACCAGTTATAGCGCTTCGAATCCAGTCAATTTAAGCCTGTTCGATTGGGTCGGATTTAGAAACTTCAGAAACTTATTCCGATTAACTTCGGTTGATATTCCTTGGAGTCAAACCTTCATCCAGGTCTTTACTTGGACGTTAGTGTGGGCTATTTTTTCGACGTTTACATGTTATTTTGCTGGTTTTCTCCAAGCGTTAATACTCAATAATCGCCACGTTGTTCATCGCAAGCTTTGGCGTTCGATTCTCGTTCTGCCCTGGGCGGTTCCCGCCATCATCTCGCAAATGGTGTTTAAAATCATGTTTAACGACTACGGAGTGGTCAATGCTTTCCTAGAGTGGATAGGCGTATATGATATCCTGTTTGATCTCGGAATGCTTGGCCGTTCGGCTACCGAGGTGATGCGTGGAACGTTCTGGGAAAAGATTACCTTCTTAGGAGAAAAGAACATCCAATGGTTCACCAATCCAGTCAACTTTACCTTCACCCGTGCCGTTCTCATCATCATCAATATTTGGCTCGGATTTCCCTTCTTTATGGCGCTAATCACCGGGGTGATGACATCCATTGATCGTACGCTTTATGAGGCGGCTGAAATCGACGGCGCATCAAACTACCATAAATTCCGCTACATCACGTTGCCTATGATTTTATCGCAAACCGCCCCCCTGCTATTGATGACGTTCTCCGGTAACTTCAATAATTTTGGAATGATCTACTTCGTCACTGAAGGGGGATACGGTGCCGGGGATACGGCAAGAGGCTTTGCGGGGGCAACGGATATCCTGATCTCTTGGATGTACAGTTTGACTGTTAATCACGAGCTTTATAACATGGCGTCTGTTTTTTCGATTTTAATCTTCCTCATCATCGGTACCATCTCTGCTTGGAACTTCACACGGATGCGCGCATTTAAGGAGGATTAATCATGAGATTTGTTTATAATTTATTGACGGGTATCGCCATCATTTTGGCTATCGCAACCATTTTTGTCTTTCAGTCCTTGACCGTCGATGTGGCGGAACGCAAAGGTTATAATAAGCTGAAAGCCTCACTCATTGGGCTTATTCCGGTTTTCGGCCTGATCTATTATTTGAAAAAGCCTATTATCCGTTATGGCATGACTTTGCGTGGAGTTCGCCATGTGCTTCGTTTTCGTGCCATTCTCCAAAAGTATATCGTTTACATGGAATTGATTATCGTGGCCATTATCGTTCTCATCCCCATTACCTATGCGGTAGGGGCATCACTCAATAATACGTCGGCCCTTCCGACCACCATTTGGCCCAAGAATGGCATTACGTTCAGAAACTTTCAAGATCTGATTTGGGGCAAGGATGTTTTTGAGAAAGGAAATTTCGCAGCCAATTTAAAATCTCTTATTTGGGGCCACAACAAAAATTACGCACGTTCCGATAATGAACCGCTAACCTATACCTTTAGGAATTTATTCCAGCTTAAGTATCGTTCGAACTTTATTACATGGTTCTTAAATACATTAGGGATTGCGTTAGTGAATATGATTTTAGGTGTCATCTGTATCACCGGTGCTGCATACGTATTTGCACGCTTTAAGTTTAAAGGAAAACGGGTGGGTCTGGTCACCATTATGGTTCTGCAAGCATTCCCTTCATTCATGGGGCTTATCGCCATGTATATCCTATTTGAAACGTTTGGTTTGCTCGGCCGGCCACTTGCCTTGAGTATCCTTTATATCGGAGGCTCAATCCCCTATAACCTGTGGGTCATCCGTGGATATTTGATGAATGTGCCGAAAGACCTGGATGAGTCGGCGATGATTGATGGTGCGAACAAGGTTCAGATTTTTTCCCGCATCATCTTACCGCTTTCTGTTCCCATCATTTCCTTCGTTGCGGTTAACCTGTTTATCAGTCCTTGGATGGATTACATGTTACCAGGCTTTATTCTAAGACCGCAGATTGGCACGCGCCAGGCTGAAAAGCAATGGACCGTTGCGGTTGGACTCTTTAGCCTTATCTCAGGACAAAATAGCGAATATACGACATTTGCAGCAGGATCCGTCCTCATCGGCCTACCCATCACCATTCTTTACATGATCTTCCAGCGCTATTTGGTAGAAGGGATTACCGCAGGTTCGACGAAGGGATAAAGATCACAATTCATCTTACTATAGAACCGCTTGGCATCATGGCTTTTGCCACGATGCCAAGCTTTTTTATTAACAAAAATCATGATAATGACGCAATCAATGGGGCTTTTGATGGTATCTTCAATGCTTCATCAGTTAAATAATCTGAACGAATTCTTTATAAAGAGGTAAATATATATAAACTGTTCATGATAGGTTATTGGTCATTTGATGTTTTGACTTAATTTTTTATAAATACCGCATCTATTAGTAAAAAGAATATTGTTTTTAACAAAACAAAATAACGCTTACATCATAGCAATATCCCTTAATTGTAGGGCAAAATGTCTTAAAAATTAATAAAAAAGAAACATGAAAACGATAACATCAGCAAAATCTCTTAACTTTACAGCAATATTCTCTATAGTTAAAGGGCTTTCATATCCCGTACAATAAAACTAGCAATTTGACTAGGAGGGCCATATGAAACGAGGAGACATGATCTATCAAGAAAAGAAGACGATTAAAACCGCTGTTATCGAACTTGAAACCATCTTACCGATTGATTCCATACGCCTTCAACCGGCTTTGCCAACCGGATCTATTCTCGTCGAGTCTAGCCTCAACACGAAAGATTTTTATCCCCTAGACTATGAGCGGATGGATCATGACGAATACACCGAACTGAAACTGCATAATCAACGGGCCCATATCTTGCGCCTCACCGCCGATAGAACAGATGATGTCGAGATTACGGTGCGGGTAGGCTCTGGCTATTATGCAGTAAGGGATGAAGCCTTTACTTCGCTTTTTGAAAGAAAGGCGGGATGGGTAGGTTCCGATGGGATTTACTCGATCAATCTTACTGGACCGGATGTTTACGATGAAGACCAACCGACGACGCTCTTTTGTTTCGGCGATACCTTTTTCGGTTCAGTCGATGGAGGGTCGAAAAAACGCCTTAGCCCCCATTTGATGGTGAATAACTCCTTTGCCGTATTCAAGGGGAAGGCGCCCGATCCGGAACATATCGAGTTTATTGTCAAGACCGATGACAAGGGGCACTACGATTCACTCATTCTTCCCCAAACCCCGCTTTCTCATGTCGGGACATTGGCTGACTACCTCACGTCTGCCGACTATGAGGATCAGCACCCTGGCTGGCTATCTGCCTACAACCCGGAAGCCATCGAACTGACCTTTGATCTAAGAGATCGTTACGATATTAAGGAAATCCATGTCTATAACTATTTTTTGCCAGATGAACCCCACACGGCCAATCGAGGATTAAAGGTCGTTTCCCTTCAAACCAGCACAGATGGCAAGACCTGGCAGGCATTTCAAGATGGCCGTTGGCATGTCATCGAACGGGCGAATGCTCTGTCGGATTATACCGTCATCCCGTTTAAGGTAACGGCGCGTTACGTCCGCTTGATTGGACATCCGGTAGTAGGCGAAGGAAACTATGGTGGGGCTATTCCGAGTGAGACGCTGTTTGGCCTACGAAAAGTACGGTTCATCACGACCACGGGACAAGTCCTACGGAATGTTCAGGCCACCGCGAATACCGAATTCCATCGAGCAAAAGCCTCCAACTGGTACTGGATGCAGGATGGAATTAAGATAAAGGATGCGATCTACTATTTGCCGCTACTCGTGGAACCGGATGAGACGAAACCCGAAGGCTTTAAATTCCACGTAAGCGGCGTCTGTATGATTAAAATTCCATACCGCTCCGGCCAGCTGGTATGGGACCAATTGGAACAGTTGGATACGAGTTTATACTATCGCAAGAATGGGTTTGACATGCCCTTTGGGGCGGCTATTCTGGACAATACAGTAGAAAGTAATCCGGTAAGTGGCGATGGCTATATCTACATTTATGGCTATGCCTCCAAGCCCAATGCGCCCTGTCGCGATCTCGTCGTAGCGCGCGTATTGCCCGAGAAATTTGAAATCATCGATCAGTGGCGTTTCTATAACGGGACAGAGTGGACCCATGAAATCGCAGATGCCGCCCCGCTCTTAAGCCATGTCTCTTGTGAACTCAGTGTGAGCCCCATTTTAGAGGGTGCCGATCGGGGGAAATACCTGGCGGTCTTCATGTATGACGTAAATTCCGGCTATGTGGCCTATAGTATTGGGGAGACGCCCTATGGTCCGTTTGGGCCGATTCACAAAGTCTTTTATGCTTCAGAACAAGATCGGGATCCGCGAATCTATACCTATAACGCGAAAGCCCATCCCCATCTGTCGGCCCCGAATGGATTGCTTGTCAGCTATAATGTAAACACGTTCAGCGATTTGTTGAATGCTTCCGACGGGACGATATATCATCCGAGATTCATTCGGTTGGTGAGAATTCATGAAGAATAAACTGCTGCTCCTGTACTTCATGGTGTGGGGAGGTTTACTGCTTGTGGGGTGTACAAAGGATATGAACGTACGCGTTGGCGATGTGGTTCCCATACAGGCGATCCGTTTAGAACAAGCAACGGCAACCGACCAAGCCTTGGAACGCTTTCGAAAAGGAAAAGATTCTTTAACCATCCAAGCGGAAGGGGATTACTCCATCATCGTACAGTTTGACCATTCGGTTCCCCTTCGGGATGTTCAGACGACCTTAACGGATTTCGAACTTTACTATTCCTTTGAGGGGAAGACGTGGCTCGAATTACCCTATGAAAAAGAAGGCAAAATCCTGCGCCTTCACAATCAAAACGCCAAATACATCAAG
>DATCJW010000064.1:0-6754 GCA_036562595.1 Haloplasmataceae bacterium | reverse complement strand
GTGCAAGGGCATACATGAGATGCGCCAACTCAAGCTGAGGATTTTTTCGTTCCATCGCAACCTGTTGGGAATAAGCTAGTGCCTCTTGGACTTTATTGGTTAAACGATTTATATCCATCATTTCACTCCCTTTAGCACTCTACCGATTAAAGTGCTAATCTAAGGCTATTGTACCCAATTATTAGCACTCTGTCAATAGGAGTGCTAAAATTTATGTTAGTTTATACCATTTGGCAGCTCGCAAAGGTAGAGAATCAAGTTAAAACCTCTTTCTATTTTTTTAAAATAATGATATAATGAAATCTCGATTATCGACAGTAAGGAGGCAGAGGATGGATCAGTACCTAATCGCCATCGATCTAGATGGAACGGCACTATACGATTGGGAAACGATGACGCAAAAAACCATCGATGCAATCAGACAAGTCAAAGCGCTGGGCCACAAAGTAGTGATAGCCACTGGTCGGCCCTATCGCTCTTCGAAGCGGTTTTATGACTTATTGGAACTGGATACGCCGATCATTAATTATAATGGGGCGCTCATTCAACATCCTTTTGACGAGTCTTTCGAAGTTCAAGAAAAATTCCTGCCCCTCGATTGTGTGCTTCAAATTTTCGCAGATAATGAGGAATACATTGAAAATGCCTTTTGTGAACATTACGATCACATCTTCCTCTATCGTAAGGATGAGACCATTCTGCCCCTGGTCCATCCTAACGGCGGAGTAATTATCGAGGGAAGCTTTCAACAGAATCTCACCGTCAATCCCAATGGCTTTATTCTCATCTCCAAGCCCGGCACCCATACCATTATTGAAGACTACATCAAAACAAACTTTAAAGGCATCCTTGAATGCCGCAATTGGGGCGGAGAAGCGTCACACGTCATCGAAGTTTTTACACCTCAGACGTGCAAAGGCATTGCCCTCGAGTATCTGTTAGAATACTACGGATTACCTAACGAACGGTTGATGGCCTTTGGCGACGGCTATAACGACGTGGAGATGATCCGCATATCCGAAATCGGCGTTGCCATGGAAAACGCCGTGCCACCAGTCAAAGAAGTGAGCAAAGCTATCACCAAGTCGAATAAAGAGGATGGTGTCGCCCACTTTTTGACGACCTTCTTCCATTTACAGCCCTCGGCTGAAAGATAAAAACCAACGAGTTGACGATCAATTCGTTGCTTTTTTTATCTGCTTGATAATGATAAAGAAATAAGCCCGTGACCACATGGTGAGGTAACGGACTTATTATTTTCTTCTTTAATGTTTTATCGTGACGAGCAATCGTCTACTTCTGCTTAATCTGCTTAAAAAGATATTTAGCTATAAATTGCTGTACCTCGGCTAATGTGGGCATCGCATCGATAGCACCTGGTTTCATGCAGGCCATCGCCCCCACCGCATTTGAAAACTGTAACATGGCATTAAAATCGAGGGTATGAAGCGTCTTTTTTGTGGCCCCTTGGGCAAGCAATTGATAGATAAAGGAACCGATAAAAGCATCGCCTGCCCCAGTCGTATCGACAACGTCTACTGGGTATCCTGGAAAGAAATAATGCCCAAATGGAGTATAAACCGAAGCACCTTGAGCGCCATGGGTCAGGAGGATGGCTTGGACTTCCCCAACGAAAAGAGAACGAATGGCACAAATCTCATCGCTAATCCCTGTTATAAAAGGAAGTTCGTCGTGACTAATTTTTAATAGATTGGCATGGGGGATAAATTCAAGAATGGTTTTTCGTAATGCCTCCGAATCATTCCATAGAGGAAGGCGGACATTGGGATCGAAGCTGATGAGGCTTCCCCGTTTTTGGGCCAGTTCAATGGCCTTGATATGCGCGTGTTTCATGGGTGACTCGATAAGGTCTACGCTACAGAAATGGAGGATATCCCCCTTTTGAAAGATATCCGGCAACTCATCCGGCTCATAAAGCAAATCGCTACTGGGATGGCG
Source organism: Haloplasmataceae bacterium (assembly GCA_036562595.1). Taxonomy (GTDB): domain Bacteria; phylum Bacillota_I; class Bacilli_A; order Haloplasmatales; family Haloplasmataceae; genus DATCJW01. The sequence goes on along the minus strand of DATCJW010000064.1, from coordinate 4,795 downwards.
ATAGAACGTAAAATCCCGGTCACCATCTTTATCAAGTGACACGAAGGCTAATCCCGTCTTGGCTTGATCTGTTCGGACGATATAGCGGGTGTTCACCCCAACCTTGTTGAGTTCTTCAATGATATGGTCACCAAAAGCATCGGTCCCTAATTTAGTTAAAAGAACTGCTGGCCTTCCAAGGCGAGCGACGGCACTGGCGACATTTGCGGGCGCCCCACCCGCAACCCGTTTAAAATAGTCCGCATCGCGAAGTGACAAACCCTTCTCTAAAGAGATAAAGTCAATCAAAGCCTCTCCAATGGCTATCAGTTTGTTCATCCTGTCCACCTACTCAAAAAACTTGACATCCTTCACGACCGCTTGGGAGTTTAAAGTAAAGAAACCGAATGGGCTTTTCGCAAGGTTATACGCTCGACTCGTCAAAGCCAGCTCTCCATTTACATAAAGAACAAAGACATTCTCTTCTGTAATCAAAATGCATTCCAACTCTTGGTTCCTATGTGGTTGGTAATGAATAGAAATTTCAGGTTCGCTCGTACGGATTTGGTTTACGGGTACTTTATAAAATTCCAACTTAGACTCTTCCACATTGAAAAACACGTTTAAATCGCCTTGGACACTTTCAAAGGCATTGAACGTTATGCCGAAATTTTTAGATTCGCTAAGATTGAGTTTAAAAGTGATTTTCGTCGGCTTCTCTAATAATTCCTCAAAGAGGACGTATTCATATCCCTTATGGCCATGAAAGGTAAAACTTCCTTTTTTACGTTCCACATTACCGTTTATGAGCTGATACCGTACTTGATGGGACAAGACCTCGTCTATTTCGGACACTAGGATCGGCGATAGGTGGCCATTATGATGTTGCATGAGTTCATGAACGACTAAATTGCCACCCCATAAGTATTCTCCTGCATCGGTTTCCAATTCCTTTGTGCCTACCCAACCGAATAGGAACAGCCTATCCCCCATCTTCTCAATCCGACCGGCATAGAGGCCCCGACCATCAAAATAGTCCCGTTCGGGTCGTATAAATCCTTTGCTGAGGTCATCGGTATACCGATAGTGGACAATGCGTCCATTTCCTTCAACTTGTGCCGAATAGCTGAGGTACCAATACTCCCCATATTTTATAAGCGTCGGGCATTCGAGATTATAGGTCCCCTCATCGTTGCGGAAGAATACGCCATGATCCGTCCAATGATACAAATCCGGCGATTTATACAGGCGAAGAACGCCGTGGTCATGATCCCGGGTGGTCACCAACATCCAATACAACCCTTCTTCCTCCATATATAAGACGTAAGGATCGCGAAAGTCGTTATGTCCTCCATAAAAACCATATTCGGGATGTTTCGTCCAATGCACAAGATCCGTTGAAGTTGCATGCTGAATTTTTTCAAAATAAGGCATCTCTCCACTTCCATTGTGGCCAGTGTAAAAGGCATGGTATAACCCATCCTTCCCTTTAATGACTGAACCCGTCCCTAATGCCAAATCTTGTGAAGAGATATTGTCGACATAGGGAATAACCTCGCCAAGGTCTGTCCAGTGCAAGAAATCGGATGTTGTCATGAGGTTCCAAGGATGAAAGCCAATCGTCCCATAATTCCCGTCATAGAGATAGAAGACATACATCACCCCATCTTCGTAATACGGCATGGGATCCCCGACGAAACCGGATTTCGGTTTTGGAAACAACCGTATGTCCCCTTGATCTATTGTCCCCTTTTCAACGCGACTTCCCTCTTGGTTACAAGCTGCTACAAGACAAACGGTAACAACCAATAGGAGGATTTGAATGATTTTTTCCATTCCATCACCTACTATACATTTAATACCATAGCTTCTCCTTGGACGTTGCCCCGCACCTGGAGACGATAGCCATCGCAACGAAGGTAAACACGAGAGGTGATGGCCTCCCGCCCTTCATTAACGAAGATTTCGACAGAAGACGTATCGAGCAAAATCCGTAAACTGACCTCTTCATAGCAATATGTGGTCGACCGTTGACTTAATGGATAGAGCTTGATCTTCTCACCATCAAACCAGACGTAAGAACCGTCGTATTGAATGGTAAAGGCATCGTTTTCATCCAGAATATTTGAGAAAACAATGGAGAAGGGTTCAGCTGTTTTCATTAAAAAGAGGTCCACTTGTTTAGGAAGGATCACTCCATCCTGAATAGCAATCTTCATCCCATAATAATTTTTGATCTCTTCAACGGGATACTGGTAGAGAATACCTCCTTTTACCATGAGTTCCCGTGGGAAGGTCAGGGCACCCGACCAGTAATGGCCCAGTTCATGGGTCACGTAGGGCTGTCCCCACATGTCCATCCAAGCGATCATAATCGTCCGCCCTCGTCCATCGACCAAGGTTTGTGGCGCATAGAAGTGGTGTCCCTTATCGATTTCATCGATCGTATGGAATGCATACGTTTTCCTCTCGAGATCAAAGTCGCCGATAATATAAAGACTAGAATTTATGTTTCTAAAACGAAGCCCCTGTTTTTGGAGGTTGATAGCGGAATAAAGCAATACTCCTTGCCCGTCTATCATTGAAAAATCTGGGCATTCTGCCATTGTACCGAAATATTTCGGATGGCGAATCGTATCATGGTACTCAAAATGGTTAAGATCTTTTGAACGATAAATCAGAAACTGTCCTTCGTTCGAATGATTTTTTGAACCGATAAAGACGTAATAATATCCATTATGGTAAAACGGATTGGGATCGCGAAAGTCGGTAATACTGGCATGTTCTGGCAGGTCCTTTACGCCAATGACAGGGTGATTCCGTTTTTCAAAGCGTATGCCATCCCTACTTATGGCCAACCCTTGGGTTTCACGTATTATCCCGTTTTTTTCATCATGTTTCGTATAAAACAAATACAAGAGATCCGGATCTTCTGGATCTACAATCGCGCCCCCCGAGAAGCATCCTGTCTCATCCTCTTGATCGGGCGCAAGCGCAACGGGGAGTGAGCGAAAAATTACCAGGTCATCACTCACTAAATGCCCCCAGTGCATCGCTCCCCACACCGAGTCATAAGGATAATGTTGAAAAAACACGTGATACCGATTCTTATAGTAAACCAACCCGTTCGGATCATTCATCCAGCCAATATCGGGCATGGCATGATACTTAAGACGGAATTCTGGAACTACCTTGCTTTTATTCTGTTCGATGTATTGATTCGCTTTTTCTAGTGTGTACATTCCTGATCCTCCATAAAAGGGATGGGAGCCGGGCTCCCATCCTCACTTATTCTTGTCGTAAGATACGAATCTTTGAAAATTCGATTTTAACGGGGCCTTCATTTTCTGGGAAGCCGAATTGGAAGAGGAGCTCAAAGGTCATGTCAAATAATAACTGATTGTCCATTCGGAATTTAAAGGTTTGTTCTTCTTCGGTAATCACGACTTCTTTCCAAAGACGGGGATCCCATTTCCCCATGACATTCAACCCCGTCACGCCAACTACTTTTTTATCCGCTTTTACTGTAAATTCTAACGTATAGAGGCCATTTTTCGTTAAAGTGATATTTTCAAAGAAAAGCTTATTATACCAATCGCTCGTGCCAAAGGAATAGATCTCGTAAATCAACTTGCCGTCCTCTACATATACGACCCCTTCCGCTCCTTCATCAACATTGTTGTAAGTTCCCCAAGGGGTAGCATCCGGGACGAAATCCGTGATATCCGTCTTTTCCTCTCGGTCTCCGGTGAGATGGTAGAATCCCACGTTGTCTATCGTCAAAATGTTCGTTGTTGAAGCCCCCCTACCAAGAGAAAGCTTAATGTGGAGATTCGTTAGATCCATCGAGGCAACAAAAGACCATTCAAAATGTCCTTCCCCTGTAAGCGTTCCTTCTTTATAACCCGCACGGATTTGCCAATCCATATTGGAGTCTTCGAAACAAAGTTCAAAGAACTGGTCGTGGAGGGTCCTATAGTCAAAGGCAATCTTGTACATCTCGCCTGCCTTGATGTCATAATTCGTCTCTAAATACAGATCCATCTCCCATGGATTGTTTCCATTTGGGTATTTATCGATAACGAATTGAAGGGCTCCATCCTTCACCTCAAGTAAAGCTTGTTGAGTCCCATCACCGCGGTGATTCCAACCCGAATACTCACCGTTATCGAAGTCCATATAAAACACTTCGTTTTCTATTAACGATCCGATTGCCTTTGTCACTTTAATGTACTCGATGGTCAGCATAAACTGTTCGGGATTATCTACACCGTCATAGGTTTTTCCGCCGAACTGAAAGAGAAATTCCGCATTTCCTGAACCTTCTTCGGCAAGAAACTCTACCGTATATTCCTTCATTTCCGTCGCGACGTCGAGATTCCACATTTCAGCATAGGGTGACCATTCCCCTTCAGCGTTATTGATAATAAAGTGGGCTCGAATTGGTTCCGATGCTTTTAATTTGATGGCAAACGTGTAAGTCGCTCCCGCTTCAATAACGATTTGATTCTTAGTCAGTTTGGCCTGATAATCCAAATCTCCCGGATGTTCAACGGAAATGGTTAAAAAACCTTTTTCTACGGTATAATCGCCCTTTGCTGGCTCATCAAAGACAACGTTAAATCCGTTTAGATCCACATCCGATTCTTCGAAGGTATAGTCGATAAAAACGGTCTCTTCGGAAACTTTCGGCAGGACTTTTAACGTCGTGTAGGCTTCGGTCATCTTGCCTTTTTTATCCTTTACCGAATAGGTGATATAGTATTCTCCGGTTTCCGTGGGCGTAATCTTCCCGTTTTCCACAGGAACATCAGGC
>DATCJW010000049.1:0-9453 GCA_036562595.1 Haloplasmataceae bacterium | reverse complement strand
GTAATTTGTCGCCCGGCAACCTCCTCCCGTTTGGGAGATGATGACCGAGGTGTTGTAGGGGTCGTATTTCCCGCTCTTAAGGGCTTCGATGAGTTGGCCGGTAACGAGGATCGATGGGTAACAAGCATCGTTGTTTACATGCTTCAATCCTTCTTCTACTGCATTCGGGCTAACCTTCTCGAGGACGACCATTTCATAACCTTCGCTGTTCATCACCGCTTCCAATAATTCAAAATGGATTGGCGACATTTGCGGGCAGAGGATCGTATGCTTCTTTTTCATTTCTTTCGTAAAGATGACCCGTGACTTGGGCAGGTTAACCACTTGAGGCGTAATCCCTTTTCGCTCCCGTTCTTTCATCGCCGCTAGAAGGGAGCGGATGCGGATCCGCGCCTGGCCTAAGTTACTGACTTCATCAATCTTAAGGCAGGTATATATTTTATTATGATTTTCTAAAATTTCTTGTACTTGGTCGGTCGTCACCGCGTCCAACCCACACCCAAAGGAATTAAGTTGTATGAGTTCTAGGTTGGGCTGTTTTGCGACAAAAGCGGCCGCTCGGTACAATCGGGAGTGATAGACCCATTGATCCACCACTCGAAGGGGATGCTCCAAAGGCTGGAGGTGGGAAACGGAATCCTCCGTCAATACCGCCAAACCAAAAGAAGTGATGAGCGTATCGATTCCATGGTTAATTTCAGGATCAATATGATAGGGTCTTCCCGCAAGGACAATCCCCTTCTTGCCCGTCTTTTGTAAATACTGTAAAACTTCTTCCCCTTTTCGCCGGATATCCGCTTTTAACCGCTCTTGTTCCTGCAATCCCGCTTTCACTGCAAGAATGATTTCATCTTTTGGAATATCCGGAAAAACTTGGATTAATTTTTTGGCAATCGTTTTCCGATTTTGAAGGGAAATGAATGGATTTAAAAAGGGTATGCCCGAATCCTTAAGCTCGTCCACATTGTTACGAATGGCTTCACAATAGGAAGTCACGATGGGACAGTTATACTGATTATTGGCCTCTTCATATTCTTTTTGCCCATAAAATACACCAGGATAGAAGATAAAGTCAATTTCCTGTTCTAATAAAGCCATAATATGGCCATGCACGAGCTTTGCAGGGTAACAAATCGATTCGGATGGGATGCTCTCCATGCCACGCTCAAAAAGCGATTTTGAACTTCGAGGAGAAAGTTCTACCCGGAAGCCTAAAGTGGTAAAGAAAGTAAACCAAAACGCGTAGTCCTCATACATGTTAAGGACACGGGGAATGCCCACTACCCCGCGATAGGCTTTTTCTCTTGGAAGCGGTTCATAGTTGAAGGTACGATCATACTTGTACTTAAAGAGGTTAGGCACTTCTTCCTCCGTCTTACGCTTGATGCCTGCGCCTCGCTCGCAACGATTTCCCGTCACCAGTTTTTCACCAGTGGAGAAATGATTTATGGTCAATGCACATTGGTTGCCACAAATTTTACAGCGACCATAGGTGGTTCTAACGGTTAAGTCTTTGAGTTCATCATAAGAAAGGAGAGTGCTTTGCATTCCTTCCTCGTACCGCTCTTTCGCGATGAGGGCACAACCATAGGCTCCCATCAGGCCTGCAATATCGGGCCGGCAGACCTCCCGTCCGATAATACGCTCAAAAGCCCTCAGGACGGCATCATTGTAAAAGGTTCCTCCTTGAACGATAATCTTTTCTCCCATCTCTTCGGGATTACGAAGCTTAATAACCTTATAGAGGGCATTCTTCACGACGGAATAAGACAGCCCACTAGCGATATCGCCAACGGTACAGCCTTCTTTTTGAGCCTGTTTCACTTTTGAATTCATGAAGACCGTACATCGGGAGCCGAGGTCGACAGGATTTTTCGCAAAAAGCGCTTCTCGAACAAACTCCTCGATGGGAATTTGAAGCGTATGGGCAAAATTTTGCAGGAATGACCCACAACCTGCTGAACAGGCTTCGTTTAGTATAACCGAATGGATCACCCCATCCTTTACCCTTAAGCATTTCATGTCCTGACCACCGATATCGAGAATAAATTCCACGCCAGGGACGAAAAACTCCGCCGCTTTATAGTGGGCAACGGTTTCAATTTCACCGATATCAACCCTTAAGGCCGTCTTAATAAGGGCTTCTCCGTAGCCCGTAACCGCCGAATGGACGATTCGCGCCTTTTCTGGCATACGCTCATAAAGATCGAGCAAGGCCTTCTTCACCACTTCTAAAGGTTTCCCCTCGTTTGTAGCGTAGAAAGCATGAAGAATCCGCCCATCGGGGTCAATTAAGACCAGCTTCGTCGTTGTCGATCCACAGTCAATGCCAAGAAAGCAAGGCCCTTCGTAACGCTCTAAAGGAAAGCGTTCGACACGATGGCGTTCGTGACGTTGGCGAAAAGCGACATAGTCGTCCATGCTGGTAAAAAGGGGCTCAAGGACATCCACCGATCCCACTTCGTGATGTGGAATACGCGATAAAGCATGAAGCAGAAATTCGATGGGTTTGGCGTCCATTTCCATCGACGCCAGAGCGGCGCCAATCGCCACGAAGAGCTGTGCATTCTCAGGAAACACTGCATCTTCAGGTGATAAATTGAGCGTTTCCACAAATCGTTTTCGCAATTCCGATAAGAAGTATAGAGGTCCTCCTAAAAAAGCGACACGCCCTTGGATCTTCCGCCCACAGGCTAAGCCACTAATCGTTTGATTCACAACGGCCTGAAAGATGGAAGCGGCGATATCCTCACGACGGACTCCTTCATTTAACAACGGTTGGACGTCTGATTTCGCAAAAACGCCACAACGTGAGGCAATGGGATGGATCGTGTGATACCCTTTGGCTAGCTCATTGAGACCGATTGGATCGGTTTCTAAAAGCGAGGCCATCTGGTCGATAAAGGCACCGGTACCTCCCGCACACGTTCCATTCATCCGTTGCTCGATTCCATGCTTAAAGAACGTAATCTTCGCATCCTCTCCTCCCAGTTCAATGACCACATCAATGTCATTGAGGAGCGTTTCAACCGCATGCGTACAAGCGATGACCTCTTGCGTGAAGGGAACGCCTAGCCATTCCGCTACCGCCAGTCCTGCCGATCCCGTCACATGAATGGTCATCAGGTGGCCGCTAAATCGTTCCACAATAGATGCCATTAACCGCTTGATCGTATTCTTCACATCTGCATAGTGCCGTTCATAAGACTGGTAAAGAATGGTATGGTTTGAATCCAACACCACCGCTTTGACCGTCGTTGAACCGACATCTAAACCAATATGTACCATTCGACTCATCCTTTCACATCCTTACGACCACTTCATCCGGTCTATTTCTAATCGACGTGTTTCATTTGTACAACAGCCTTTATGAAAAAGACTTCCTTTAGGAAGCCATCTCCGTATTCGATGGATAGATTTTAAAAGTGACACCACCTTCTGGTTCGTTATAAGCCGTAATGTCAAACCCAAAATGGTTGACAATCTTTTTCGTAATGGCGAGACCGAGTCCGAAATTCGCCCGGTCCCCTACGCTGTAGGGTTCAAATATCGTCTCGATGAGTTTCGCATCAATCGGTTGGCCATCATTATAGATGGTAATTTCATGCTCATCATAGGTCACCGCTATAACCGTTTTCGCAAACCGCGTCATGTTATCGATGATGTTCTCAATGGCGACCCGCCACTCATCGAATTCGCCAGGAAGGGGGGCTATCGTACGGAGTGTCAGTTTAAATTCAAGGTCTTGGAAACGCATTTTAAAAGGTTCCAACAGTTGGGTAAACAATTTCTCCACATCTACATAGTTGTACCGTTTCTTCTCCTTATACTTCTGGTCCAGCTTATTAATATAAAGCAAAGCATTCACTTTTTTTTCAAGCCGGCCCGCCTCCTCTAATATCGAGAACACGGTATTATGAAGCTCCTCCTCCCCTACATACCCATCGAGAATCGATTGGCAGTAACCTTGGATGATCATGATCGGCGTCTTCAAATCGTGTGAAATATTTTGAAACATATCCTGTTGAATCTTATTCTGTTTTTTTACCTGCAGACGCATTTCCTCAAGGGCCTCTTCAATTAGCCCGATCTCATCATCCCGCGTCTTCGGTATCGCCTCTTCCCAATTATTTTCGGAAATCGTTTTGATGCGACGACTAATGGAGACAAGAGGTTTCGCAATAGAATTGGCGAAAAAGATGGAAATGATGAGGGTTAAAATCATGATAAGCAAGATGACAAGGATTAACCGATAGAACAGCTGTCTGACAAAATGTTGAATATACGTGAGATAGACAAAGGATACGAGATAATAGTCGTTGATCGGATGGTCGTCATCGATTTTTTTAATGACGTAGAATATCGTTTCCTTATCGCTTGTGTAGACGTAACGCTCTTTCCCCGTTTCAAAGACGTTGATGGCCTCGCTAACAGATTGCAGGAACTTCTCATCTAAATAGCGGAAGCGAACGATTTGGTAATCAATCGTCTTGTTGACTGAATCATAAACCACCAACATATGGTTGACCGAACGGGGATCAATGGGGCGGTCATTCGACTCTAAATCCAGAGGCCCTTCTTGTAACTGTTCAATCATCTGGTAGGTCTCTTCAATGTAAAAATTTTGTAAACCGATGGGTATGGTCACGATAAATAGACTGGAAAGGATGAAAACGATGAGGAGAAACTTGGCTGTAACCGAAAAGCGGATGGATTTTTTCGGTCTCATTTTAGCCGGTACCCATACCCGTAAATCGATTCGATTCGGATGTCCGGGCACTTTCTCTTTAAACGGCGAATGAGGTCATCAACGACCCGATCACTGCCAAAATAGTCAGGGCCCCACACCTTGTTAAGAATCTGATCACGGGTAAGCGAGCGGTTGATGTTATGAAGCAAATAGATGAAGAGATCGAACTCCTTCGTTGTCAGTTGGATCTCCTCATCCTTATAAAACACCATACGTTTCTCCTCATAAACCTTGTAGTCGTAGTAAATAATGGGCTCATCCTCATCATGATGATAGAATCGCTTGAGCACATTCTTGCACCTTAACACCAGTTCTTGGGGAAGGAAAGGCTTTGCGATATAGTCTTCGCTGCCTAGCTGCAGGCCCATCAGACGATCGATATCGCTGTCTCGGGCACTCATGAAAATAATGGGCGTCCGCTCATCTGCTTCCTTAATTTTTTGAAACAGCGTGAACCCATCGATATCCGGCAACATAATATCTAATACCCATAGGTCGGGAAAGTCATGGATATGGTCCAGGGCATCTAAGCCGTTAAGAAAACTTTTCACTTGAAAGCCTTCACGCGATAAATAGTTTGTCAGAATGGAATTCAATTTTTCCTCATCTTCGACTAAATAAATGGTCTCACCCATCATGCATCACCTCTTACATTCAACTTTTAATTATATCACGTTCTTTTAATGTCATAAAGTGCAAAAAAATGTCTTTTATAAAATTTTTAATGTTCAAAGACTGGATTCTTTGAATATAAAAATGGACGCTACAAAGCGTCCAAACACGAACTCCAAATGGATAGGAGTTTGTCTAACCATAATTGTCTAACCATAATTTAAACAGCCTCAATATAGGATGTGAAAATGCTTCGTTATCGAAACGCCCCGTCAATTGACTCTATCGCGTTTACGCTTTTCATCCCCCAATCGATGATAGCTATCACGACATGTTCTAACAATAAGGATAAAACTGGAATCCATAGAATGTCGTTTCCCAGTTTCAATCCCACCAAGATGCCGAACACGAGCTCGAAGAAAAAAGTACTCATACCCCAAATGAGCGGGGTGCTGGCCAGAGATGAATAACGACGGCGAAGCATCAGCTTACCGAAAAGCGCCAGGAGCAGCCAACTCAATATTAAAGGTATAAGGGCAAGGCTTGCGTAAAGGACGGCTAACCAAGACCATGATGATTGAACGCTAAACAGGAAGGTCAATAGGATGACCCAACAAACCTGACGTACACCGCTTATGATCGGAAGGACCTTTTGCTTGATAAAGGCATCTCCTTTCCGTTTTTCAAGCAAGGCCCTTAGGCCGATCCCACAGAGCATAGGAAAAACGACATATAGCCCTAGAGGAAGGTAGAGCTGGATGGAGGGGAACGGCTTTATTCTACCCTCACCATGGAATAACGGATTGACAATACCACGCTCATTCAACAGAAAATAGATTTTGACCAAAGGGACAAAAAACACGGACAATAGGATCACATTGAATACCATGAGAAGAGAATAGAAGGTAATCTTATCCTTTTCCTTGTTCTCAAGATGGTCGTATCCAATCAGGGCACTAGTCGATGAACCGATCAACACCATCACCATCAGCTGCGTCGTAAGCTGTTTTGGGGCTTGCCAACGTAAAGCGATGCCATAAAACCAGACCGCACTGAGCCCATAGATAACTAGTGGCTTAATAACAATCTGTAGAAGAGCATGAAGGCCCAAAGCGCCAGGTTCTTTGATGACATTCCGAAAATCCATCGGATCCCCCCCCATCGCCCATGCAAAGACCATCAAAAAAAGGAGGAAGGCAACGGGAATCCATAAGTTCAAAGGCGAAATCATTGCTCGTTGCAACCCGTCAATCCACATCGGCTGGTATCGTTTAATGAGTGTGGCAAACCCAAAACTGAGAATAATCCCCATCATGTATTGAAATGCCGTGCGTTGATGCATGAACTCACCTCTTTATTAAAAGTGTATCCATTGCCAAACGTTCAATACATTACCCGATTAAAGGGAATTCTTCCTGTTGACACAAAACGATGTTGGCAAAAGCCCATCCGTTCAAAAATACGAGGAATGGGCTTTAGTCCATTTCTATTTCGGGCAATCGCAAAGCATCAAAAAAGTGGTCACAGAGAGCATCCATCCTGCTCACATGACCACTTTTTAATCAAGCGGCATCACATGAAAGGATCTACATATTTTTAGATACAACTCGATACCTTTTAAAAGGGCTTCTTCACGAAAATTAAAGTGACTCGAATGAAGCGGGTGGATGTAGCCTTTCTCCTCATTACGGGTTCCTAACATCATAAAAAGGCCAGGGACCACCTGTTGGTAATAGGCGAAATCCTCAGCAAGCATCATCGGCTTGAGGTATTCCTTTTCATTCGACTCAAGTAACCGATCGACCGTTTGGAAAAGGTCATCATCATTGATAACCGGCGGGTAACGCTTGTGGGCTTGGATGTCAATTGTCCCATTAAACACCATTTCTAGGCCTTTGGCCATTCGGTGTAAACGATGGAGGATGTCATCGGTTAGCCGTTCACTAAACGTTCGGATCGTTCCCTCCAGCTTAACGTTCTTCATGATGCTGCTTCTTGCCTCGCCACCCTGAATTTTTCCAAAGGTGATGACCTTGGGCTCCATCGGGTCAAGCGTTCGGGTTAATATGGTCTGTACGGACTGCACGAAATGGCAAGCCATGAGCAGGGCATCAATGGCTTGGTGTGGTTTACCGCCATGGCCACTTTTTCCAATAAATTCCACGTCAAGTTCTGTGGCCATAGCCATCAGTGGCCCCGATGCCAATCCAATCGTGCCTTCTTCGAGTTCTGGATATAGATGGTATCCGAAAATGGCCTCGACGTTAAAAAGTTGAAAGATGCCTTCATCAATCATTGGCTTGGCTCCGCCTGTCGTTTCCTCTGCAGGTTGGAAAATCAGCAAAACCCCTTTATTCAGGGCTGGATATTGACAGAGGGACTTCGCAAATCCGAGCAGCAATGCCATGTGTCCATCGTGACCACAAGCGTGCATCTGTCCTTTATGGCGGGAAGGATGGGGATAATCCGACGCTTCTTCAATTGGCAGGGCATCCATATCCGCTCGAAATGCAAGGTATTGGGGCTGACGCCCTTCACGATAGGCGATAATCCCTGTTTTGGCTACAATCTCTAGGCGATATCCGAGCGACAACAGCACCTTTTTAATGAACTCGTGCGTCTTCGGAAGATCAAACCCAAGCTCTGGAATTTGGTGAAGGACCTTACGGTAATACTTCACGTCATCAAGGAGCGACACCCTTATCCATCCTTTCAACACGTTCGAATATCTTCCGAAGACGTTGAATGAATCGGCGGATTTCATCGCAGGTAATGGTTAAAGGAGGCAATAGGCGGATGATTTGATCTCCGATCACGTTAAGGAGTATCCCTTCTTGAAGGGCCAGTTGTTGAATCATTCGGGCAGACGTCTTCAGTTCCACACCGATCATCAATCCCATGCCTCGAACGGCCTGGATCAGCGACGGAAACTCGAATCGGAGGCGCTCAAGATGAAGCCTTAGCCATCTTCCTTTTGTCCGAACCGCATACAAGAAATCCGGATTGGAAACCTTGCGAAGCACGGCCAGCCCAGCGTTTGTAGAGACCGGGTTACCGCCAAAAGTAGTGCCATGGTCCCCCTTTTGAAAGACATCTTTTAATCGTTCATGGATGACAACTGCTCCCAGTGGCAATCCGCCACCGAGTGCTTTTGCCAGTGTCATCACATCGGGCAAGAAGTTAAAATGCTGGTAAGCAAATAGTTTACCGGTCCGCCCTAATCCAGTTTGAACCTCATCAACTATCACAAGAAAGTTATACTTTTCTTTCAATTTCAATAGCTCAGCCAGCCAGGCTCGTTCAACGGGCCGAATGCCGCCGGATCCTTGCACGAGTTCGACAAATACAGCACATGTGGTGTTATCGATTTTTTGCCGTAAATCATCAAGATCATTCATTTCTAAGGTGCCAATATCGGTTAGTAAGGGTTCGAATCCTTTGTGTAAAATGGGTTGGGCCGTCAGGGATAGGCTCCCCATAGTCCGGCCATGAAATGAACGGTCAAGGATGAGAAAGCGATGTTTACGATGACTCTTGCCCCACTTTCGGGCAAGCTTGAAGGCCGCTTCATTGGCTTCCGTACCCGAATTGGTAAAAAACACCCGACTAGGGAAGGTCAGTTCTGTTAAGCATTGGGCAAGCTGAAGCGTCGGCTCACTGATAAAGGTATTGGATAGATGCAAGTATCGGTCCAGTTGTTGAGCGATTGCTTCTAACACCAGGGGATGGCGGTGGCCAAGGACATGAACGCCTAAACCGCTGAACAGATCTAAATAGGCCTTCCCCTCTTTATCGTAAACATAATGTCCTTGTGCCCTTTCGATTTGGATAGGAAAGGGGTCATGAAATAACATAAGAGGGGCGTTGTTCATCTTAAACTACCCCCTTAATTCTTCAACAATTTTTGTTTTTTCCGTATCGAGTGCCTGTCGCGATTTAATGATCCGCGCCGGTACACCAGCGACGACTTGGTGCGGCGGAACATCTTTAGTCACTACAGCACCTGCCGCTACAACCGCACGTTCTCCAACCCGTATCCCCTCTAAAATCACTGCATTCGCACCAATAAACGCACCATCCTCGATGATGAC
>DATCJW010000118.1:0-3787 GCA_036562595.1 Haloplasmataceae bacterium | reverse complement strand
CCTTTTATGGAGAGGTCCGCTTCGAAGAAGTAAAGGGGAAGCTCCAGGTACGCTATGAGAATCCCTGGCTCGTTCGGGCCGTTCCCTATGATGTGCCCGTGATTGGCTATAAAGGGAAGACGGTCAACACGCTGACGCTTTGGAGTGCGGAAGTTGGCGAATTTCCAAAGGGAGTCGATCCCTATCAATACCAGAAGGACATTGAAGAAATTTCCAGTTCCCTCTACCCCGATGATTCTACGGAGGAAGGCAAATACCTCCGCCTGAAACAACAATATTTCTTCGTCAGCGCGGGTGTACAGCGGATATTAAAGGAACATCGGGCCGTACATGGGACACTGCGTAATCTTCCGGAATATGTGGTCATCCAAATAAACGATACCCATCCCACGCTGGTCATTCCTGAGCTCATGCGTATTCTCATCGATGAGGAAGGCTTGAGTTGGGAAGAGGCTTGGGAGATGACGACGAAGATGTGTGCCTATACGAACCATACGATTATGGCAGAAGCGCTTGAAAAGTGGCCGCTTCAAATGATCCAAACGCTTCTCCCCCGAATCTATCTCATCATTGAAGAGATCGACCGCCGCTTCAAGTTAGAACTTGTCGAACGGTATGGTGAGAAAGATGAGCGGGTAAAGACGATGGCCATCATTCAAGGGGATCTCATCCATATGGCCCATCTCTGTATCGTGGGGTCTTTCAGCGTCAACGGTGTCGCCGAGCTCCATACGAATATTCTGAAGGAAGTGGAGATGAAGGACTTTCACCTCCATTTCCCAGGGAAATTCAACAGTAAAACCAACGGCATCACGCACCGTCGCTGGGCATACCAGATCAACCCTGAGCTCACCGCATTTTTGAATAAGTACGTTGGATCCGATTGGGTCGAAAACATCGAAAAACTTTCCGTACTCAATCAATACGTAAAGGATCCGCAGGTCAAACAAGAATTCCGTCAGGTCAAACAACGGCGGAAAGCGATCCTGGCTGAATACATTGAGCGGAAAGAGGGCATCACAATCGATGTTGACTCCATCTTCGATATCCAAATTAAAAGGCTGCACGAATATAAGCGGCAGCTTATGAATGGCCTTCACATCCTCTATCTTTACAACCGATTGAAAGAGGATCAGGCCTTCTATGATAACTTTTATCCACAAACCTTTATTTTTGGGGCCAAAGCAGCGGGAAGTTATCGGATGGCGAAAAACATCATCTACTTCATCAATAAACTTTCAGAAGTGGTCAATAACGACTCGGTCGTTTCGAAAAAGATAAAAGTTATCTTCGTGGAAAACTATAACGTGAGCTATGCCGAAAAACTCATTCCAGCAGCAAATCTTTCGGAACAGATTTCCACGGCCTCCAAAGAGGCTTCTGGAACGGGGAACATGAAGTTCATGATGAATGGGGCAGTGACCATCGGAACGATGGACGGGGCCAACGTCGAAATTGTCGGGCTCGTTGGAAAGGAAAATGCTTTTATTTTCGGCATCAGTGCCGATGAGGCAAACGATTACTATCGAAAGAAGAATTACCGTTCGCGCGACATTTACGAATCCGACCCGGATGTCCGTCGGGTAGTCGATCAACTCGTCAATGGATTCTTTAAGGATGCCGATCCGATTCCTTTAAAAGAGATCTATGATGATCTATTGAATAGGGATTACTTCTTCGTCCTCAAGGATTTTTCCTGCTATAAGGAAGCTCAACGGTTAGCCAATGAAACTTACAAAGATCAAGACCGTTTCCTTGAAATGGCGCTTATCAACGTCGCAAATTCTTCTTTCTTCTCCAGTGATCGGACGATCGAACAGTATGTCCAAGATATTTGGAAATTGAAGAAGATCAATTGGTAAGTTCTAAAAAGACAAAGAGCCACCATCTGGTGACTCTTTGTTTTTATGTAAAATAATCAATTTGCCTCATATCAAGTATGAGGATCGGGAAAAGAGTGCAGGTTCAAATACCAAATAATAAAATACGAGCGATTCGCAAAGGAATCGCTCGTCCTTTGATATCTTTGCCTATTCGTCTAAATGGAGGAAAATCCGAAACCCATAGGCCTCGAGTAGGAACGAACCGGTGAAGGGCACGATTTCCTCAGAGTACAAATCTTTATAACGATGATGAAGCGTTAATCCCGATTGGATCATGAGCGGTTGGTCGTTGTTATTGATGATGACGGTGATGGTTTCACCCTCTGCTTGTTTTTGGTAGATCAAGTGGTTGGTCTCATCGTTTGCCTCAATCCAGTGTATGTCCACCGCTTTAAAGGAAGGGTGTTTTTTTCTTAACGCGATAAGTTTCTGATAATGTTTAAACAGATCCCGATTTTGTTTTTCCTCATCCCAAATCATGCATCGGCGGTTATCCGGGTCGTGTTTTCCCTTCAACCCGATTTCGTCGCCGTAATAGATGGAAGGCGAACCGGGATATGTGAATTGGAAGACGGTGGCCAGTTTGAGCCGTCTGGTGTCGTCTCCAGCCAGGGTGAGAAAACGGGCGGTATCGTGGCTATCCAGCAGGTTAAAGAGGGTCTGCGTCACGTGTTTGGGATATTGGGTTAAGACCTTGTTTATGCGGTACATAAATCTGGTTGCGGGTTCCGACCGCTCGGCAAAGAAGCGGACCATGGGGAAAAGGAATTCATAGTTCATGACGGAGTGAAACTGGTCTCCCCGTAACCATGGGTTGGAATCGTCCCAATTTTCACCGACGATAAAGAAATCTTTCTTTGCCTCGTCACAGGCCTTCCGGAACTCGCGCCAGAAGTGGTGGTCGACTTCGTTGGATACATCCAACCGCCAGGCATCGATGTCACACGTGCGAATCCAGAACGTGGCAACGTCTAACAAGTATTTTTTGACTTCTGCATTCTCCGTATTCCATTTGGGCATGTGATAGGTAAACGCAAACGTATCGAAGTTAAGCTTGGGTTGCCCGTTTTCGTAGGGAATGTTATCTAGATCTTCAAGGACGGGGAAACGACGGATGTGGTAATAGTCCTTATACTTGGACTGTTCGCCGTGTTTGATGACATCTTGGAAGAAGGGATGGGTATAGCCGCTATGGTTAAAAACCGCATCGAGCATAATGCGAATCCCACGCTTATGGGCCTCTTGAACAAGGCGTTTAAGGGTTTCGATATCGCCGAACTGAGGGTCAATGGTAAAGTAGTCTTCGGTATCGTATTTGTGGGTTGAGGGCGATTTGAAGATGGGCGTAAAATAGATCCCGTTACAACCGAGTGTTTGAATGTAGTCCAGCTTCTGTATGACCCCCTCTAAATCGCCACCGAAGCGGTGATGATTGGAAACGGATTCCACCGATCCCCAAGGCAGAACCCCATCGGGATCATTATCGGGATTTCCATTATGGAACCGTTCCGGAAAGATTTGGTACCAGATGGTATCTTTAGCCCAATCCGGGGTGCGGTAAACGTCAATCGGGTTGATAAAGGGAAAGTTGAAGAAGTTAAAAAGATCGGTCAGCTTGTCCGGGTGGTCATTGAGTTTGACTATTTCGCGACAGCCGTAGAGGTAGCGCGCATTCCCTTTTTCAACGATAAAGGCATACTTCACACGCCGAAAAGGGGGCTTTATGGCAATAAAGTAGTAGTCATGGAGTTCGGTTGAATATTCCTTGACCATTGGCTCCGGCTCGCCGTTATGCTTCCATTCATAATGATTTCCCGTATGATCGGGCATCTCACGCGGCCCCCAGAGAAAGGGATCCCCATAAATGACTTTTACCTGGTCCACGTCATTTTTTGCTGTGCGGA
>DATCJW010000113.1:0-19109 GCA_036562595.1 Haloplasmataceae bacterium | reverse complement strand
ACATTACTGAAATAACAAACGAAGGATGAGCGCTTGCCCTTTATAAAATCAAAACGGGCAAGCCCCGCGATAAACAACGTTTGCCGGGGATTCAATTGATAGACCTTCGCCTTGATTTCCTTTTTCGGTAACATCCGTTTTAAGGTGTCCTTACTGACGTAGTGAGCATACTGATGCTCATTGACGATACCGGGCGTATCGATTAAAGCAGCGTCTTGAGTCAATGGAATTTCGATAAAGTCGAGGGTCGTCCCCGGATATTGGCTGACAGTAATCAGGTTTTGTTGCTGGGGCGTAAAGGTTCGTATGATCCGATTGATGAGGGTGGATTTTCCGACGTTGGTACAGCCGACCATGTATACATTGCGGCCCTTACGATGCGTTTCAATTGAAGCCATCAAATCGTCGACACCATGTCCCTTTTCGGCACTGACAATGACGACATCCAGAACGTTAAATCCATATTCCTTTACCATTTGCCTTAACCAGCGTTCAATTTTCTCGTTTTTGACCGCTTTCGGTAAGAGGTCCCGTTTATTGGCGACGAGGATAATGTCGTCATTTCCGACTATCCGGTTTAAGCCTGAAATCATACTTCCCGAAAAGTCAAAGAGATCGATGATGTTCACAATGAGGGCATCCTCTTCCGCAATCCGACCAATCGTCTTGCGGAAAGCATCGCTTGAAAGCGTCACCTCCGGCGCTTCGTTGTAGTGTTTCAAGCGGAAGCAACGCTTACACAACAGGACTTCCCTTTCTTCCTCGAGTAACTTGGGATCAATGTATCCGGGTTGATTCGGATCAAGCGTCTGAAACATCGCCCCACATCCGATACACTTTATGGCATTGTTACTCATACGCGATCATCCTTTAACCCTAGTTTGCGGCGAATCATGCGTTCAAATAAACGATTAATCTTCGTTCCAAACTGCTCTTTTTGACGATCGATGACATCGACCAATATGGTATAGAAGCCCATTCGATTTCCTCCAAGGATATCTGTCATCAATTGATCGCCGATAATGGCGATTTCATGGCGTTTATATTCGTTCAAAAACTTCTTATAACTCGCCTTAAAAGGCTTTTTGGCACGAGAAACATATTCGACTTGAAGCTTGTCCGCAAAAGGTTTGACACGCTTTTCTTTATTGTTCGAGATGACGACTACTTTCATACCGAGCTTTTCAGCTTCGTTTTTAAAAGCGATGATTTCTTCTGTTGGCTCTGGGTCATTGTACTTAACGAGTGTGTTGTCTAAATCTGTAAGAATTAAACGAATCCCCTGTTCATATAATGCTAGTAGATTGATGTCGTGAATCGTCGGGAAGTAGGCATCAGGCTTAAACAGTTTCATGTTCATACCACCTCGTATTTTTTACCTAAACATTATACTATAAAACCATAAGTTTGTCATTACGGGGGTAACGATGATTGAGTTATTATTCAGTTTATTAAAAGTGTTCCCCTTCATGGGAAGTATCAAGTCAAAATCTTTTAAACAAGTCCTATCGCCTGAGGAGGAAAAAGAACTTCTCAAGCGAAAGGCAGAGAACGATATTGAAGCTCGAAATAAACTGATTGAACACAATCTCCGGCTTGTCGCCCATATTGTCAAAAAATATGAAAATGCCTTCGATGAGAAGGATGACCTCCTATCAATCGGGACAATAGGGCTGATAAAAGCGATTGATACTTTTAACGATGAAAAGGGGACAAAGCTCGCGACTTATGCCGCACGCTGTATTGAAAACGAAATCTTGATGCATCTCCGAAGCAATAAGAAACGGAGAAATGAAGTGTCCCTACATGATCCGATCGGATTTGATAAAGAGGGGAATAAAATTACACTGATTGATGTCCTCCAGGATGATGATCGCGAGATTATCGAAGAGGTCATGTATCGTGAAGATATCGCCAATGTCCTGGACCTTCTTCCGGAACTCAATGAGCGGGAAAAAGAGATCATCATCCGGCGCTTTGGACTCCATAACCGTAAGCCAGAAACCCAAAGACAGATTGCGAAAAGCCTGAATATCTCGCGAAGTTACGTTTCGCGCATCGAGAAGCGAACGCTGATGAAACTCTACCGGATCTTAAGTAGCCAGGATCAGACGTAGATTTGAAAAGAACTTAGTGTTTCTGCTAGGTTCTTTTTTTTATTTTATTACTCATGATTGATACAATCCCAATCAAGGGTGCCAATAAATTCACTGACCAAATCAGCAGATCGTTTAGATGCGCTATCCAAAAATTCTGAAAAAGAAAGCGAAGATTTCTTCCCGGCGATATCCGATAGGGCTCGGATGATGATAAAGGGCTTTCGGTAGATATAGGCCACTTGGGCAATCGCTGCTCCTTCCATTTCTACCGCAATCGCCTCGGGAAAGCGAGATAGAATCATTTCGCGTTGGTCGGCTCGAGCGATGAAGGAATCGCCAGAGACCACCAGGCCTTCATGGTAAGGCACGTCAAAGAAATCGATGACCGATTTGAACTTTTCAACCAATACCTCATTGGAGGTATAGGCGCTTGGCATTTGAGGGACTTGGCCATAAGAATAACCGAATCCGGTCACATCGACATCAAAATATACCACTTCCGTTGCGATCACGAGGTCGAGTACATGGGCACGTTGGCTTAACCCACCAGCCGTCCCCATGTTGATAATGGCTTGGATTGGATAGTGCTCGCAAAGTAAAGTTGTCGAGATGGCCGCATTTACTTTCCCAATTCCAGAACGCAATAAAACGATGGGCTTATTGTGTAAAACGCCTTCATAGAAGACAGTATTCGCTATTTTCCGTTCGCGAATCCCATCCATTCGCTTTTGTAACGCGAGAACTTCTTCATCCATCGCACCGATAATTCCAATCATCATTTCACCTTCTATTTCATCATGGTAAAAAAGAGAAAACTGTCACGATGTGACAGTTTAGCGACCATTCCGAGGTTGAACCTTTAATATTTTGACTTGATAGGAACCCGCTGGGCTATGAACATTTACGATATCCCCGGCTTCGTGACCTAACAGGGCTTGGGCAATTGGGGAGTTGATGGAAATCTTCCCATTGATCGGATCCGCCTCTTCACTACCAACGATGTAGTAGTGTTCTTCTATCCCATCGGGAAGGACTTGATAGATGACTTCTTTCCCAATTGAGACATGGGAGGAGTCATCATCTTCAATTAGGACATGGTTACGTAAAATGTTTTCGAGCTCATTAATGCGTGCCTCGATTTGTGCTTGTTCTTCACGCGCAGCATCATATTCTGAGTTTTCCGAAAGGTCTCCCTGTGCACGAGCTTCCTGTAGGGCTTTAATATTTTGTTTGCGACGTACCGTTTTTAAATATTCGAGTTCCTCCATAAATTGTTTAAGTCCTTCCTTTGTGAGCTCGTAAATCGATTTGCTCATGTCATCTACCTCCAAGTTCTTATTCCTAGTCTTTATTCCTCTTCTATTTGAAAAATAAGTTGTTTGATTTTCGTTGATATGATGTCAATCGCTACCCGATTATTACCGCCTTCAGGGATAATGAGATCGGCATACCGTTTAGTCGGCTCAACGAACTGATTATGCATCGGTTTGACCGTTGTCGTGTATTGTGTGACAACCGAGTCGATCGAACGGCCACGCTCCTTAATATCCCGTAGGAGGCGACGGATAAAGCGGATGTCGGCGTCGGTATCAACATACAGTTTAATATCCATAAGTTGTCGTAATCGCGGATCATAGAGAACCATAATCCCTTCAACGATAATGATCCGGGTGGGATGGATGGTTTCGGTTCTCTCGCTCCGTGTATGCCGTGTAAAGTCATAAGTCGGTTTCTCAATGATCGCTCCATCTAAGAGCGCCTTCAGATGTTCATATAAAAGGTCCATATCAATCGCATCGGGATGATCGTAGTTCACTTTCAACCGTTCTTCAAAGGGAATGTCGCTTTGATCTTTATAATAATCATCCTGCTTGATAACGGTCACACAGTCTTCTGAAAATTGTCGTTTGATTTTTTCGGTCACTAGCGTCTTCCCTGAAGCTGTTCCTCCCGCGATGCCAATAAGGATGGACTTCACGCCGTCCACCCCCTTCGCGTCCGAATCAAATCGAAAGGTCGTACGCCATGTGGGAGCGGCATACGGACAATTTGTCTCGGATGTGGGGCAATGGTAATCGGTTGGAATTCCTCATCCATCAGCTCGGTGATTTCGGTTTGAATATGTTTAAAGCCAGGTCCGTAAATTTCGATGGGTTCCCCAACCTTGAATACATTCCGTTGTTCGACGGTCGCTAACCCTGTCCGTTCATCATATTCTAGTACGACACCAATGAAATGTTGCGAGACAGGGTGCGTGCTGGAGCCGTAGAGTTGTTCGTTTTCAGTTGGAGCTCCATTTAAAAATCCTTCTGCCGCCAGGCGATTCTCACTCTTTTCAATCTCTTTATAGTATTGTTCGAAGTTACAAAGTTCTGGATTTTCGAAATAGTCGTCGATCAACTTACGATAAGTCCCAACGACTGTAGCGATATAATGGATCGACTTCATTCGCCCTTCAATTTTCATGCTGTCGACTCCCATTTCGATAAGTTCAGGGATATGTCGAATCGCCATCAGGTCACGGGAACTAAAGCTGAAAGCCATCTCGTCACTGGAAATCTTCTCTCCATCTGACGTATACATTTGGTAACTCCAACGGCAAGAATGCGCACAGCCACCGCGGTTGGCGTCTCGCCCCGTCATGTTATTCGATAAAGTGCAGCGTCCCGAATAAGAAGAGCACATTCCTCCGTGTATAAAGACTTCGATTTCCGCTTTGGTATTTTTAACAATTGAACGAATTTCATCTAGCGATAGTTCTCGTCCAAGGACGATGCGTGTCGCTCCCTCATTATACCAAAAATTGACCGCAAGGCTATTGGTAATCGATTGTTGGGTACTGATGTGGACTTCCATCCCATCGACAATCTCGATCGCCCGTTTGGCAAGGTAGGGATCGGCACAGATGACAGCGTCAACACCGCACGCTTCAAGTGATTGGATGTACTGATCATAGGCGTCAAGGTTATCGTTATGGGCAATGATGTTCGTTGTGACGTAAACTTTGGCACCGTGAGCTTTCGCAAACTTAACCCCTTCCGCGATATCGTCAAGGCTAAAGTTGCTCGCCCTTGCCCTTAAACTGAACTCCTTGCCACCGATATAAACCGCGTCTGCCCCGTACATGACCGCATATTTTAATTTTTCCAAACTTCCAGCCGGAGCAAGCAGTTCAGGCTTTTTACGTATTGTATGCATGGCATCACCCTTTGTAGACAGTCTTATTGAACAAAAATCCTGTATCGAACGGCCGAATGCCGGGTATGGCCTTTAAAGCCTCTAGGCGTTGTTCCTTCATCGCTTCAAACTTTCCCTCCATGAGATCATCAATCGCCTCCCGATACACCGTCGCGATGGCAACGAGTTCTGGAAGGGTTTTAAAATTGCCGTCAATACGAAACGCTTGAATCCCGCTTTCAACCAAACGGTCCAAATACAATAGAGCACATAGGTCCGTTTCCCGATAGATATGGGTACCATGGTGATCTTCTAGAATCGGATACAAGATTCCTTTTCGTTTATCTTCCTCAAGGTAAAGCGGTACACCTTGAAACCTTTCAGGATCATTCGAACCGATAAATCGCAAATAATTGGTCACGAGTCTCCGTTTCGAATGGAACATATTAACCGCGCCATGGACAAGTACCTCCAACTCCATGTCGGTCTCGCGACCAATTTGAATTATGTCCTCAAGGGTAATCTCCTTCGCTAATGCCACCCGCTTTATGCCTTTCTCTTTAAAAAACCGAACACTCATATAGTTGGTTATATAGGTTTCAGGATTATAAATTAAACGATCAACGAAATGAAACGATTTGGCAATCTGATAGACTGCCAGATCTCCAAAGATGAAGCCATCGATTGGATAGTCCTTCATCTCGACTAGATAGCGTTCTAAACGTGCAAGTTCCGGTTCGTGAAAAATCGAATTAATCGCGACGTAGACCCGTTGGCTTCGTTTCTTTATTTTCTCTATCGCCCGGATGATTTCGTCATGCGTGTAATAATGCGGTAGACGAAGCCCATACTCCTTCTCACCGACAATCAAGGCATCCGCCATCGTGAGTTTGTCTAAGGAATCAAAATCAAGTGCTTGGATGACCAGTTCTATGGGTTTCATATCGTCACATCCTCATTTTTTTACGCTAAGCGCGATCCCATCCCCAATAGGAAAGAAATATGTTCGATAACTCGGATGATCTTTTAGCCATCGATTGAAAGCTCGTAACTTTTTCATGAGGGCTTTCGTATGGCGATTTCGTATCTCATTCTTAAAGATTAAACCATGGAATAGAATGTTGTCGATAAACACAACTCCCGTATCCTTCAATAGCGGCGTATACTTCTCAAAAAACAGTCGATATTGGCTTTTGGCGGCATCGATAAACAGGAAGTCAAATCCAGGTTGCAGTCTCGATGTATCAAATGTAATGGCATCACTCGCGATGAGATGAATGCGATCGTTAAGTCCAAAACGTTCAATGTTTCGACGGGCCTCGTTTATCATCTGTTCATCCCGTTCGAATGTGGTGATCGTCACCGTTTCATCAAATAATGCCATCCCAATCGCCGAATAACCAATCGCTGTTCCGATTTCTAAGACGCGTCTTGGCTTTAAAAGGGAGAATAAAAATCGCAGAAAACCCATGCCCTCGTCGTCCATAATTGGCACACCGTGCTTTAGGGCATAGGTTTTCAAATCTTTTAATCGATTGTCTATGGGTTTAAAGGCATTTAACGTTTGAAAATAGGTAGCTGGATCAATTTTCACTTCTATTCCCTCTTCTATCAATGTCCATATTATACCCGATTCTTACATGTATTTCAAAACAATAAACAACCGATCCAAACTAAAGAAAAAAACCAACGTAACCGTTGATTTTTTTCTCTATCGCCTATTATTCACAATCACCGTCACAATGGCCACCACATGCGCACTCGTGATCATGATCATGGTTTTGAGACTCACGATAGCGAGCGAGTTCTGCTTCAAACACCGATTTAACGTGTTCAAATTCCTCTAACGTTTCAAGTTCGCGGACTTCCTTAATGTAACCGTCGGCATCCGCTTCATAAGAAACGGGCATCACGCGAACCTGTCCGTTCACGGTTTCGGCATCGCTTTCACAGATGACCATATATTTCTTATTAAATTTTTCGGAATAGAACGAGTAAAGGATATCAAATGTCTTATCCCCTTCACTCGTTTCAAGCCTCAATTGAAGGTTATCTTGAAACATCCATTACGCCTCCTCCGGCCAATCATCCGTCGCTTCGGCTAACCGTTCCCATTCGGCTTCCACGGCTGACCATTCCGCATCGGTTTCAAGGGCAAATATTTCATCAATCCATCCCTCATCGTCTAAGGACACGCGATAGGGTATGACTTCTCGAAAGCCCTCATCATCAATGGATGTTTCTAAGACGGTGAAGATATAGGTGTCCCCTTCTTCACTGGTAAAATAGTGGATGACGTCATAAAAGACGTCCGCACCCGATTCATCATGGAACCGAATGCGTTGTTGGGTTAAATCTTTCATACACTACCTCTTTCCTTACGATTGGTCGATCGTTTTCGATCGCTCTCACCCTTTATTCTTCATCCTCGTTATCGTCGATGTCTTCATCATCGTCTTCATCATCAAATTCAAAGTCCAAATCATCATCGTCTTCATCGCCAAATTCAGTATAGAACACCTCTTCGATCATGTCCCACTCCTCATCGGACTCTACAGGAACCAAATCCTTGAACTCACCATCTTCCGTTTCCGTATAGGAGTAGGCAAGCACTTCGAGGTCATCGTCCTCGGGATCGATTTCTGCGGGGACAAGCAACACATACTTTTTCTCGAATTCATCCGATTCGAAGGTTAAGAGGACTTGATAGAGCACCTCATTGCCTTCATTGTCGTATAAACTAATGACATCATTTTCGAACATACTAAACCACCTTTATCCTTTCTTATTTTTATTATATTGAGCATCTAAATAGCTTTGGAGGATGACAACGGCAGCCATCTTATCGATGACTTTTTTTCGTTTTCGACGCGACAGGTCGGCTTCAAGAAGGATCTGTTCGGCAATCATCGTTGTCATCCGCTCATCCCAAAGGATGACCTTCACATCGATGCGATTTTCTAGCGCATCCTTAAACCATTCCGTCACTTTCCCCCGCTCACCGACGGTACCGTTCATATTTTTAGGATAACCAAGGACGACGGTAGTGACCTCATATTGGCGAATGAGGTTGACGACGTAGTTCAACGCCTCCTCGTATCGCTCCTCTTTAAACGTAAAGGTTTCTAAACCTTGAGCGACAAGGCCAAGCGTATCCGATATGGCAATCCCCACTGTCTTCGTACCAAGATCTAAACCTAATACTCTCATAAGCAATCATTTTCAAATTAAATTCAATTTTATTATATCACTTATCGGCCAAATTATATATCTTTTTGTTCATCTTTTTTTCTATTTAAGATTTTGAATATATTCTTGAACGATTTGAAGGGCAGCATCCACTTGCTCAACCGTTTTACCGCCTGCTTGGGCGAAATCCGCTCTGCCACCGCCATTACCACCGCACCGCTGAGCAATGGCACGTACCAATTCGCCACTATGGATACCCTTTTGAACAAGATCCGGCGTAGCCCCAACCATGAACGTCACACGATCACTAAAGACATTCGCAAGCACAATGAGTACGCTTTGCAGCTGATGTTTAAAGGAATCCACGAGATTTCGCAATGCGTTATTGTCGATCGCCTTCACTTTCGCCACAAGAACCGGAATATCGTTGATTCTTTTTACGTCATGGATGAGTCCCTTTAATTCCAAATGGGCAAGTTTTTGCTTTAAACTGTCGATCTCCTTAAGTTGCATACGGTAATCTTTTTGTAAAGCCAACACTTTATCGACAACATCAATTGGTGACGCTTTGACGATGCTAGTGATGTTCTGAATTTGAGCCTCAAAACGGTTTAGATAGTTGTAAGCACCAAGGCTAGTGACGGCTTCAATACGACGAATGCCAGCCCCAATACCAGACTCACTGACAATTTTAAAGAGTCCGATTTCTGACGTATGTTTCACGTGACAGCCTCCACATAGTTCAATGCTGAAGTCGCCAGCAAAGACGACACGGACCACATCGCCATATTTTTCTGTAAAAATTGCTTTCGCTCCAATTTTTTTTGCTTCTTCTATGGGCATTTCTCGCCAAATGACGGGATAACCATAGAAAATCTGTTCGTTTACGATTTGCTCAATTTCTTGGATCTGTTCAGGCGTCAATGCTTCAAAATGGTTAAAATCAAAGCGGAGATAATCCGGACCAACGTATGAACCGGCTTGGGAGACATGGTTTCCCAACACCCGTCGGAGCGTTTCGTGCAGTAAGTGCGTTGCCGTATGGTTACGCGTCGTAAGCATTCTTTTCTTCGCATCGATTTCAAGATTCACTTTATCTCCGACCGCAACATGTCCTTCTAAGATTCGAACGTGGTGAAGATGTTGTCCGTTGGGAGCTTTCGTCACGTCAAGCACTTCCATTTTAACCCCATCGCCATAGATGATCCCCACGTCTGCAATCTGCCCACCGCTTTCTGCATAGAATGGCGTACGATCGGCGATGAGGTCGACCTCTTGTCCGGCATGTGCCTTCTCTAGTGACTGGTTCCCGTCAAAGATGGCGAGAATCGATCCGGTGGTCTTTAGCGTATCATACCCAACGAAGGTTGATGGCGTGGTAAAAGCCAAAAGGGTTTCATTTTGAGAGCCCATGGAGGACTCTTCCGCACGTGCTTCGCGAGCCCTCGTCCGTTGTTTCTCAAGTTCTTTATGGAAACCCTCTAGATCAACGGTAAATCCTGCCTCTTGAGCGTACTCGGTGGTCAGTTCAATAGGAAAACCATAGGTATCATAAAGTTTAAAGGCTGTTTGCCCGTCAATCCTACGATCGGTCGCTTTGCTCATGACGTCAGTAAGAATGGCCAAGCCGTCATGTAGCGTTTCGTAAAAGCGCACTTCTTCTTTATGAAGAATCGTTTTTACGAAATCGCTATTTTTTTCTAATTCCGGATAGTAATCCTTCATGATCGCGACGACGACATCGACAAGATGGGATTGGAAAGGCTCTTCAATCCCTAGGACACGCGCAAACTTGACACTCCGCCGAATGAGGCGGCGGATGATGTAGCCTCGCCCTTCATTCGAGGGTAATGCACCGTCGCTAATGGCAAAGACACAGGCACGGATATGGTCGGCAATCACACGAAAAGCAATATCATTTTCCTCCGACTCACCGTACTTACGGCCAGATATGGACTCAACCTTTTGGATGATTGGAAAAAAGAGGTCCGTTTCATAGTTCGTCTTCGTCCCTTGAAGCACCGAAGCAATCCGTTCCAAGCCCATTCCGGTATCGATATTCTTGCTAGGTAGTTCAGGGTATTCGGATCGATCCAAACCTTCTTTGGCATTGTATTGGGAAAAGACCAAGTTCCAAATCTCTAAATACCGCTCATTCTCTCCACCGGGATAAAGTTCCTCTTTTGGCGTGTCATAGTTAAAAGCCTCGCCCCGATCAACAAATATTTCCGTATTCGGTCCACAAGGGCCTTCCCCAATTTCCCAGAAGTTGTCTTCCAGTTTATAGATATGGGAAGGATCAAGACCAACTTCAACCCAGTATTGAAAGGCTTCCTCATCATCAGGATAGATCGTCACATAAAGTTTTTCGGGTTCAAATCCTAAGTACTCCTTGCTTGTCAAAAACTCCCAAGCATAGGCAATGGCTTCTTTTTTAAAGTAATCGCCGATTGAAAAGTTTCCTAACATTTCAAAAAACGTATGATGGCGAGCCGTTTTCCCTACATGTTCGATGTCATTGGTACGAATGGATTTTTGTGAATTGACGATCCGCCGATGCTCAGGCACAATCGTCCCATCAAAATACTTCTTTAAGGTTGCCACGCCTGAATTGATCCAAAGAAGACTTGGATCATCGAAGGGAATCAGTGATTGACTAGGGTAAACTTTATGACCTTTTTTCTCGAAAAACTCAAGAAACATTTTCCGAATTTGTGAACCTGTCAACTTCTTCATCACATTTCCTCCTTACGTTCATGCTTATCAATTGCCGATTGTTGCCTGTCATTAAGGGATTCATTCATGAAAAAAGTCCCTTACCATGAAGGGACGAATATTCCGCGGTACCACCCTTTTTCTGATCGACGATCAGCACCTCTTTCGATAACGGTAAATCCGGTAGGTTTTGCCTACACTCCGAAGTAGCTTCGATTAGTTGTACGGAGGACATTCGCAGCCAAGATGTCCCTCTCTGAACCGTCTGAACCAATCTACTCGTCTTCATCATCGCTTTCAATGTATTAAATTGTTGTTATAACTTGCTTTATATTATAGTATAGTTCTCCATTTTTGTAAATATACGCGGCACAAAATTAGGCGTGTTTTCCTGTTTGGTCAAAATGAAAACTTTTGAAAGATTTTGATAAGTTGTGATTTTTTTTATTGACAGTTATATGATGACTAGAATATACTTAAAGTAGAAGAATCATGCAAAGGGTTGATATAATGTTAAAAAATCAACGCCTAGAAATTATTAAAGAGTTGGTAAAAAAAGAAAAGATTGTGCCGATCGATCGGTTTTTAGAAGTGCTCGATGTCTCAGAGTCCACCATTCGGAGAGACCTCGACACTCTAGAGCAAATGGGGTTTTTAAAACGCATTCACGGTGGTGTCCAATACATTCCCAAAATCAAGGATGAAATCGCGATTGAAAAGAAATTATTGACCAATAGCGAGGAAAAGCGTATCATCGCCCGCTATGCGGCCAGTTTAGTTGAAGATGGGGATTGCATCTATCTCGATGCCGGTTCCACAACCTACAGCATGATTCCTTATCTCCGCGGCAAACGGATTACTGTTATCACGAATGGTGTTCCCCAAATCGAGGCGTTGATGAAAGTAGGCATTGAAACTCACGTCGTCGCGGGTCAAGTCAAACCGACGACAGGGGCTATCGTAGGCGAACTTGCTTTAGAATATTTGAGCCACTTCTATTTTGATAAGGCCTTTCTTGGCGTGAACGGGATTAGTTTCGAACATGGCTTTTCAACTCCCGATATTCGGGAGGCAGCCATTAAGGAAATGGCCTTAAAACGGAGCCATCAATGCTACATACTTGCCGATTCTTCAAAATTTGGTCAAAACTACTTAGCAAAGATTGCTGATCTTGACGCTGCCACTGTGATTTGCGATAAAGAAATGAAAGGATATCAGGAGAAAGTGCGAATAAAGGTGGCGAATCCATGATTTATACCTGCACCTTTAATCCAAGTTTAGACTACATTCTGACTCTCGATGATCAGGATCTTCATATTGGGAGTCTGAATCGGTCTAAGGAAGCGGTTATCAATCCTGGCGGGAAAGGGATTAACGTTTCCATTCTCCTATCGAATCTTGGCGTTGAAAATACCCTGTTTGGCTTTATTGCTGGCTTTACAGGCCAATATCTTCTCGAATTGTTGAAGGAAAAGCCTTTTCTTAACCTTCGTTTTATAGAAGTCGATGGATTAACGCGAATTAATGTGAAACTAAAAGGAAAGCAAGAAACAGAAATTAACGCACCTGGGCCTCTGATCCAGCCTATGGATTACCAGCGGATGTTAGATCGCTTCCGAGATTTAACCCCTGAAGATTTTGTCATTCTATCTGGAAGTGCACCAAGGGGGTGCGAGAACCTTTACTCCGATGTCGCTTCCATCCTCCATCGCCATAATATCCCGTTTGTTGTCGATGCCAATAAATGCTCTCTCTTGTCCACTCTGCGCTACCATCCCTTACTAATCAAACCCAATATTTATGAACTCGAAGATATTTTTAACGTTAAAATAAACTCCCTTGGAGAAGTCATTGCTTATGGAGAGGAAGCAAGAAAACTTGGGGCCCAAAACGTTCTCATCTCTTTAGGAGAGGAAGGATCAATTCTTGTCAGTGAACAGGGAATATACCGAGCAAATGTCCCCAAAGGAGAGCTAATCCATTCTATCGGAGCGGGCGATAGTATGGTCGCGGGTTTTGTATACAAATATCAGAAAACCCACGATCTCATTCAAGCCTATCACTATGCCGCTGCATGCGGTAGTGCAACGGCCTATTCACCAGGTATTGCCAGTCAAAGCATGATTAACAAACTCCTCGACGAAATCGACATTCAACGAATCGAGGCGACAACCAATGAAAATAATGAACCTATTAAGTATAGATGCCATGGAAATGGATTTGAAAGCGACAACGAAAGATGAGGTTATCGACGAACTTATCTCTTTGCTGGTTCATGCCGGAAAGATTAAGCGATTCCGCTCTTTCAAAAAAGCCATTTTAGCCCGAGAATCACAAGGATCTACGGGGATAGGTAACGGTATTGCCATTCCCCACGCAAAATCGAAAGCCGTCACAAGTCCTGCCCTTGCTTTTGGCCTCAGCAAAAACGGCATTCATTACGATAGTATCGATGGACAAGCTGTACATATATTCTTTATGATTGCCGTACCTGAAGGAGCACATAATATGCATCTTGAAACGTTAAGCAAACTCGCCCGTTTGCTGATGCACGATAATTTCCGTGAAGGGTTGCTCCAGGCCAAGACCAAAGAAGAGGTGTTGACATTGATCGATAAAATGGAAGAGGAGGTGAGTGAGTCGTGAAAGTGGTTGCCGTCACGGCCTGCCCAACTGGTATTGCCCATACTTACATGGCAGCGGAAGCCCTTGAGATGGCAGCAAAAGCGAAAAACATCGATATAAAGGTCGAAACCCGTGGTTCAGGTGGAGCACTGAATGTTTTAACAGCTGCAGATATAGAACAAGCAGACGTTGTGATTATCGCCGCTGATACGAAAGTCGAATTAGACCGTTTTGCTGGCAAACCTCTTATTCAAGTGTCTGTCATCGAAGGCATTAAATATGCAGATGAATTGCTCGAACGAGCTCTAAAGGGCAAGGTTCCTATTTTTAAGCCGAAAAAACGGACGGGTGAAATCGGCATCAATTACAAAACCCTTAATCGTTTTTATCAACACATCATGAATGGCGTATCCCATATGCTGCCTTTTGTCATTGCTGGAGGACTACTCTATGCTCTCGCTTACTTGACCGATTCACTCTATGAATTCATTTCAGGCAAAGCCATCTATCCTGAATCGTTAGGAAGCTATACCGCCCTAGCGCAATATTTGAAATTGTTCGGGTGGATATCCCTTAGCTTTATGTTGCCCATCATGTCCGCCTATATCGCTTATTCGATTGCCGATCGGCCTGCCTTTCTGGTTGGATTCTTAGGCGGCTTCTTGGCATCCGCTCCTGTTTGGTTTATCCAATTTATGGAATCGAATTTCTATCTTATAATAAACATCAAACCTAGTGGCTTTTTAGGCGCCATTTTGGCAGGTATTTTGGCAGGATATATCATATTAATGCTACAGACGATATTCTCTAAACTGCCCGAACCACTGGAAAATTTGAATCCAGTCCTTTTCTATCCCGTCATCGGGTCTCTGATCATCGGTTTCCTGATGATAGGGATCAACCGTGTCGTAGGTCCTCTCAACATCAGATTGGTTCACTGGTTAAATGCTTTGAACGCCTCTAATTATCTCGCAATTTGTATCCTACTAGGTGTTCTTCTCGGGGTCATGATGGCCAGCGACATGGGAGGACCGATTAATAAACTTGCCTATCTCTTCGGTCTTTTCACCATTTCTGAAAACAACCCCTATTCCAACATTATGGCTGCCGTCATGATCGGTGGAATGGTCCCGCCCTTAGGAATCGCATTAGCAACCGCACTATTTAAAAATCGGTTTACGAAATTTCAACGCGAATCGGGTAAATCCAACTTCGTCATGGGACTGACTTTTATCACAGAAGGCGCCATCCCCTTTGTAAAGGTCAACCCTGTTCGCATCTTACCCGCAATCATCATCGGATCAGCCATCGCTAGTGGGTTAACCATGGCCTTTGATGTCCAGATCCCTGTCCCTCATGGTGGCATTTTTGTCGTCCCGCTCATGAGGGGGCGGGATCCCTTGATCTTTCTCGGCGCTCTCACTATCGGGAGTGTGGTCACTTCCCTGCTTCTATGGGGCTTGCTTCCTAAACAACAAAACGCATAATTGCCATCTCCCCTCTCAATCGATAAAGCTCGACATCCACGTCTTAGTGGTGACGAGCTTTTTCTTTTTTATGAACAGGATGCGAAAACCAACGAATGGTGGTTAGATTTCCATCGGCCATAAATGAGCTAAAACGCATGCTTTGTTTTACGGGAAAACGGTTAATACGTATATACCTGTTAATCCCATTGGATGTTCTGTATTTTTTGTTTAAGCCTTTGTATCCTTTTTACTCTTAGTATCATTCGGACGTATTTCAAAACGAGAAGAATGATATAGAGTAACGGGATGGCTCCAATCATACCAATCAAGCCAAACAGCTTTCCAAACACAACGATTGCGATAAGGACCATCAACGGATGACTGTCAATGGATCGGCTTTGAATATATGGAGTGACAAAATTGGACTCAAGAAACTGAAGCCCTACGATGATGACGAGGACGATAATCGCCATCCGTAACGAATCTGTCAAGGCGAAAAGAACGGCTGGTATGCCCCCAAGATACGGCCCAATAATCGGGATGACATTTGTATAACCGATAAGAAAGCCGAAAAAAACAGGGTAATCGAGCCCCGTAAACATGAAACAGAGAGTGGAAACCAGGGCCAACAAGTTCATGACGAGAATTAAACCGCGAAAGTATGAACCCAATCCGGCATCCAATTCACGTATAAATTTATAGGCATATCGCCACTGGTGTCGGGTTAGAAAGTGCTTGATCCGACGTTTTATATTGTTGTAGTCATATAAAAAATAGAAGGATACAATCGGTGCTAATACGATGACGCTGAAGGAATCAAATAGAGTGGAAATTTTTAGTTTCCGAATGTCAAGCTGTTCAAATTGTGTTTCTGCGAAATCGAGAAGTTCCGAAAGGCTAAACTGATACTCTTTTGGAATGAAAGGCATTTTACGCCAGAAAAACTGTATCCACTGTTCCAACTGGCGGTAGAGGCTTGGTATTCGCTCAGTAAAACTTTGAATCTGTGCAATAAATGTCGGAACGATGACAGAGACGAGATAGGCAATAAGAATAAAAAATAAAAGGTAAATAAAAAGAACCGCAAGTAAACGGTGAATTCCGCGTTGTTCAAGCCGATCGACAAGCGTATGAAGGAGAAACGCTAGAAAAAAGGCAGCAATGAAAGGTAAAAAGAGATGATAGACATAGTGAAGGAATCGAAAGATAATCGGCAGCGTATGGTAACTTAACAAAAAAAGGATATTGAAAAGGATCAGGATAAGTCCTATCCGGATGATACGGTTTATCGTCTCATTCATTGCGACCACCTAATTTCCTCTACTAGTATATGCGTAAAGGTTAAAAATATAAAAAAGCCCATTTCTTACGAAACAGGCTTTTCGCTTACATCAAAGCACGTAAGCGTTGGAGACTTTTCCCATTATTTTGCAGGAAGCGTCTTAATTCTTTTTGAAATTTCGGACGATCAGCAGTATATCGCTGAAAGGCAAGGGTTCCTGCTACTCCTAACAGAAAAAAGGTAATCGCTCGCATGACATCACCTCAAGGCTAGTTTCTATGCATAGTATACGTCTTCATCCATGAAATCATACGGCGTTACGGTGTGAGGAGCTTGTCTTTCGAATTCAAATCCGTCAATGGTCAGTATATTTGATTTAAACGCTTTTGCCAATTTTTGTTGCAAGGTTGACTGGCGATTTTGTTCACGGTCATTACGGACTGCCCGTACATAAGCCTTGGGATCGCCAAGAATAATAAGCGATTGCTTCGCCCGAGTGACAGCAGTATATACAAGCTTCCGCCGTAACATAATCGAATAACTACTGGAGAGAACAAGGACCGTAATGGCAAACTCACTACCCTGCGCCTTATGTATCGAAATGCAGTAGGCTAAAGCAACTTGATCTAGCTCGCTTTCTGTATATTTCACTTCCACATCGTCGAAACGCACAACCATCTTCACCCGATCCTGGCCTGGTTCATCAAAAATATGCGTGATGAATCCAATATCCCCATTCATCACGAAATCTGTTGGACGATTCACCAGTTGGATCACCTTATCCCCTTGCCGCAAGATCTGGTTGGCCACCTGTAATTCCTTTTTCCCTTCCCCAGGCGCATTGACCGCCTCTTGGATCTTCGCATTTATAGCTTGAATCCCGACTTCACCGCGATATATCGGTGCAAGGATCTGTATGTCATCAATAGAAAACCCTTTTTTTAACGCATTTTGAACAATGAAAACAAGATGCTCCAAGATCTGAGGATTGGATGCGCGGATGAAATTACGATCATGCTGCTGCTTAAAATGATCAGGGGTAATTAGGCCTTGATTAATGTCATGAGCAAGCTCGATGATGGTGGATGTGTCTTTCTGGCGCTGAATTTTATGGAGGGTGACGGTTGGAATGGCCTGGCTGTCAATAAGGTCCTTTAACACTTGGCCAGGGCCTACAGATGGTAGTTGGTTTACGTCACCGACGAAAACAATTTGCGTATCAAGGGTCACAGCCTCTAACAATTGGCTGGCAAGTTGAATGTCCAACATCGAACTTTCGTCACAGATGAGAAGGCGCTGGGTAATGGGATTATCCTTTCCCTTTTCAAACAGCCCGTAATGATTATAACGAAGCAAGCGATGAATGGTCATTGCCTCCACACCAGTCGTTTCTTGAAGCCGTTTAGCCGCTCTGCCTGTAGGAGCTACAAGGGCGATAGTTTCCGATAGTTCGTGGTCTTTCAATCCATAAAGCGCCTGATAGACCCGGATAATCCCACTAACCACGGTCGTTTTTCCAGTACCTGGGCCACCAGTAACGATAAGGACCGGTTCAACAATCGCTTTATAAATAGCTTCCTTTTGGCAATCGGTATAGGTGATGCCTAAGCTCTTTTCCGATTGCTGAATCAACTCCTCAACCTTATTTTCATCGATGTCACGTTTTTCGTGGTTCACGAGAAGGTAAAGGGTCTCTACCACCGTCTCCTCTGCTTCATAGAGGGATGGAAGATAGTACCGGTCATCTTCACGGATGATTTCTCGGTGACGAATGAGCTCTTCCAAACACTCCTCCATCAACTCAACAGAAATGTCCAGCCCATTACGGTTTAAAAAGGCCATCGCTCCCTCCAGGAGTTCTTCCTTCGTTACATAAGTATATCCGGCACTATAACAGAGTTCATTCATGAGGTAAGCAATGCTCGCTCGTATTCGATGGGGGCTTTTTAGATCATAACCAATCGATTGGGCGAATTGATCGGCACGAATGAAACCGATGCCGTCAATATCACGGATGAGGATATATGGGTTTTTTTCTAACTTTTCTATGGTTTGTTCACGATAACGTTGAAAAATAATAAACGCGAGGCGCGAGCCAAAGCCATGATTCATCAAGTAACGTATGATCTGTTCCGAAGCATAATGTTCTACCACAGCGTCATGGATCATTTGCGCTTTTTGTGGAGAAATGCCTTTAATCGTCGTTAAAACGTCAGGATTTTCCACAATTCGGTTTAAGGCCTCGGCCCCTAAAGTATCAACGATGCGCTGAGCCAGAGTTTTACCGATACCTTTAAAAAGGTCACTCGAAAGAAAGGCAACGAGGCTTTCCTTATCGTTATGATTTTCCAACTCATAATGAGAAACCTCAAATTGTCGGCCATATTGATTCTCGACAAACTTTCCATAAAAATGATACGTCCGGCCGCTCACCATCGGTGCAAAATAACCTGTAATGACCATCTCGCCGTCCAATCCCCAATCCAATGCGTGTTCTGCGTCATTTAAGACACGAATCTTCCCAACCGTATACCCATTTTCCTCATTCCGATA
>DATCJW010000032.1:0-8233 GCA_036562595.1 Haloplasmataceae bacterium | reverse complement strand
ATACAGAACTCTTTAGACTAGCCAATTGAAGCGGATAATTCCTTATACTAACAGTGACATTTTAAGGAAAAAAAGAGGGAAAACCATGAGAAAAGGGGCTGAAACATCACCTATTTAGGTAATTATTTTACAGCCCCTTTTAATCTTGATAGGAAGGTGATTTGGTTCATTTAATCAATTATTAATCATGGGAATCCTGCAAAACGATAAAGCGTGTGTTATAGTGAATCAACGATTCGAATGGTGTGGGATCCTTCTTTGGATGAATTTATGGCTTTTTCGTGTAATGAAAGAAATCCGTTAAAGACTATAATAAGAAATAGTTGACACACAAAAGGTTCCGCCGTATAATAATAGTACCATCCCTATAGGGGAGGGGTAAACTTGGAAAGGAAGGGTCGAATGATGAAAAAGACAATATATATAGATGGTATGAGTTGCCATCATTGTGTCATGCATGTTACGCGTGCTTTAGAAGCTCTTCAAGGCATTCAATCCGTACACGTTGAACTTGAACAAGGGATTGCCCAAGTTGAACTATCTCAAGACGTTGCCGATCAACAGTTCATTGAAGCCATAGAAGATGTTGGTTATCGCGTGACGAAAATTGAAGGATAATAAGGTGGCCCCTTATTATCCTTCCTAACTTAAAGGAGTGATTCATGTGAAAGAGGAACAGCTAATCGTCACCGGAATGACGTGTGCCGCTTGTGTGCGCGCGGTCGAGCGGGGAGTGCGTAAGCTACCGGGCATTATCCAAGCGGATGTCAACTTAGCGACAGAGAAACTTACTGTCGTGTATGACGAACAAGCGGTTACCCTTGATGAAATAAAGAGGGCGATCATAGATAGTGGATATGGTGTCAGTGAAGCGTCCATTGCCCGTGAGGTAACCTTTCCCGTACAAGGGATGACGTGTGCCGCTTGTGTACGTGCCATTGAGCGAGGCATTCAAGGGATAGACGGTGTCCATAAAGTTTCCGTTAACCTGGCGACGGAAAAGGTAACTGTGGTCTATGACTCGCGGCAGGTCCGTTTTACCGACATAAAAGAGGCCGTCAGGCGAGCGGGTTATGAAGCGCTAGACATTGAAATAGGAAGCCCGTTGGATGCCGATCAAAAGCGCAGAGAACGGGTGATGAATGCTCTGCGAAGAAAATTTTATGCGGCACTGGTCTTTACGTTACCCTTGCTATATGTCACGATGGGGCCGATGATCGGATTCCCCCTTCCAAACCTCATCGCACCAAACCGCCATCCCTCTATATATGCGATCTTCCAACTGGTACTGACAGTGCCGGTCATGGGGATCGGGTACCAATTCTATACGAGCGGGTTTACGAAACTCTTTCGGCGACAACCGAATATGGATTCCCTAATCGCGGTAGGTACCAGTGCAGCTTTCATCTATAGTTTATTTACGCTTTATGAAATCATTGCCCATAACGAGGCGTCACACGATCTTTATTTTGAATCGGCCGCCGTTATTATTACGCTTATCCTGCTCGGCAAATATTTTGAAGCGCGTTCAAAAGGTAAGACGTCTGAAGCCATAAAGTCGCTAATGGATCTTGCGCCGAAAACAACAGTTATTGTCAAAGGCGATGAAGAGATCACGATACCCGTTCACGATGTAGAAGTAGGAGACGTCATTCGCGTTCGACCCGGGGAACGGATTCCAGTTGATGGCATTGTCATCGAGGGGAGTACATCAGTCGATGAATCGATGTTAACGGGTGAAAGCATTCCTGTCGAAAAGCAGGTTGGCGATTTAGTCATTGGAGCGAGCATTAATAAGAACGGATCCATTCTCATGAAAGCGACGAAAGTTGGAAAAGATACCGTTTTAGCTCAGATCATAAAACTGGTGGAAGAAGCTCAAGGGTCCAAGGCGCCGATTGCCCATCTGGCCGATATTATCTCCGGCTATTTCGTACCCGTTGTAATGGCCATTGCCCTCCTAGCAGGGATCCTTTGGGTGGCCTTTACCAGAGATTTTAATTTGGCTTTAAAAAACTTTATCGCCGTTCTGGTGATTGCCTGTCCCTGTGCTTTGGGCCTGGCTACTCCCACATCCATCATGGTGGGGACTGGTAAAGGAGCGGAGTATGGCGTTCTGATCAAGGGTGGTGAGGCGTTAGAAATCGCCCATAAGGTTGATACGGTCGTATTGGATAAAACGGGAACCGTCACGGAAGGCGAACCCATCGTTACAGAGATCCTGGCTGCCAATGGATTCGATGAGGTCGAACTGCTTCGTATCAGTGCTTCAGCGGAACGGGGCTCAGAACATCCGCTAGGGGAAGCGATATTAAAAAAAGCTGAAGAAGAAAACCTTTCGCTCTATGTTACCGATCATTTCGAAGCCATTCCTGGCTATGGAATCGTGGCTTCGCTTCAAGGGAAAGAAGTAATACTTGGCAACAAAAAACTTATGGATAGTTACGGAATTTCCATTTCCCTCAGCCAGGATGCTGAACGACTCGCAGAGGACGGGAAAACCCCGATGTTTGTGGCTGTTGATGGCGTATTCGCTGGAATTGTTGCGGTAAGTGATGTCATTAAAGAAAGCAGTATCGAGGCGATCGAGATATTAAAGGCCATGGGGTTAGAAGTCGTTATGATGACTGGAGATAACCAGCGCACAGCTTCTGCCATAGGGCGGAAGGTTGGCATCGCACGCGTTCTTGCCGAGGTGTTACCAGAAGACAAGGCTGAGGAAATAAAGAAATTACAAGCTGAAGGCCGACGAGTCGCCATGGTTGGGGATGGCATAAACGATGCCCCCGCCCTTGCCCAAGCAGATATCGGGATGGCCATTGGCAGTGGCACGGATGTGGCTATGGAATCGGCGGACATCGTTTTGATGCATAGCAGCCTGATGGATGTGGCGACGGCCATCCAACTGTCGAAAAGCACGATACGAAACATTAAGCAAAATCTTTTCTGGGCATTCGCTTACAACACAATCGGTATACCGATTGCGGCGTTTGGCCTACTTAATCCGATGTTTGCCGCAGCGGCTATGGCCTTTAGTAGTGTATCCGTCGTGACGAATGCCCTACGTTTAAAACGGTTTAAACCGAAGAAGAACAAGGGAAAGGGGGAAGTTTATGCATGATCATCAAAAAGTGATCAACCTTTTGAAAACTTCTAGGGGTCAGATTGACGCCATCATCAAGATGGTGGAAGACGATCGTTATTGTGTCGATGTGTCAAAACAGATTCTCGCGGTTCAAGCCCTTCTGAAGAAGGCCAATTTAACGATAATTGAAAATCACATTCGGGGATGCGTACGCGAGGCGATTAAAGAAGACAAAGGCGACGAAAAGATCTCAGAAATTATGACGCTTTTATCTAGTTATGTAAAATAATAGCTTGTATGACCACGCAATCGTGGTCCTTTTTTAATCTTTTA
This sequence comes from Haloplasmataceae bacterium, assembly GCA_036562595.1. Lineage (GTDB taxonomy): Bacteria > Bacillota_I > Bacilli_A > Haloplasmatales > Haloplasmataceae > DATCJW01. The sequence goes on along the minus strand of DATCJW010000032.1, from coordinate 4,815 downwards.
GAAACAAGGGTCTTATGCAATAAGTCTTTAACCGAACAAATATTCATGATATAATAAATCTATCATGGCGTACATAAAAAAGAATACGCGATGATCTGTGGTGATTGACATTGGAAAATCTGAAACGAATCCCAATCGAACACATCAAGCGAGTGTCAAATCAAACCTTCCAGAAGTTGCATGACCTAGGCATCCATACGGTATACGACCTCCTTTTTTACTTTCCTTACCGTTATGAAAACTATGAGGTTGTCGACCTAAGACTCGCACATCATAACGAAAAAGTGACCACCGTGGGGACAATCATTAGCGACCCGGTGATTTCTTTTTATAAAAGACAGAAGTCTCGCCTTATTTTTCGCATTCGGGTTGATGAAATGATTATTAAGGTGGTTGCCTTTAATCGGCACTTCTTAAAGGAACAACTGAAAAAAGGCATGATGGTAACCGTCACGGGAAAATACGATAAGTACCGCCAACAGATTACTGCCCAAATATTGAAACCAAAATCACTAGATTTCAACCGGATCGAACCCCTTTACACGCTTAAGACCTTATCACGCCAAACCTTTTTAAATTGTATCCGTAAAGCGCTTGAGCAATTCGGCGATCATCTGAACGAGGAGCTTCCGCTATCGTTATTACGGCATTACCGTTTGGTCGATATTCGAACGTTGGTTGAGTTTATTCACTTTCCCCAAAATGCGGAACAAATTCGACAAGTTGAACGGCGTGTGAAATATGAAGAACTTTTAAAATTCCAATTAAAAATGTACTATCTGAAATACCGCCGTCGAAAAGCCTATCAACAGTGTGCAAAAGTCGTTGATGATAAGAAAGTGGAATCCTTTATCCAACGCCTTCCCTTTGTCCTTACCGAGGACCAACAACGAGTCGTTGGAGAGATTATTGCCGATTTAAAAGCGCCTTATATGATGAATCGCTTATTGCAAGGGGATGTTGGCAGCGGAAAAACGGTTGTTGCGGGCATTGGCATTTTCGCAACCATTCAAGCCGGTTGGCAATGCGCCGTCATGGCCCCTACGGAAATCCTGGCGCAACAACACTATAATACCTTTGCGGAACTATTTGCTGGCGAGCCTATTCGAATGGAATTGCTCACAAGTTCTACCAGTCAAAAAAATAAGAAAGTGATTTATGAGAAGCTCAAGGATGGGGAAATCGACCTTATTATCGGTACTCACGCCCTGATTGTGGATGATGTGTCGTTCAAACAGTTAGGCCTGATTGTTATTGATGAGCAACATCGCTTTGGCGTTAACCAAAGGAAAACGCTACGCGAAAAGGGGCTGTATCCTGACGCCCTTTTCTTGAGCGCCACTCCGATTCCCAGAACGTTAAGCCTTACGGTATTTGGAGATATGGACGTATCGCAAATCAAAACCTTGCCTAAGGGCAGGCATCCGGTTAAAACGTACGTCATTCCAACGAAATTAGAACCGCGTCTTTTTGCTTTCGTCGAAAAAACATGTTCAAAGGGCGAGCAGGTTTACGTGATTGCGCCGCTTATCGAGGAAAGCGAGAAGATGGATCTAGAGAATGCCGAGGATATTTTCCGTCGGTACCACGCCCGCTTTGGCCAACGCTATCGGGTGGGGCTTCTCCATGGACGGATGTCAAATGAAGAGAAAGAGATGATCATGCAACAATTTAAAGACAACATCATTCAGATACTCGTGACCACGACCGTTGTGGAAGTTGGCGTGGATGTCCCCAATGCGACGCTTATGATTGTTGTTGATGCTCACCGTTTTGGGCTTGCTCAACTCCATCAGCTACGCGGGCGTGTGGGGCGTGGGCAGAAGCAGTCTTATTGCATTCTCATGAGTGACCAATCCACCGATAAGGCTCAGGAACGGTTGGCCATTATGACTCAGACGAACGATGGGTTTGAGATTGCTGAGGCCGATCTGCGCATGCGTGGGCCTGGCGACTTTTTCGGTAGTCGGCAATCGGGGCTTCCAGAATTTAAAATGGCCGATCTTATTAATGACTATAACATTCTTGAGGTTGCGCGCCAGGATGCCCAGCAAATCATCGATTCCAACGAGTTGTTAACCAATCCCGATTACCATCCGTTGCGGGAGTATATTGAACGGGAAATCATTGAAAGTCATGAATATTTTGACTAAAATAGATGTAGAATGTAAAATAATGGGACTGTATGGTCGAAAATGGGGTGATCCGTTTGAAATTTATGGTTCGGGCATTGACGCGCTCGGATTATGACGCGCTATATCGTTTGATTCAGAATACGAAAAGCGCTGATCTCTTTCACCCCCAAACGATGACCTATACCGATTTTGCCAAGCGATTTGACCAGTATCTGGAAAGTCAGGATGACCAATGGATGATTTATGTCGTCCTTTTGGATCAAAACCTCATTGGAAAGATGGAGTTGAAGATTGACATGGGAAATCGGCTTGGGCAATTCGATATTGTGATCGATGAGGCTTACTGGGGGAAAGGGTTAGCCCAAAAGGCGTTAAATGTCTTGTTTGACTATGCCTTTAAGACATTAGGTTTAAATAAATTAATTGCCGAGGTGCTCGCCTTTAATGTTCGTTCGATCAACTTTATACGGAAGATGGGCATGCAGCTAGAGGGAATCTTACGCGAGGAGCGTCTCGTCAATGATGAGTACGTTGATATCTACCGTTTTGGCCTTTTACGAAAAGAATTTCAGGAGGGATAGAAATGATTCGAATTGCCGTAGATGCCATGGGCGGGGATCGAGCCCCCGAGATTACGATAAAGGGCGCAGAATTGGCGCTTGAACGGTTTGATGATATTGAGATTACGCTTTTTGGCAACGAGCAAATGATTCGGCCATTTCTAACGAGAACGGATCGCCTCCATGTCATCCATTGTGAAGATTATTTCCGTATGGATGAGGTAGATCTGGCTTTCGCCGTGCGAAAACGAAAAGACGCTTCACTCATTAAAGCCATGGCCCAAACGCGTGAGGGTGCTTTTGACGCGGTCGTCAGTGCTGGCCCAACAGCCGCTGTCGTTTCTGGTGGGACGTTGGTGGTTCAACGGATTCCAGGGTTCCATCGACCGGCTCTTGGCCCACTCATTCCGCAAGTGAATGGGTCATGGATGCTCCTCTTGGATTCCGGCGCAAATACGGAATGCCGACCGGAATGGCTACTCCAATATGCACAGATCGGATCAATTTATCAAGAACGGGTCCACGGCATCAAGAATCCACGTGTGGGTCTTTTGAATAATGGGACCGAGGAAGGCAAAGGAAGACCGCTCGATATTGAGGCCTATAACCTGTTGAAAGCCTCAGGATTGAATTTCATTGGCAACGTTGAAGGAAAAGATATCATTAATGGTGTCTGCGACGTGTTGGTTACCGATGGTTTTACGGGCAACATTGCCCTTAAAACCATGGAAGGCGTTGCCAAAGGGTTTGGAACGGTGTTAAAGGATGAATTAAAAAAGAGTCTCTTCGGAATGATCGGAGGGATTTTGGCAAAAAGAAATTTAAGCCAGATTAAAAAACGCTTCGATGCCAGCGAAGTCGGCGGGGCGGTACTCTTTGGGACCAATGCTGTCGTCATCAAAGCTCATGGTTCATCGGATGCGATTGCCTTTATGAATGCCATTCGCCAAGCCCGTGAAACCGTCCGCCAGCATGTCATTCCAACGATTAAAGAGATGATCGCGACAATGAACACAGATGAGAAGGTGGAGTGATGAAAAAGACATCGTCAATTCAAGCGTTTAGCGAAAGGATTGGTATACGGTTTAAGGATTTGAGCCTTTTGGAACAGGCATTAACCCACTCCTCCTATGTAAACGAGACAAAAGAACCGGTTGCTGATAACGAACGCCTTGAATTTTTGGGGGATGCCGTTTTAGAACTCGCCATGACGACCTACCTCTTCACCAAATACCCTGAAGCCGAAGAAGGCGAATTATCAAAGCTTCGAGCACAGTATGTCTGTGAACAGGCTCTCGTCTATTATGCTCAGTCCATTGGATTGAATCATTACCTTCGGCTCGGCAAAGGGGAGGAAGCCAGTGGCGGCCGAGAACGCCCGGCCATTTTAGCGGATGCGTTTGAAGCCATGCTTGGCGCCATTTACTTAGACCAAGGGTTTTCTGTCGCCTATGATTTTTTAAAACGCGTTGTCTTTACTCCGATTGACAATGGATTCCGTGTGGAATTTAAAGACTATAAAAGCCAGCTACAGGAACTCGTCCAAGCAGACAGTAACCGTTCGATCCACTATAAGATGGTTCACGAAGAGGGACCGGCTCATCACAGAATCTTTACGGTTGAAGTATATATGGATAATATCTTGATGGGGGTTGGCAAGGGCCACTCAAAGAAAGAGGCCGAGCAACAGGCTGCAAAAGAAGCATTGGAAAAGGTGGCTCGTGGATAGAAAAAAAATCAAGTTAACGCTCGTTTAACTTGATTTTTTTCTTCATGAAGCCACCTAAAATTGGTTTAAAAATCGAAGCCAATCATGTATAATGGATGGGACAAGGAAACAGGTGATAGGATGAAATTAAAACGCATCGAAGCAATTGGATTTAAATCTTTTGCGGATAAAACGATTATTGAATTTGGGGATGGCATTACCGCGATTGTAGGGCCGAACGGAACAGGTAAGTCGAACATCAGCGATGCAGTCCGCTGGGTGTTAGGCGAGCAATCCTCTAAAAGTCTACGGGGAGATCGAATGGCCGATGTCATTTTTAATGGGACGACTCGCCGCCCGCCGCTTAATGTGGCAGAAGTGACCATCGTTCTTGACAATAGCGATGGCACAC
>DATCJW010000031.1:0-3709 GCA_036562595.1 Haloplasmataceae bacterium | reverse complement strand
ATACAGAACTCTTTAGACTAGCCAATTGAAGCGGATAATTCCTTATACTAACAGTGACATTTTAAGGAAAAAAAGAGGGAAAACCATGAGAAAAGGGGCTGAAACATCACCTATTTAGGTAATTATTTTACAGCCCCTTTTCTATTCCTAATTTTTTTTATCTAGCTAAGACGACGTTATAAAGCGTGAGGGTTTCGGTTACGTCGCCTTTTTTGACCGTAATCGTATAGCTGACCGTGGTCGTTTCGCTTGGCGCCTTGATGATCCGGCCATTATTCCCTAATATCTCCGGATGATGGCTTGTAAACGTGATTTCATAATCCGCAAACTTCTGAATGAACTCGTATTCTGCCCGAACCAAAGTGAGGAATTCTTCAACAAGATCAGCGGTTATCATCGTCCGCGGGCATTCCTTCCCGCTGAACGAGTTATGGAACATGATTCGATCCATTCCTAGATGATAGGTATCCATCAGTTGGGCCACGAGTTTTGCGGTCCGTTGCCAGGTCCAGTGGATGTCCGATCCATTGTTGACAGCCGTCTCAATACCAATACTGTTAGAGTTGCCGCCGTGGTTGACAACCATCCGGTAGGTCGAGTTAAAGTATGACCGGTTCATCCAATAGTTACCGTTTTCGCCTACGGTCACATAAATGCCAAACTGGGTAATCTGGGCAACAGCTGGGGCTAGGATATTGGACTCAACGCCATCAAAGGTAAAGAATCCGCGTTCGTTGATCGCGACTTCGGGATTATCCCGTGTCGCTTTTACTCCGGTGTCAATGAGTTCAAAAGCCCGTGAGCCATCACCGGCATGCCAACCGACGACATGGTCTTCGAGCTGTTGGTAGATGCCGTCATTACCAACCGTGTAATGCCAGGAACTGCCCGTATTGCCTGGATTGACCGCCCAGTTGGAATTGCCTAAGGCATCGGCACCGGTATTTGCGGTGTCATGAATCGTAATGAACTCTAAGGAGGGCATGGTCCGGCCCGAATGATTCGGTCGCCCTTCCGGCAACATGTTGCGGATGATTTTTAGTTCTTCAAAAAGATAATTATTTACGGCGATATAGAACGAATTGAGGTAATCGAGCGAACCATCGTCACTTCCAATGTAGTAAATGGAGTGAGAAGAAACGATGCCACGGTTATTATCGATAAAGAATCGTAAAATCTCGCTAGTGTTTTCCCGATCGTAGACGATTAGCGTTACTCTTGCGCAATTTGGTTTCCCATTTATTCTCGCTGTAATCGTTACTTCTCCCGGTTGAATCGCTTCCACCAGGCCCTCTTCATTGACACTCGCAATATTGGGATTAGAGGATTCCCAAGTGAAAGTATACGTGTTTCCGTCTTTGACGACTGGAATAAGCTGTAAGGATTCGCCGAGATCCAATGCGCCAGAGCCCTCAAAATGGATTTCGAGCTGAATCGGATCCGGTACATAAACCTCCATCGTTGCTTTGATTTCGGGGCTATCCGGGCTATAAACCGTAATCGTCGCGGTACCATGGCCAACCGCCACTACGTCCCCCTCTTCAGTTACTGACAAGACGGATGGGTCACTGGATTCAAAGCGAAGGTCTATCCCTTGTAGAATATATGGTTGAACGCTAACAATAAGTGAGTGCATCTCTCCAACGGCAAGTTCAGTAATACGGTTCATGATAAAAATCTTTTTGAGTTGGAGGTTTGCTAGCATCTCCGCGTAGCTTTCATAAGTCGTGTAATTGTTCTCGTAGCTTTGGGCGTTCAGGAAATAGTCCGCAAACTCTTGAAGTTCAACAATCGGATGGCCCTCATCATCCTCAAAATAGTTGTAATCGAGGTTCATGCGTTCTGGATTGGTTTCCGCATTATCTTCTTCACCGATCCAGTTTTTATAATAGTAGTGTTGGGGGACTCCACGGAAGAGATTGTAGTTCGCTCGGCCTGACCATAGATGCTGCTCATGTGATGCAAGATCTCCATGATTGCGCACGTGAATGAAATTGGCACATCCTTCAAAAGTATTAAATTCGATGATGATGTCTGTCTTCGCCTGACCTTTATATTTATAGTCACGTAAGGAGATGGCGCCTGAAAAAGCGTCAAGCGTCGGATGGCCAATATTGATAAAGGTGTTGTTTTCAATATGAATTAGGGTAGGAATGGTGCCCCCGTATACACGGAAGTAAATGGCGTTATAGCCGCTCAGCACATCGTTTTCAAAACGGTTATTGAGAAACATGAACTCCCCGTGATTCCCACTGCGTTCATCAAATCGAATGGCATCCCGTTCGAAATTTTTAAAGGTATTCCCTTCAATATGAACGTTCGTCACGCGGGATAAGTTGATGTTGACATCGGATACCCGTTCAAACCGGTTATTCTTAATGGTGAAGTTGACGAGTTCGTCATTGGACTGTGAACTGAACTCGAAGAACCCCGTACTATATTTATCGGCTGACCATTCTTTCGTAGCCTTCTTCGTATCATAAACGAGGTTATAGATGAAAGTGATGTTTCGATTTTTTGACCCCGTAATCTGGGCTTTGTCGGTGAAAGCAAGGCCGTTAAAAGTAATGTTCGTTACGTTCGGTGCAAGCGTGATGATCCCTTTCAATACGGCTTCTTCGACACGTTCCTCTGAATTGGGATCGATATTGGCATTTGGCCCTAAAATGGTTAAGCCGCTTTTTTCGATCGTTAGATTTTCCGAAAACTCCCCTTTAAGATGGACAATGTGCCGTGCGACCGCAAAGCCATCGCGAAGCGTGGAGAAGGCGTTGATGCCATACACGTATTCAATGCCGCGGTATTCGATTCTGTCCCCTTCGCTTTTATCCGTTAAACTTGAATCGATGAGGATTTGATCCTGGCTATACTGGCTTTCCCATAAGGCATAGAGGCGATAATTGCGAGCGATGGTGATTTCTTCAATCGGTCCATGGCGGAAGTTCTGATCTTTATACCATCCTCGGAAATAATAACCCGGACGTGTAGGTTCCTCTAGCCGAAGCGGCAAATCATAGATGGTATAGTAAAACGGATTATTGGGGTCGTTGGTTCCGCCATATAAGACGTATAAAAGAGAGTAGGTTTGTAATGGGACCCAACGTGCATAGAGCGTAACCGTTTCCTCAACATCCTCTGGGAGTTCATCGATGTAATGTCCATTAAAGCCGGGATTATCGTACCAGCCAACGAACACATAGTCCTTTCGTGACGGTTTTGGCAACGGGATAGGAAGATCCTCCCGCTTATAAGACGTGGGAACCTCCTCTGTAAAGCTCCCGCCATTGAGTTCGTATGAAACCATAACCTGTGTGTCGTCCTCATGATCATCTTCTTTTATTACCGTTACCGTAATCGTCACTTGTACCTTTTCCTGTCCTTTCAGTTTAGCGATAATGGTGGTCGTCCCTTCCTTTAATGCCGTAAAGACCCCATTTTCATAGGACAAGATTGACCGATCCTTAATGTCATAGATGACTTCGGCCCCTTTCGGTTTCGTGGTTGGTTCAAGGGTAAACGTCTCGCCTACCTTTACAGAAATTTGTGTCGATTGAAATTCCAATTTCGTCTTTTTTCCACTGCAAGCTACCAAGATAAAGAGAAGAGAAACCAACAAGCAAAAAAATGAAACATTTTTTCATATTTATCCCCCCTTTACGAAAATCTTTGCACATTTATTATATAAGATGAATGAGATAAATTCCACCAT
>DATCJW010000030.1:0-5595 GCA_036562595.1 Haloplasmataceae bacterium | reverse complement strand
ATACAGAACTCTTTAGACTAGCCAATTGAAGCGGATAATTCCTTATACTAACAGTGACATTTTAAGGAAAAAAAGAGGGAAAACCATGAGAAAAGGGGCTGAAACATCACCTATTTAGGTAATTATTTTACAGCCCCTTTTTTCTAATTTCTCTTTCTTGTTATGGCATCTAAAAAGAGGTTGAGAAGTATTCCCAAAATGGCGGCAATACCGATACCGGGCAACAACAATTTATCAGTAATTTGAATGCTATTAACACCCAATCCTATAATGGAGATAAATCCGATGACTGCCACCACTTTTGGATCAAAAATATTCACCTGATTATCAATCATAAGGGCGATTCCTTGTACGGCAATGGCTCCGAAAAGATAGATCGATACGCCTTGAATCACGGGGTTCGTGACAATTAATGAAAGGTTACCAAGATGTAAGACGTCAAGGATTAACCCAATGGCCGCAGCAAGAATGCCCGTAAGAAAGAACACATAGCTTGAAAAGTTTTTCGTTACAGCTGAAAGCGAGATATTTTCGCCATAATTCGTACCTGCAGGCCCGCCACATAACACGGCTGTAATATCGGCCAATCCATCACCTATTAAGTTATGGCCTAATAAATTTTTAATCGGATAATGCTTACCGCCTTTTTCTTTCGATAATGCATTCACATAGAGATCAATTTGATTGACATGGGCGGTGGATTCAGGAATGGTGGCAAACGCAATGGGAAATATGGCGATGACAGCGATTCCTATGAGAGGGACATACTGCAAGGCACTGGGAATCGTTCGCCATGGCATGACATCAAGCAAACGGAGCGCAGTGTCTTGGTTCATTGTTGAAAAATATCGTTGATACCCCGATTGGGTTAAAGGTATCCAGAATATATATGAAAAAATCATGCCGACGAATGTCCCTAATAAAATGGGAATCTGAGAAATAAACCCTTTCTTTAAAACAACGGTAAAGATTACGGTCGAAACGAGCGTAATCATGCCAATGGCTACACCAATCCAATCGATATTAGAAAAATCACCTAATCCATTAAAATCCCCTGTTAAGCTTTGAATGGTCGTTCTGGCAAGGGATAACCCAATGATCATGGCAATGGTTCCTGTGATATGAGGCGGTAAAATTTTATCAATCTTGTCTTTTCCAAATCGGTTAATTAAAAATCCTGCACCGACACTCATAAGCCCTGAAAGAATAGATGCTAACAGGACGGCTCCGAGTGTGGATGCAGGATCAATAGAATGCCGAACAGCATATCCAGTAACAATACCGACAGCCGGAATGTAAGAGAAGGATGATCCGTAATAAAGCGGGATTTGAAACTTCGTGATGAATAAGAAGACAATTGTGGCAACGCCACTTGCAAGCACGGCTGCGGGAATGGAATAGATTGTCATATTCGAATTCATCAAAATAGCAGCCAGTACGGTTGCGGGGAGCATAACCAAGAATTGCTGGAAAGCGAAAACTAAGGCGTGTTGAATTTTGGGCTTCTCATCTGGCAAAAAGCCAAGCTTCGTTTGATTCATGTTTTCACTCCTTTTCTTATTTGGCCTAAAAAGAAGGACACCGTGACCGTGTCCTGATAATGGGCATTAAGAACGGAAACTCATTGTTTCTGCTTAATGCCCACATTCTTTTTGAGTATATCAATTAATCCTGTCAGATTCAATAACCATTTTAATGAAAATGTTTTACTCCGTTTCATTTTATTTAAGGTTTTGCCCATCAACGTTAGGACATGAACGATTTGGATACTACAGGACGCAATATGTCGAAGATAGGAATGATTTCAAACACCAAAAGTTGAAAAGGCTACTTATGATCCACCGGCGTTTGCCAAAAATAGTCTGTCACCACAAGCGGTGTGCCTTCCCGTACATATTTGCGATAAACCGAGCCCAATAATTTCAATGTCACATATTGGGTGCCAGAAAAATAAAGGATTGGAAAAACGGGAAAGAAAATCGGCCAAAAGAAAACGAGGAGGATTAGAGCGGCATGCATGACAAGAAGTAAAAGGGAATGAAAGAGATAACGGATTGAAAACATACCCGCCAGTTTGATTGTGTTTTTGATCGACAGCCTCGGAAAATAGACATAGACGGGTCCGATATGGATGAGAACCATCGCATAAAAAATAGAGATAAACAGAAAAAGCCAAACAATAAACGCATTCATCATCGAAGGGCGGCTTAAAAATAGATCAATGAAATACACCAGGTCAAAGCCAATGAGAAGCCCGAATAACATCAGGACGAGAAATAGTTTTTGACTCTTGCGAAATTCTTTCTTAAACACCGTGAAAAAACTTCGAAGGAGTGAAAACTCTTGGTCAAGGTTTATACTATTTAACAAAACCGATAGTGCGATTGTAGCGGGGAATAGCGTTATTACGCCAAATCCGATAGCGACTGTCGCAATCCAAATTAAATTCAACATGATGAGTTTATACAGCTTATCAAATATCGCGTACAGTTTACTGTTCGTGTACTGTTCAAAATTCATCGTTTTCACTCCTTCTCAATACTCATTGTAATTGGCAAGGTTGTTTGTACGGTATTTTCCGTACCCTTCTCTGGTCCTATTCGAAATTGATGGATATAGAAAAAGTTCTCAAGTTTCGTCTTAAGAACTAACCAAATCCATACATTTTACGTTTCAAAATGTTAGGCCGAAAATCTTTCAGATTTCGTAATAATAATCACGTAAATAACTGGCTTTCAACTGGTTTTCCGCATCGTTTAAAAAGTGAATAGTTGAATAGCTTAAAAGTCCCGCTTTCAAAAAATTAAGGCTCCCCGCATATTCCACCGTATCCTTATCCCGAAAATCGAGAAAGAAAAGGTTGAGATCGTTCAAGTCGTAAATACCTTCATAATTAATGGTCGATAAATAGAAATGGAAATCGATCGGCGCATGGCGATTGAGCCGTTTAAACGTCAAGGGAAACAGCCCACAAGGCCAATCGATTCCTACAACTTGATCGACGGGAATGTCCTCTAACAAACTGATGGCAACTTGATAAAGGATGCTTATGGCCTCCAATTTTTCCCGCTCGGTATGCAAGGCATGTACCCGGTCAGGCATATCAATAAAAAAGCGAATGATGCGCTCCTTTTCAATACGATACACGGAAACCTTTAGCCACTGATGATGGATGACGACGTCCACCACACGCTCGATGGATCCTTCACTAATTCCTCCGTATTGCGGTTGGAGAAGAAAAACGGCATCCCGATGCATTTGATAGGAGCGTATGACCTGGCGGAGAACAGGATGGCGTTTTCGCCTATCGAAACACAAGATAAATACCTTGCGGCGAGTAACCGGCGGATGCTTCGGGGCAAAATCGATTTGGTCCAACTCGTGTATCCTTTTCAAAGGAATGAGAGAAAGATGGTTTTTAACCGTCATCATCCCTAATTCATGGCATTTTTTTACGACGTCTCGGCTTCTAACATTCCGTTTTTTCGCATATTCGTATACCCTCATATTATCACTCTTCTAAACTGCTTATCATCTCTATTAATACCATAAATGAAATTAGTGGCTTAAGTCAACCGTGATCTGACCATCCATGGGTGAAAACTGCATTTTTACCATATGGTGCTCGGTTAAGGATAGGCCTTTATTAAAGCGGAAAGAAGGATCGACTTGAACCCGATTATTAAGGATGAAATGGATGGGAGGGTGAAAGTCAAGTTTCGCCCCGTTTTCCATATCCATAATAAAAAATGTTTCATTGGCTTGAAACGGTTCATCAATGACGGGATTAAAAAGGTCGATCATGAGGTTATCGACCTTGCACTGATGGGCACTCGTATCCCGCTTTAAATTTCCAGATAAATTTACATAAAGATTGAAGTGATAGCACTCTTTAGAATAGGCTTGAACGCTTAACGTGTAGTCGATAAAGCGGTAGTCGATCGTTAACGGATAGGCAGGGTGAAGTGAAGTAAAGCGGATCCCATTCTCGATGAACTCCGCCTCAAAATAGACGGCGGAAAGAGGAGTGAGGACTCCTCCTCTTTCACACCACCAGCTCGTCAAAGGATGGCCATCAAGGCGATACTTCCGATAGTCATGAAAACGGAGATGCACGCTTTCGTATTTTCTAAACCGATTGCGGATAACCATTTTCGTAAGCGTCGCTCCGAGATTGATCATGCTCACTTGGAACTTCCCATTGCGAATGGTATATTCGTTCACCGGTTTTCCTTGATGGGTATAGATATACTTCACTTCAACCATATTAACACCTACAATCCCATGTGTTATTCCGACCATTAAGCAACCGTTGCGATCCGATCGAGAACCTGTTTTTTTATGGTTTCACATTTCTCTAGGCTAGTCTCATGGTTAGGCCCGATAGCACTCACATAGATTTTTAACTTAGGCTCAGTTCCTGATGGTCTAAGGGCAACCCAGGACCCATCTTTTAAAACATATTTTAACACGTTAGAGGTCGGAAGCGTAATCGGAGTAATGCCCTCTTCGTCCACCCGTTGTCCGATGAGATAATCTTCGGTCACTGACACGGGTACCGACGAAAGTTCCTTAAAGGGATGTTGACGCAAAGATTCCATGATGCGTTGGATTCGTTCTTGCCCGGCTTTCCCTTCTAATACAAGGTTTACGAGCGATTCATGATAATAGCCGTATTTTTCATAGATTTCATGTAAAACATCGACAAGGGTTTTATCGAAATGTTTGAAGTAACTCGCCGCTTCGCAGGCAAGGACAATCGCCTGAAAAGCATCTTTATCCCGAACGAAGTCTTGAACGAGGTAACCGTAAGACTCCTCGTACCCAAAGATGAAGGCCTGGTCAGTTTTGGCAAGGTCTTCGATCCGATGGCCAATAAACTTAAAACCGGTAAGGGTGGATTCCGTTTTTAAGCCGAAGTCTTTAGCGATAACCTGGGCTAAATCCGAGCTGACAATGGTATTGATCACGACACCATTCTTGGGTAAACGGTTTTGAATCCGTAGTTGGGTTAAAAGGTAATACAGTAGAATGGCAGCCGTTTGATTCCCATTAAGCATGACATACTCTCCATGATGTTTGACGGCAAGCCCCACACGGTCGGCATCGGGATCCGTCACCACAAGCAGATCCGCTGATACCTTTTGCCCTAATTCGATGACATCATGAAAAGCCTCTTTCTCTTCAGGATTCGGTGAGGCCACGCTTGTGAAGTTGGGATCAGGAATCATTTGGTGTTCCACGAAATAGACGTTTTTATAACCACAGACTTGAAACAGAGTCGGAGCTATGGTTGATGCCGTGCCATGTAAAGGACTAAAGGCTATCGTAATGTTCTGTTTCAACAAGTTGGGATTCAATTGAATATTTTTGACTTGATCAATGTACGCTCGATCGACTTCTGCGCCAATCGAGACAATCATCCCTTTCTCCCGTAACGTCGCTTCAGCCTCAATCGCAATCGAAAAGATATCATCAACCGCATTCACTTGTTGTATGACCTCATCCGCCAATTCCGGAACCAGTTGGCAGCCATGTTCGTCATAAATTTTATAGCCATTGTAGATCGGCGGGTTATGTGAAGCAGTAATCATG
>DATCJW010000024.1:0-3822 GCA_036562595.1 Haloplasmataceae bacterium | reverse complement strand
GGCCAGAGGTTACACCCGATGGCGATGGCCCCGACATCCCATATGCAGGAACTGGAGATGAAGACCGGGCTCCATCGCCGCAAGACGACCTATGAACTCAATGGACAAACGGTAACTCTCCTTGCTGAACGGTTTACCAGTATGAAGCAGGAACACGTTTTGGCCATGAAGTATACGGTGATGGTGACAGCTGACACCGACCTGGTCATCCGCACGGGGATTGACCATCACGTGTGGGACTTAAATGGCCCACATCTTGAAGACGTCACATGCCACCATCAGGATGGAGCCTTGATTGTCCAAGCCATCACGCATGAACTCAAGCTACCCGTCCTGGTCGGGGAGATCATTGACTTCAAAGCATGTGAGCCGTTCGTATCGGAAATTGAGGTATGCGAGGAAGACGGGCTCTTCTATCGGAAGCTCTCCGTACACCTCAAGCCCAATCAGCCGTTTACTTTCTATAAATATGCGTGGATCTACCATGGAAAAGAGGAAATTGAACTCGTTTCGGCGCTTCAAGAGATAAAAACTTTGGGGTATGACACCCTTTTTCAAGAACATCAATCGGTATGGGAAGAGAAATGGAGACGGGCGGATGTTACCATTGCGGGGGATGAAGAGGCGCAAATCAGCCTCCGCTACAGCATTTACCATCTCCTCATCCTTACGCCTCGAAATGACCGGGTGTCCATTCCGGCACGGGGCATCTCTGGGCAAACCTATAAAGGGGCTGTCTTTTGGGACACGGAGATCTTCATGTTGTCCTTCTACTTGAATACCGACGTGGAGGCGGCAAAGCGCCTCATCCGCTATCGGATCCATACGCTTGAAGGAGCCAGACGAAAGGCGAAAGAATACGGGTATCGCGGCGCCTTTTACGCCTGGGAAAGTCAAGAAACAGGGGATGACGCTTGTAGCCTTTTCAATGTAACGGACGTTTTTACCAACCGCCCGATTCGAACCTATTTTCGCGATAAACAGATTCACATTAACGGGGCTGTCGTCTATGCCCTATGGGAGACCTATCGTCGTACGAAAGACCTTTCCCTTCTAACCGATGGAGGGTTAGAAGTTATCATGGAGTGTGCGCGGTTCTATTTTTCGTATGCCTATTACAACCACATTCTCGATCGCTATGAAATTCTGGATGTGACCGGGCCTGATGAATACCATGAACGCGTGCACAACAACGCCTATACTAATCGCATAGTTTACGAGACGTTTTCAATCCTCGAACAGGCTACGAGGGTTGTAAAACAAAAAGCTCCTGATGTCTATGATCGCATAGTTGAACAATTAGGATTTAAAGAGGAGTATCAGCGAATCCTCGACATGCGGGACAAACTTTACCTCCCCCAACCGAATGAAGACCTCGTCATCGAACAGTTTGACCGCTACTTCACGTTAGAAGACGTCTCCCTCGATACGGTCCGCTCTCGGCTCGTTCACCCTAATGAATATTGGGGCGGGACGAACGGGGTGGCGACAAACACCCAAATCATCAAGCAGGCCGATGTGGTTACCATGCTTTATCTGTTTTCAGAGGACTACTCGCTGGACGTGAAACGTGCGAATTGGGCCTACTATGAACCCCGTACAGAGCATGGGTCGAGTCTTAGTGCCTCGATGTATGCCCTTGTGGCCTGTGAAATCGGCAAGCCCGATTGGGCCTATCCCTACTTTATGAAGACGGCGACCGTGGATCTTTCGGGAGAATCGAAGCAGTTTGCCGGTGGCATCTATATCGGGGGGACCCACCCCGCCGCTAATGGCGGAGCTTATCTCACCGCCATCTACGGTTTTGCCGGCGTTCGGCTGAAAGAGGGCCAACTGATGGTCAATCCACGCCTTCCCCGCCATTGGAAAGGCATGGCCTTCTCCATTAGGTTATGCGAGGGGTGGTATCGCGTGGTCATTGAACGAGATCACGCCACGATTGTGAAGGAGGATCCCTATGATTAAAGCCATCATCTTCGATTTGGATGGGGTCATCGTGAGCACCGACCGCTATCACTACGCAGCTTGGAAACGGATTGCGGATCGGGAAGGCATCTATTTCGATGAGGTGATCAACCACCGTTTACGCGGCGTCTCGCGGATGGAATCGTTGGAAATCCTGCTCGAGCGAGCGGCTCGTTCCTATACGGAAGAAGAAAAGATACGGCTTGCCAATGATAAGAATGCCATCTACCAACAATTTTTAGAACAGCTTTCACCCAATGACATTTTAGACGATGCGGATCAAGTGATTGAAGAATTAAAGAGACGAAACATAAAAGTGGCCATTGGCTCTTCAAGCAAAAATACAAAGCGCATCCTTGAAAAAATCGGGCTACTTGAAGCATTCGATGCCATTGCCGATGGCACCGATATTACACGAAGCAAACCCCATCCCGATGTCTTCCTTGTAGCGGCAGAAAGGCTTGGAGTATGTCCATCGGCCTGTGCCGTTGTTGAAGATGCCAACTCCGGCATTGTGGCTGCGAAACAGGCAGGAATGCTTGCGATTGCGATCGGCGAGGCCAGAAAAAGTGCTAATGCGGATATGAGGATTAATCATCTGAGCGATTTACTCAAGATAAAGTATGATACCATCTAGTCTTATCGGTTCCATCCTGATGGTTCGGATACCGATCATTCAACGATAAAAGGTCGTCATCACTTTTTCTAAGGTGACGAGCTTTTTATTTTCACCCCACAAGGTAGGGGTTTATTATAAAAAGATATTGTAATATTTTAATTTTTTGATAAAATTTATATAAAGGGCGATGTGGAGGGGTAGGATGTATAGGAAAGGGTTTCAGGTTGTGCTCCCATCAAATTGTCCAGGTTAGACGTAAAGCGCTATTGCCATGGGATGTGTCTTCAAGGTCGTGCCGCAGGTTTTCAAAAAGGACGAAGGGTAGGCTCAAACGGATAGATTATCGCCAATTAAACCTAATATGCAAACAGATTAAAAGGGACCAAAGGGTACCGTCATCTCTCCTTTTGGTTCCTTTATTCTACTTATTATTAACGTTATTATTAACGAAACGAGAATGATTATCGTCCCTAATAAAAAGAAAATGTATTTAATTGCTGAACCTTTTATGTTAAAATGGTTATACTATCCTATCTTTCGCGAAAGGCGAATATAAATATTGTAGTATATCAAAACCATAATTCATGAGAGGTTTAGGGTTTCTTATTTAGAAATTGAACAAGTATGAAGTGGAGGATTGGTTATGTCAATTATCGTGACAAAAACGGGAATCGAGAAGATTAATAATGAAATTGCCAAGTTAAAGGAACGCTTAGCAGAAATTCGAAAAGAGAAGAATACTGTAAGTGGGGATACTTGGTATGATGATAACCCGCTATTTAATAGCCTACAACAGGAGGAAACGGCTCTCTATGCACGAATTAAAGAACTTGAAGCAATTTTAAAAGAGGCAAAGGTTGTAGAAAGCGACGATGAGAACCGGAACCAGGTACAGATTAACTCTTACGTTTGGTGCCATTGTCGATACCCTAATTTTGAAGAAGAAATGGTCTTCCAAATTGTAGGCTTTGGAGAAACGGATATCCTTAACGGTCGGATCAGTTACAACTCTCCCGTTGGAAAAGCGCTAATCGGCCGTTCGATTCATGATGCGGTTCCCGTTGATACCCCCGTAGGCCAAGCGATCTACACGATTAAGGGCATCTTTAATAGTATGGAAGAAGCCGACCAGGCGATGAATGCTTAATGGAACGATTAAGATTAGTGAGTGAAGAATGGCTTAATCATTCGTGATACGCCCTTTCTGAATAGGTTTTAGATCTATTGAATGATGCGTC
>DATCJW010000105.1:0-6181 GCA_036562595.1 Haloplasmataceae bacterium | reverse complement strand
GGCTTTTCCTATTTCGAATCGGCTGCACAACGGGCTGGATTACGGGCTGGAGACCGTATCGTTCAAATGAATGGATACGATATCCATAAATGGGATGACATCACGGCATTCATGAACGATCATTATGATGGCGGGCCATTGGTCCTTGTCGTGGAGCGTAATGGGGAGCGTTTTGAACGCACCGTCTATCCGAATATGGTTATAGGGACGATTGGGCTCATTAGCGACGGAAACAATTTAACCGATACCGTTATCGGCGGGATTGAACCAAATTCTCCGGCAGATAAAGCGGGTTTAAAGATAGGGGATCGAATCGTTAAAATTAAAGGAATTCCTGTCCAAAATTGGCAAGAGATCCAAATTGCGCTATACCAAACCTATTATGAGCCCGAATTACAGGCTTTTCTAAATAATCAAAAGCGATCGTTGCCCTTTGATTTTGAGTATGAAATGACCGTCATTCGCAAAAATAGCGGTGAGGAAGAAACCATTAAAATATCCCCGCTTAAGATTCCAATCGACTATAATGAATTACGTAAGGAGACCGATGAAGTGACCGCGCGTGTAAAAGGTCTGCTTGGCCAATCCCTTATTGGTATTTCCCCCCGAATGGAACGACACTTCTTCCGTTCAATTTGGGCGGGTATCGCCAGTACCTTTAACCAAATCACAAACGTCTTTCGTACGGTTCGCCTTTTAGTAGGCAATAACAATGTGGGGCTGTCCGATCTATCCGGCCCAGTTGGAATTTTTGATATGACACGCACGCAAGCCATGAGCGGAGCACTCAATCTCCTATTCTGGGTGGGATTCATCAGTGCCAACATCGGTCTGGTCAATCTCTTCCCTTTGCCGGCTTTAGACGGTGGGCGCCTCATCTTCTTATTAATCGAAGGCATTTTCCGCCGACCAATCGACCGCAAGGTGGAAGGCTACATTCATGCCGTTGGATTCGTGCTATTAATGATTCTATTCGTATATGTCACCTTTAACGATATCATTCGATTACGTGGCTAAATAGAGGAGTGATACGATGAGACAGACGATGACATTTATTCCAACACAGAAGGGCACCCCAAAAGAAGCGGAAATTCCTTCCCACATTTATTTAGTGCGGGGAGGCTATATTAAACAGGTAGCGGCAGGCATCTACAGCTATTTACCCCTTGCCCTCCGCTCTTTGAAAAAAGTGGAAGCCATCATTCGGGATGAGTTGGATCAAATCGGATGTAGCGAGCTATTAATGCCGACACTTCATCCGGCGGAGTTGTGGAAGGAAAGCGGCCGATGGGATGAATATGGCGATACTTTGATGCGGATGAAGGATCGGCATGAACGGGAGTTTGCCCTTGGCCCAACTCATGAAGAAGTTATTACCTTCCTCGTTCGCGATACGCTCAATTCATATAAAAAGCTACCCCTTGCCCTCTACCAAATCCAAACGAAATTTCGTGATGAGCTTCGACCACGCTTTGGCTTAATGCGTGGACGTGAATTTGTCATGAAGGATGCTTATTCTTTCCATGCGGATCAGGCTTCCCTCGATGAATGGTACAATAAGTTCCGACAAGCCTATTCAAAGATATTTTCACGAATCGGTTTGAACTTCCGTATCGTTGAAGCCGATAGTGGAAACATCGGTGGGAACGAATCGGCTGAGTTTATGGTCCTCAGTGAACGTGGTGAGGATACGATTGTTTACTCCGATGCGAGCGACTTTGCGGCGAATATCGAGGTCTATAACTTAAAGGAAGGCGATCCGAGCCCCGATGGGAAAGGAACCATCCGCCATGCGAAAGGCATCGAAGTTGGCCACATCTTTAAACTTGGCACGAAGTACTCTGAGGCTATGAATGCATACTTTTTAGATGAGAACCAAGAACGGAAGCCAATCTTGATGGGGTGCTATGGCATTGGTGTCAGTCGGGTGTTGATGGCTGCCATTGAACAGAATCATGATGATAAAGGGATCATCTGGCCCAAGGCCATTGCGCCATATGAGATCCATCTGATTCCGGTAAATATCCGGGATGAAGTGCAACGTGAGGTCAGTGAAGCGCTTTATCAAAAGCTGATTAACCAAGGGTTTGAAGTGCTTTATGACGACCGGGATGAGCGAGCCGGGGTTAAGTTCAACGATGCCGATCTTATTGGTATTCCTATTCGCATTACCATTGGCCGTAAGGCCGGTGAAGGGATCGTCGAGCTGAAATACCGTCATCAGCAAGAAGCAAAAGAAGTATCCATGGATCACCTTATTTCCCTATTATTGCAGGAACGATAGGAATGACTCCAGCGACGGGATAAACCGTCGCTTTTTTACATCGAGGACATCTTGTCATTTTTTTAATCAATATGTTAAGATAAGATATGTTAGTAATTGATGAGGGTGAGACCATTGAAACGTTTGACGAAATATCTCCAGCAAATCATTAATTTTTTCAAACTCGAACAGGATGATTTTAATATTCTTGATTCAACGGAATTATTGCGTCGACGTAATATATTGGTTAATCGCGTATTAATGTTAACGAACGTATTCGTCACCATCATTGCGGTCACCTATCCTTTAAAGGTACCTGCTTATCAAACGGTTTCCGTTTTGATCCCTACCGTAGGGATTAACTTTCTCATCTATTATTTTGTCAACTATAATGCCCAGGATCACGATAAGCAGTTGCTCGGGATGTATGTGGCGGTCCTTTCGGTTTGCTATTTATCGTTTCGGATGTACTTTTTGTATCCTTCCGCCTACAGCTACTTCTTCATCTACTATGCACTCATCGTCGTCGCTTTGTTTCAAAATCGCCATGCGATGATTATCGGCGGGACACTTAGCCTGGTTATTGCGACCATCTTCCATATGAGTGATGTGAACAAGCTGGCCGCAAATGATGAACCCGTTTACACCATCATTAGCTCGAGAGATCATGCGATGCGTGATGTGACCATCCTCTCCTTTTTGCTTTTGTTCTATGTGTTTGTCCTCACGGCGATGGTCATCTTCAGCGAATATTTGGATCGGGAGCGAAAAAAAGAGCTGCAACGGCGGAGCGAACTGGAGAGGGAGTTTAACGAGGTCCTATTTAACGTGTTTGATACGATTGAGGATTTTGCCCAAATCAATGATCAAAATGAATTAAGTGGCGATTATGCCGTGGCCATTATGTCAAAGAAATTAGCGCTTATGCTTGGAATGAATGAACAGGAAGCGGATCGGGTGTTTGCCTACGCCATTTCAACCGGAATTAATTACGACTATAGTTTGGATTACGATGAGATGCAGAAGCAAAACCTATTAAAGGATTATGATTCGATTAAGTATAAGCTGGACATGGGGAGCCGATTATTACGGCGCATGCGACTGAAAATCAAAATGGATGCGCTGGTGCGATCCCGTTTTGAATCGAATTGGTTCCACTCCAGTCAGTTTAAACAGATGACCGGTGAGGATAGTTCCTTAGAAAATCAGATTGTCCTGATTTGCGATACTTATGTCACCTTGCGCGATCGCCAAAGCTACAAGAAACCGATGGTCCATGCGAAGGCAATTAAGGAGTTGGCGGATCACTTCACCCACATCTTTGATGAACGGGTTTTAAATACTTTCTTAGAGAATCACGTTGAATTTGAAGTGGTGTATGAAAAGATTCGTCATGCCTAATGAACCGTTATCGTTGACAAACATCGTGAAACTCTGTATACTAATTATTGCAACTTCATAACAAACCTTATTCCGAGCGATGGAGGCTAGGACCCGATGAAGTCGCAGCAACCCCCTTTGTGGAAGGTGCTTGTCTGAGGAAGCGTAAGCTTTAACAATAAGGTGTGTGTGGATTCATCCGCCTTATGCGCGGATTTTTTCATTTAAACGATAGAAGCACACAAACTATGAATAATCCATGACTAATTGGAGGAGTAAACATGAGTAAAGTACGCAAGTTTTTTACATCTGAATCGGTAACGGAAGGGCATCCCGATAAGATATGCGATCAAATATCCGATGCCATCCTTGACGCCATATTGGCAGACGACCCTTATGCACGGGTGGCCTGTGAAACGGCGGTGACGACCGGTTTGGTTTTGGTATTTGGTGAGATTACGACGACGACCTATGTCGATATCCAATCGATTGTGCGAGAAACGATCCGTGAGATTGGCTACGACCGAGCCAAATATGGATTCGATTGTGACACCTGTGCCGTCTTAGTGGCCATTGATGAGCAGTCACCGGATATTGCTCAAGGTGTTAACCTCGCCTTGGAAAAGCGCGAACTTCAGCTCGATATCCCAGAAGAAGAAGCCCTTGGAGCGGGTGACCAAGGAATCATGTTCGGTTTTGCCACAAACGAGACGGAAGAGTATATGCCGATGCCAATCGTCCTAGCCCATCGACTCACAAAACGCTTGGCGGAAGTTCGGAAGAATGGAACTTTACCTTACCTTCGACCTGATGGGAAGTCTCAAGTCACTGTGGAATATGACGAAAACGATCGTGTCAGACGTGTCGATGCAATTGTGGTGTCTGCCCAACACGCACCCGAGGTTTCTCTTGAACGAATTAGGGAAGATATTAAAACTCACGTCATCGACGCCGTCATCCCAAAACAATTAATGGATGACGAGACGAGAATCTACATCAATCCGACAGGAAAGTTCGTTGTGGGAGGACCACAAGGGGATGCCGGGTTAACTGGCCGCAAAATTATCGTTGATACCTATGGTGGCTTCGCCCGCCATGGGGGTGGCGCATTCAGTGGGAAGGACGCGACAAAAGTAGACCGAAGCGCATCTTATGCAGCCCGATATGTGGCGAAGAATATCGTCGCTAGCGGTTTGGCAGACCGGTGCGAAATTCAGCTATCTTATGCGATTGGAGTGGCAGAACCGACGAGTATTCAAGTCAATACGTTTGGCACAGGAAAGTTACCGGATGATGAGCTGACCGCGATTGTTCGCCGCCACTTCGACCTTCGTCCTGCTGGAATCATTAATAAATTTGATTTAAGACGCCCCATCTATAAGCAAACAGCGACTTACGGTCATTTCGGACGGAATGATTTGGATTTGCCGTGGGAACGTCTCGATAGCGTGCAGGTATTACAACAGTATTTGCCAAAAACAAGGAATGAATGATTTCAATGCGACGGTAATATAATGGAAGTAAACACCAATT
This sequence comes from Haloplasmataceae bacterium, assembly GCA_036562595.1. GTDB lineage: Bacteria > Bacillota_I > Bacilli_A > Haloplasmatales > Haloplasmataceae > DATCJW01. The sequence continues at coordinate 1,005 of DATCJW010000105.1, read as the reverse complement.
GAAGGCGGTGTAGGAAGAAGGACGAAGTAGGGGGCGTCAGATGATCAGTTTTAAAAACAAAAAGATTATTAAACTCTATCGAAATAAAGGGTACAGCAAGCAGGTACGAGAACTCCTCGTCGCAGGCGAGGAGGTGATCGATGCCTATCGATCGATTCGGGATGGTATCGTATTTACAAATAAGCGGATGATCCTCGTGAACGTTCAGGGGATCACGGGGAAGAAGGTAGACTATACGTCGATTCCCTATCGGAAGATTAGCGTTTTTTCCGTTGAGACGGCCGGTGTTTTAGACCTCGATGCGGAGCTCGAGGTCTTCGTTCAAGGCTTAGGCAAGATTGCCTTTGAATTCGTCGGTTTTAGCAACATTAAAGAGATAAGTAAGCATATTGCTCAGCACATCCTCTGATTCGCTTCGAGTGATTGCCAAGAATGGAAAAACGACTTAACCGCTCTGACACAAAATAGATAAAAGATGATAAATAATATTGATATTTGGGCTTGATCCCGGTATTTCGCCGGAGTCAAGCCCTTTATTACTCTGAATATAAAAAAATCCCCCTCTTCGTAGATCGTGCATTAACGTTTTTGCACGAACTACCCTAAGGGGGTCATATCCAACCAAATCTTTTTGAATAAGATAGATAGCAAATAAGCAGACATTAACTGGACCGTTTAACATTCATGATGACGGGGATGATCATGGGGCGGCGTTGCGTGTTATCGTAGACAAGAGAGGTGAGATAATCCGTCAACTCATTTTTCATTTGGACAATTGATTTCCGTGGTTGTTGCATGAGGTCGTTGAGGTAGGCTTCCACACTATCTTGAATTTCTCGAATCAATTCTTGAGAATCTTTCATATAAATGAAACCTCGAGATACGACTTTTGGTTTTTGCAGCACGGCCTTATTTTTCAAATCAACATTGACAACCACGGCCAGTAGCCCATCATTGGCAAGGATCTTGCGATCCCGAATGACGACGTTCCCGATATCTCCGATC
>DATCJW010000088.1:0-3288 GCA_036562595.1 Haloplasmataceae bacterium | reverse complement strand
GGGGACAAGTTCATCAAAGTGAAGGAGGAAGTGGAACTTGTCAAAAACTTTATTGAGATCGAACTGATCCGTTTTCCAAATAAGTTTATGATCGAATACCATGTGGACGAGGCGGTGGAGGACTGTGAAACGCTGACACTCATCCTTCAACCGATCGTCGAGAATGCGATCAAACATGGCGTTTCCATGATCGATCACATGGGCAAGATCATTATCAATGTCTACCCAGACGGTGACGCCATTGTCTATGAGGTCATCGATAACGGCAAGGGATTCAATATCGATGAAGCCCTATCGCGACAAAACGATCGCGAGACGCTCAGTGGATACGGGATTCGAAACGTCGACGAACGGATTAAACTGGAATACGGCCCGACGTACGGTGTTGAGGTCACGTCGATCCCGAATCAAGGGACGAAGGTCACCCTCCGCATTGCCTTAAGGCCATAAAAAGCCCCATCTTCTGTACGAAAGATGGGGCTTATCTTTATGATCAAGGTCATCCGATCTGTCGATCCTTTTGAAGCGCTTTGTTGCGACGTTGCATTTCGAGGTAGATTCTGCCGATGGGGCGAACGATCCGATTGGCGATGGCATTAGACAGAAAGAACGTAACGGTGTTGAGGAAAAAAAGCAAGGCGAGAAAGATTGCTCCAATCCGGCCGATGGTTTGGTAGTAAGGGGTCAACGGGACAAGGGAGACCACAGTGGTTCCCTCGGTAAAGATGTCATGCTTGAGAATCAAATAGTGAAAGTCTTTGGAACGGACGATATGATTCAGCCGGGCTTTCGATAGGTAGGGAGCATGCTCTGGCGTGTTGAATCGTGAGGGAAGATAATTTCCTTCTTGCGTAATGATGTAAGACTCGACGGCCTTAAAGTTGGCATAATCGCTATAGTCGAAAAAGTTGCTGTAGATGTATTGGGGCTGAATATCGACGAAGAGGTAACCGACAGTGCGCGCTTCCGAATCCTTTAGCTTCACGATGTAGGTGATGATGCCGTATTCCGGCAGGTAACGGACGTGGTTATAGATCCCATGAATGTGGGAGGTCCGAACCGATAAAAAGGTTTCTTCATCTGAGGCCATGAACCGATCAATCGGTTCATGTTCCCGCATCTCCTCGAGGGTGAGGTGGGATGAGATGCTGCTGGTAGAGTAAATGTGGCCGCCATCCGTATAAAGAGTCACTCCGACAATGGCATGGGAGGTCGTCTTAAAGGTGTTGAGGATGGGATTCACCTTCGGATTGTAGCCATCTTGCTGGAGCGCCTCTTGGATACTGGACGTTTTGGCGATTTGGATGGTGGTATCTTGAACTGTCTCAATGATGAAGTGGCTGCGACGGATGCTGTTGTGGATCGTTTCTTGGGCGGAGGTTTCGAAGTTACGATAGAGAGCGAGACTTATAAAGATGAAGGCCACAAACGCCATTAGGGTCGTAAACAGGAGGGAAGTCATCCGGATCGTCCGATTGATCCGGCGTCGTAATTTCCCAAACATACCGGTCACTCGCTTTCTCGCGCATTCACCCTCATTATACAAGCCTTCAATGATGGCTTCAAGTAAACGCTTTAACATAGCACAATAACAAACCTTTTTGCAGTTTTGTTCCGTTTCGCCACCTTCGCCCTTCCGCTATAATGGAGGTACCAGAGGACGACTGAAAGGTTTTCGGTTAATCGATAAGGAGGAGACCCATGATGAAACGGCTTTTTTTGTTTATCACTTTACTGATTATCGTTTTATTTGTTGCCGGATGCAATGGGAACCATAGCGACAAGATTGTCGTGACCATTGGCATGTGGCCAGAGCCCTACCTTAAAGAGGATGTGGAAATGTTCAACGAATGGAAGCGTCTTTTTGAGGAGGACCATCCCGAATATGAGATCAAGGGGGCGCCTTATACCTATTCCGTTGAAACTTTCTTTCCTATGGCCCAAAGCGGCACGACGCCAACCGTCTTCCAAACGTGGTTTACTGAACCGCAAAAGCTGATTGAAAATGGATTTGTCAAAGACATTACCGACCATCTCGAAGAACTTGGCTGGCTGGATAAAATGGATCCCATCATGCGTGACATGTTGTCGAAGGACGGCCGCGTATACGGGGTACCACGAGACGGCTATGGGCTTGGCCTACTCATTAATCTCGAAATCTTTGCTGAAGTCGGCTTGGTCGAAGATTGGGACGGCGATGGCATCTATGACATTGTCGATCCCGAGGGCAACCCTTGTTACCCCACGACCTTTGAAGAACTGGCTGAAACGGCGGAATACATCACCAAGACGATGGCGGAACTCGGCCAAGATGTGGCCGGATTGATCATCCTTTCGAGTAATAATAACGGCGGTTGGCAATTTACAAACATTGCTTGGAATTTTGGAGCTGAGCTGCAATATCAAAAGGAAGATGGCCAATGGATCAGCCATCTGGACCATCCTGGAGCGGTAGCGGCGCTGGAGTGGATTAAGGAAATGAAATGGGAGCGCAATGCCCTTCCGGCTGATGCGACCTTGACCTATGCTGATTGGTACAACTACATCGGTACGAATCGTGCCGCCATGGCGTTCGTCGGCAACGATGCCATCTCGCTTCCGATCGTTAACTTTGGGATGGATCGGAACCATCTCGCCTTCGTACCGATGCCCGCCGGCCCTGAAGGGCACCAGTTCTCCCTCTTCGGCGGGACACCCTATATGTTTGCTGCCCACGCTACCGATGAACAGATCCGCGGGGCTCTCCTCTTTTTAGAATATATGGGACGCTCGCCAGAAACGAGTGAAATTGCGGTATCCAGCATGCGGGTGGGCATGCGTGTGGCGGACCAGAAGGGCATGCCGATCTTGCCGACGATAAAAGCTTGGGCGAACGAAGACTATTTGACCTTAGCCGAACAAATCGAGAAAGAGTTTGTCAACGTCAACATGAGGAACTTCTCTCCCTTCTTCGATACCTTAGATGAACTTAGAAAACCGGAACCCCCACATTATGCCCAGGAAATGTATGAGATTTTGGATGGAGCGATCCAACAGGTGCTCACCAATCCCAACGCCAATCCTAAAGCCATCCTCGCAAGCGCCAACAATACGTTCCAAACCCAGTATTTGAACAAGTTGAATAAGTAGCTCATGAAAGAGAAAGTTGTGACCGTGATGAAGAAAAAGGATTATGCGATCTTTATGAAAAAAAATATCGGGGGTTGGCTTCTCCTCCTTCCCACTTTCCTTCTCTTCATCTTCTTTATCTGGATCCCGCTTTTGTCAAACATCTCCCTATCCTTTTAT
>DATCJW010000092.1:0-14355 GCA_036562595.1 Haloplasmataceae bacterium | reverse complement strand
GGACGGACCTGCTTACTATCGGAGCAAAGAAGCGATAGAGTTCGCTAAAGAAAAGGGGTACTCGATTGTCATCCATACCCGCCAGGCCGATGACCTCTACCTGAACGAATTGCTCCATACCATCAGGCGATTGGAACAGGACCTGACCCAAAAACGGCGTCAAATCGCCCTGCTAATCGATCTGCTTTTTCCAATCGATGAAAGGCTGCAGGAACATCCCCTGTATCGGCTTCTCCTTAATGATCTGTTTATCAATCACCCCTTTATGAAAACCGCCGTCAAACGTATGCCGGACCTTTCCAAACCGCTTTTGATCGATCGTTCGGAACCGATGCGTTTCCCCCGTTTCTTTGACCGCCAAGAGCTTAAAGGGGTCCCCGCCTACATCGGTGAAATCACGGATACCTCGCGTCAAAACATTCAACAGATGGTCAAACAGGGGAAGCTCGTAGAAATCCGTCATTTAAAACGGCTCGTCAAAACCTTCCTGGAAGATTACTACAAATGAAAACTCCATTGCATTTTCTTCATTCACACATTAAAATAAAAGAAATTCGGTTAGAGGGGGACTAATATGTATTTCTTAACGTTATCTGGCCACTTGATTGGCAACTATTACTTGAAATACATTCCCTTCATGAGGGAGAAGGGGAAACTTGCGCTGATCATCATACAATCGCTCATCTATTCGGCCTTGCTGACCGCCATCTTTTCCTTATTCTTACCGATGAAAGGTATCCTATTCGGGGCCATTGTCACCATGGGGGTCCATTTTACCATCGATCTTCTTCACCACGTCTTGCTCACCCTTCAACAGGGCAAACGAACGGGAAAAAAATGGATGCTTGGGCTTGAAATCGGTGATTTGTTCCTTCATATCTTATTCTTCTATCTTTTCTTTCAATACAGTGAGAATATCGCACTGAAATCCTGGGCTAACGAGGTGCTCCATCACCTGCTGTTTTTAAAATCGAACTATCCGCTTTCAACTCGGATTAACATTCTCTTCGGATACCTTTTCCTTATGACTCCGAGTTCCTTCCTGATGCGATATGCCCTACTAGCTATCTTTCCAGATGGGATCTATGAACGGGAAAGGGACAACATCGGTTCAATTATCGGCAACATTGAACGGATTATCGTCTTTACACTCAGTGTCATGGATCTCTACCCTTCTATCGCCCTTGTGATTACGGCGAAGTCTCTTGCCCGCTTTAAACAATTGGAGGATCGGTCGTTTGCCGAGCGTTATTTAATTGGAACGCTTTTGAGCTTTCTGATCGCCCTACTCGTCGCTTTCTTCCTTTTTAGTTAATAAAGAGACGTCGATCCATCCCCTTTTTGTAGGTCGTGCCAATATGATAAGGCGCGGTCTATAGAAAGGGGATTTTTTGTCTTAAATACCTTCGGAATAAGGGTTTTGATTAGAAATAAAAAAGCCTGACTCGAAAAGTTCGAATCAAGCTTTTCCGTATGACGTTTAAATTTGGGTTACAAGGATTATTCTTTTCGTGAGCGAGAAGCAAGGATCAGCAACAGTCTCAAGATCTCGACAAAGAGCCAGACAATGGATACGAGTAAGCCTAAGGAGAGTACCCACTCATACTCCTTCGAAAGCCCATACGTCACTGCCCGCTTGCAATCATCGAAGTCGATGAGGAGATTGAAAGACGCTAGGATTACGAAAAATGCCGAGATGGCCAACATCACTCCGGGTGACACAAACAGGATGTTGAGGTTAAACAGGCTCAAGATGAAAAGGATCAAATAACCAAAGAGGAGCCCGATCATCACCGTATAAACCATCTTACGAAAACCAAATCCGACTTTAAACAGCCCCGTGCTGTAGACGATTAATAAGAAGGCAAACACTGCAAAGGTAACCGCCACCGCGTTAAAGACAATGGCTGAGCCACCCTCAATGGCTAGTTGGATCAAGTAAGTCAGGGTGCCAATGATGACCCCTTCACTCACCGCATAAAGTGTCGTAAAGAATGCCTTTAATCGCGTAAACTGAGCCAAAAGGACAAAAATAAAGCCGAAAAAGGAAGACATGATGAAAAGCGGTACGATAGCCGAGGCAAAGCGCTCGAAATTGGTCCAAATGAAGATCGATATCGCCAAAATAATGAGCAATAAGAAGCCCGTTTTCGTCGCAATCCCCGTGAAGGTTGCGGTTCTTGCCGACTCATATCCCCGGATGCCGGCACGTTCGCGTCGAACCCGTGAAATCACGGGATTACTGGATTCATTGAATCTTACATTCATTCAGCTTAAACCTCCTTATGCGCTGAAGTAGAGGAATAATCTATAGGGAAATCCTATAATTCCTACATTCTATTTTTATTTATTATACCATATTTCATTCCGTTTGAGTACTAAAAAACGTCTTCATGCCAAAAAGTATCAAACAGACTCACCTGATTCGTCTCATTCAGGCCATCCAAGGAGCCTAATTCGCTCAACCGCTCGACTAACGTCCGTGTCAGGAGCGTCCGATTGAGAAGATCTTCTTTCGAAATGAAGGGCCGTTCTTCCCTAGCCTTCACAATGGAATTGGCAACGTTCAGCCCTAAGCCATCTACTGCCGCAAAGGGAATAATGAGGCCTTTTTTATCCTCCGTAATGACGAACTCGCTCGCTTGAGACTTCTCGAGGTCCACCTGTTTGAAATAAAAACCCCGTTCCGTCATCTCTAATGCGACTTCAAGTGTGGTTTGTAGATCCTTTTCCGTGACAGACGCCTCGCTCCCTTTGGCTTTGATCTCTTCAATCTTCATACGAATGGCGTGGCTTCCAGCTGCCATCACCTTCACATCGAAAGCTGGGGCCCGTTTGGAAAAGTAGGCACAATAGTAGTAAATCGGCATATTGACCTTAAACCAGGCGATACGGATCGCCATGAGGACATAAGCTGTCGCATGAGCTTTGGGGAACATGTACTGGATACGGCTACAAGACCAAATATACCATTCAGGAATCCCTGCCTTCCGCATCTTGTCGGCATACTCCTGCCACTTCTCCGGATCCTTTTTGGCACGCCCCTTGCGCACGAATTCCATGATGTCAAAGGCCAACTTGGGCTCCATCCCATTGTACATAAGATAGACCATGATGTCGTCGCGACACCCGATGACGTCTTTAAAGGGGATTTTCCCGAATTCCTCATGGACGCCATTCACGAGGTCCTGTGCATTGGTGTTCCACACATCCGTTCCATGGGAAAGTCCGGAAATTTTGACGAGTTCGGCAAAAGTCTTTGGCCGTGTCTCCTCCAACATTGCCCGTACGAACGGCGTGCCAAATTCCGGAATCCCATAGGAGCCTGTATTCGAAAGAATTTGTTCCGGCGTGACACCGAGGGATTCCGTCGAGCTAAAGAGCTGATAAACCTTTGGATCATCTAAGGGGATATCCTCCGGTTTGATCCCCGTCAAATCTTGTAAGAACCGCAGCATCGTCGGGTCATCATGGCCGAGAATATCCAACTTCAATAGGTTATCATGGATGGAATGGAAATCGAAGTGTGTCGTCCGAATAGCGTTTTCCTTATTATCCGCCGGGTATTGGATTGGCGTGATATCATAAATCTCCATGTAGGAGGGCACAACGATGATGCCACCAGGATGTTGCCCTGTCGTCCGTTTCACCCCTTGACAACGGTTCGCAATACGCCGAATTTCGGCCTCCCGCTTTAGAATCCCACGCTTTTCAAAATAAGCCTTGACATACCCATAAGCGGTCTTTTCCGCTACGGTACCGATCGTTCCGGCACGAAAGGCCCGATCCTCGCCGAAAATTTCTTGGCAAAACCGGTGAGCGATGGGTTGGTATTCCCCAGAAAAGTTGAGGTCGATATCCGGAACCTTATCCCCCGCAAAGCCAAGGAAGGTTTCAAACGGAATGTCATGTCCATCCTTTTTAAGAGGACTCTGGCAAACGGGACAGTCCGCATCCGGCAAGTCATAGCCCGATTCCACTTGGTCTAACAGGGGGAGCAGGGCCTTCTCCTCTTCTTTCGTACCATACCGTTTGCGTTCTTCTTCATTCATCTTGAAGGCACTAAAGTGACACGAAGGGCAATAATAGTGAGGCGAGAGGGGATTGACTTCAGTGATTCCCATCATCGTCGCGACGAAGGAAGAACCGACGGATCCACGGGAGCCGACGACGTAACCATCCTCATTCGATTTTTTCACCAACATATGTGAGATATAGTAGATGACCGAAAACCCATGAGTGATGATGCTGTGAAGTTCTTTTTCTAGGCGATCACGAACGTAGCCCGGCAAAGGATCGCCATAGAGGGCCTTGGCCCGTTCATAACACATCTCTCGAACCCTCTCGTCAATCGAGGGAATCCCCTGATCCTTTAAAAAGTCATCCGTCGGAGTATATAGCTTATCTTTAATCGCTTGAATCCACTCGATTTGATCCGCTAAGCGTTTAGGATTTTGAATGATAATCTCATAAGCGAGCGCTTCATTATCTAAAAAGGAAAAGTTTTCAAACATCTCATCGGTTGTCCGGAAGTGCATCGAGGGAATGTCTTTGATATCGGGATGGTTTAAAGGATGGAGGCCACCACCGACCTGCGGCGTATCGATATAGATCTCCCGATACATCTTGTCCTCTGGGTCAAGGTGATGAGCATCACTCGTGGCAATGACAGGGATACCAAGTTCCTTCCCTGCGCGGATGATGCGTTGAATGGCATCAAGGATATAGTCCGCCATCCGGGGATCCCCACTGGTATCGATGAGATGGGAATACACTTCCGGGGGTTGAACCTCTAAGTAGTCGTAATATTTGGCCACCTCTAGAAGGTCTTCATAGCTGCGTTCCAATGCGGTTTGCCAAACTTCGCCGTTGACACAAGCGCTTCCGACGAGAACGCCCTCCCGATGGGCATTGAGGAAACGGCGCACAACGCGAGGTTCGTTATGGAGATGGTCGGTGAGGGACTTGGAAACGATTTTAAAGAGGTTTTTTAAGCCCTGTTCGTTTTTCGCAATGAGTACCGCATGTTTGGGGATTTGGTATTTATAGGCTTCTTCTGGGTCAACAATCGTGTTGATCTCATCGTGCCGGTGAATCCCTAACTGTTCCATATCCCGTAAAAGATGCAGGAAGATTTCTGCAGTCGCGCGGGCATCGTATATCGCCCGGTGATGTTGCGTCAACTCTACCTTGAAAAACCGAGCAAGCGCGGCGAGGTTAAACCGTTTTAACTGGTCGTTATAGCGGTAGCGGACGTAGTTTAAGGTATCGATAATGGGATGGTCGCATTCTCCTAACCCATACGTCTTGTAAGCCTGTTCGATATGAGCGATGTCAAATTGGGCGTTATGGGCGACTAAAATCGCGCCTTCGCAAAAGGATTTAAAATCTTTTAGGACCGCTTGCAGCTCGCGGGCGTGCTGCAAATCCGCATCGGTGATATGGGTGAGTTCAACGGTCTTTGAGGTCAACTTCCGATCAAGTTTACAAAACTCCGAAAATTCCTCGATGATGGCGCCATGCCGGACTTTTACCGCAGCGATCTCAATAATTTGGTCATGATTGACTGAAAATCCGGTCGTCTCCAGGTCGAAAACGACGTAGGTGGCATCCTTCAGCTCGATCGGCGCTTCGTTCTTCGTAATCTGGACGTCATCGTCCACCAAATTCACTTCAACACCATAGATTGGCTTAATCGGTTTATTCTTCGTGGCGTGAAAGAGCTCCGGCAAAGCGTACATCCCGTCATGGTCGGTCAGCGCAATCGCCTCATGGCCCCATTCCAATGCGCGATTGACATAGTCGGTAATGGACGTCACGGAATCCAGCTGCGACATGTTGGTATGAAGATGGAATTCAATTCGCTTTTCCCCATTATAGCCTCGGTCCATCCGCTTTTCTTTTTTCGGTTTCTCCAACACTTCCCCGCTGTTACAAAACAGGAAAACTTCGTTATGTTGGCCGTTGGCATGAGGATTCCCTAGGAGGCGGACGTAATTGCCTTCCTTAAAAACTGCGCGATAGTAGGGGATATGCTCCTCTTCGCGAACGATGACCTTTACGTCGATCGAATCCGTCTCATCGGTAATGGAAAATTCGATCATATAATTTCCCTTTTGGGTCATGCGGGATTGGCAATCGAAAATCGTCCCTTGAATGACATATTCCCGCTTCGCCGTCAAAAGGTCTTCTTGCGTAAGGGGTAAAGCGCTAATCGGCTCGACCTCCCCGCGAATGGGATAGCCAACCTGGGTTTCGGATAGAATGAGCTTGCCGCGCCCGTTATGCCCATTCGAAACGCCATTCCGAGAAGACGCAGCTTGTGGAACTTTCTTAGCCTGTCCCTCTAGCTGTTCCTGGAAAATCCGTTCCATTTCGGCTTTTGCCAGTTCAAGTTCCTGCGCATGATCAATCCCATTGTCCGACAGTTCAGCGGTAAAGGTAATCGTAAACCCTAAGGCACGGTACATCCATTCGATGGCCTTTTTAAATCGGTTTTCCACCATCTCTTTATCCGCAAGGGTTTTAACTTCCACAAAGAGGTGGTTATTATTGAAATGGATGGGATATTCCTTTAAGGCCAAATAGGAGCGATCGTAAAGCGCGAGGAAATCCTTCACGATTTCCACGTAGTACGACAGATCCACATTTTGGGGCACATGTTGTAAAGTCGTCGTAAAGTAGACCCGTTCCACCCCATGGACACCTTGGAAACGGTCAATTAACCGACGATAAAAGAGGACCGTATCTTGCGGTGACAAGATGCGCTCCATGGTAAAATAAAAATGGTAGGATTTCTTCGTTTTATCGATAACGATTTTCTCTAACCTTGCGCCTTGATAAGGCTTCGTATGGTCGATCTGGAGTTGGGCTAGCAGTATTTTAAATGCATGGTTCAACACAATCACTCCTATCTCGCACTTGTATTATTATAGCATATCTCCTCCCATAACTCATCTATTTCACGGAAACATTATTGGCGATCGCATGCGATATGGTATAATGAATTATAGAAAGTGGTGAAATAATGTTTGCTCGTGGTATTGCGATACTCTTTTTATTTATCTTTTTAATTAAACTTATCAATCCAAAAACGATTCCAGCACTAAAAGAGGTGTGGGCTTTTCTTAAATCTTTTTTCATTACCTTGTTTTCCTATGTCTCCAAAAGTTTCGTCATGGCCGGCTATCTTCTCATGAAACAGACGGTCTATGTGGTCGGTACCGCCTTACTGGCCAGTGCGTTCCTTTCGTGTCTCGTTTTCCTCATCGCCACCTTCCCCCATTACTCCTTGACCTCTTTCTGGTCTTTTATTAAGAAGTCTTGGCTTGATCTCTATGTCCTCTCATTCTTCTTGACCGCCTACGTCTTAGGGCTGATCGAGGTCCTTAAACACAAGAATGTCCGGATACGGGAGCGGCTGAAAGGGTATTTCCGCGGTTTTACCTTTACCATTCCAGGGCGCAATAGCAGTTCTCGTAGCCATACGAAAACAAAGGGGCGGTACGTCTACGATGAGGAAACCAAGGAATACCGCTATGAGGAGCAGGATTAAACCGTTTGGCTAATCGTATGAGGATCCGTGGACGCCAGTCCACTTTTTTTCTACATGTTCAAGAGGACTCTTTAAAATTTTTTTAACGTGGTTTGTTGACTCTTGATTAGGACATGTTATACTTAATAATGTGGAATAAAGCCGTTTCGAAGCCTGAAAGGGAGATCCTATGAACTACTTAAAAATGCTGCGTTACCTCATGCCTTACTTTTTAATAGCGATTTTTGCCCCCCTTTTTCTTTTTCTCGAGGTTCAAATGAACCTTCTCATTCCCGATACGATGGAAAAGGTCGTTGACCTCGGCATTGTCAGCGGTAAAATCGATCGCATCTTATACTACGGCGGTTATATGTTGCTGTATGCCTTTCTTGGCATCCTCTTTGCCTTAACCAGCAATTTTTTTGCCACCTGGGCCAGTTCGAAGATGGTCCATGACATCCGTGTGGATACCTTTAGAAAAGCCTTGACAATGTCCTTTTCATCATTAGATGAACTGCAAACCGGCGAGGTCATTACCCGGGCAACCTCGGATGTCAACCGCCTCCGTTGGGTGACCCGTGTTTCCTTGCGCCTATTTTTTCGGGCGCCGATGATGCTCGTCGGTGCTTTAATTATGGCCTATCGTAAAAGCAAAAATTTGTCTGTCGTGTTTTTGATCATCATCCCTCTTATCGCCCTAACAAACTGGCTCATCATCCGCAAAGCGGCGCCTCTATTTCGCAAAATGCAGGAGAAACTCGAGGCCGTCAATACTTTTACCCATGAAATATTAAAAAATATTCGTGTGGTAAAAGCCTTTAATCGTGGCGACTATGCCATTGGGCAGTTTGATGTGAAGATCGACGAACTGAAAGAGACGACGGAACGGGCGCACTTCATCACCCTCTTTAACTACCCCATTACCTCGACGATTATCAACCTTTCCATCGTCGCCATCCTCTACTTCGGTGGCCGGGAAGTCATCGCTCAACACGGTACGGACGCCGCATCGCTGTCGCTTGGACGCATCATCGCCTTTATCAACTACCTTTGGCAAGTCGTCAATTCGATCATGATGTTTAACCGGATCATCAACTTATACCCACAGGCAGAAGCCTCTTCGAAACGGTTATTGGAACTGTTAGAAACCGACTATACGATGTCTAGCCAGAACCTCGTGACAGCGGACTCTGGCCATGAGTTTAAAGGGGAAATCACCTTTAAAAACGTATCGTTTAGTTACGATGGCAAGAAAAAGGTCCTCGATCGGATTAGCTTCACGGTAAAGCCTGGACAACGGCTGGGGATTATCGGCACGACGGGAGCGGGAAAATCGACTCTGATCTCCCTCATCCCGCGGTATTACGATGCAACGGAGGGAGAGGTTCTGATCGATGGAATCAATGTCAAGGACTATGACCTCCACTACCTGCGTTCGAATATCAGCATGGTCATGCAACGGCCACTCCTCTTTTCAGGCACGATCGGTGATAATGTCCGGTTTGCCCGAATGGATGCAGACGAAGAGGAGATGATCCAAGCCACTCAAATTGCCGATGCCTATGAATTCATCGTTCGTTACCCCGACCGTTTTGACAGCATCATCGGCCAAAGAGGCATTAACTTATCCGGTGGGCAGAAGCAACGGATCAGCATGGCACGTTCCATCATTACCGAACCGAAAATCCTCATCTTCGATGACAGCACCTCGGCAGTCGACATGCAGACCGAAGCCAGAATATTAAGTGCCCTTCAGAAAAAAACGAAGGGAACCACCACCATCATCATCGCCCAACGGATTCAATCCATCATCGACTGTGATCAGATTCTAGTCCTTGAAGACGGTAAGATAACGGGATTAGGTACTCATGAAGAACTTCTCAAAACGAACGAACTCTATCGCAAGATTTATGAGATCCAGATTGGAAGTGATGGGGATGCGTAAACCAAACGGCCGTCCAGACACTCCACGATCCCGTGCCTCACGTATCGACCTATATAAAAAATCAACGTATCGAAAACGAAATGAAAAACCCAAAGAGGCGCTAGGGACAACCCTAAGGCTGATCGGATACCTAAGAGAAGAAACCCCACTGGTCATCTTGACCATCCTCTTATTAACGGTTCAAACCGGTATTGGCCTTGCCTCTTCTCTTGTCTATCGCGATATGATCGACAACATTGAACGCGGCATCCTTCGTGGTTTCATCACCCTCATCGCAACCCTGGCCTTCCTATATGTCTCGAATGCGGTCATCAATTTTGTCAGCGGCTATATCATGAACGGCGTCAGTCAACGGACGCTAAAAAAGATGCGAAAACATATATTCGAAAAGCTGCAAATATTATCCATTAGCTTCTTTGACCGCAATCGCGACGGGGATCTCATGAGCCGCATTACAAATGACGTGGACAACATCAGCAACACGATGACGCACTCCGTCATCCAGTTTGTTGAAAGCATCATTACCTTACTCGGGACACTCGGCTTCATGATCTACATGAGCTGGGAGCTAACGCTGGTTACGATGGTGACGGTGCCGCTGATATACGTTGCGGCTAAAACGATTGCCCGTTTCTCAAGAAAGCGTCATCGGCAATTACGGTATGAGATTGGGGCCCTTAATGGCTTTATAGCGGAACAGATTGACGGCGCCAAAGTCATCCAATCCTTCGTTCAAGAGGAACAGATTATCGATGAATTCACCTACGAAAGCAAACGGGTTACCCGAACCACGATTATCGCGAGTACCCTCTCTTCTATCATGGGGCCAGCGATGGAATTTTTAGGGAATATCCGTTATATCGTCATCATTATCGGTGGGGCGATGATGATTGCAAATGGCGTCTCATCCGTCACCGTAGGAACGATTACAGCCTTCGTAGAGCTTGCAAATCGCTTTAGCCGTCCCTTAAACCAACTCGCTAATTTGTATACGGATATTCAGAATGCCCTTTCAGGAGCGGAACGGATTTTCGAAATATTGGATGATCAATCGATTATCCCCGAGGACCCGGAGGCTATCCCCCTTGAAAATGTAAAGGGTACGGTGGAATTACGAAACGTTACCTTCTCTTATGTCGAAGGGCAAAACGTTCTTAAAAACATCTCCATTAAAGCCTATCCTGGACAGAAGATTGCACTGGTGGGCCATACGGGAGCGGGAAAGACGACAATCATCAACTTAATCATGCGGTTCTATGACGTAGAAGAGGGAGAGGTTTTGATCGATGGGGTCAACATCAAGAAGTACACCATCGACAGCCTCCTCAACCATGTGGGAATTGTCCTACAGGACACCCACCTCTTCTCTGGAACGATTAAAGAGAACATCCGCTACGGACGGCTGGATGCCACCGATGAGGAGATTATAGAAGCCTGCAAGGCCGCGAACTGTCACCACTTCATCATGCAGCTTCCGGAGGGCTATGACACCATGCTCGCTCCAAACGGATCCAACCTATCGGAAGGCCAACGCCAACTCCTTTCAATCGCACGGACGCTCTTGCGGAATCCCGACATTCTCATCTTGGATGAAGCCACCTCTAATGTGGATACCATGACGGAACGATACATTACAGAGGCCATCGATCGCCTGACGGCCAATCGGACGAGCTTTATCATCGCTCACCGTTTAAGCACAATCCGTAACTGTGACCTCATCATCGTCATGCAAGGCGGGGAAATCATTGAGCAGGGCAGTCATGACGAACTCGTTAATAAAAAGGGCATCTATTACCAACTCCTCAATGCCAAACCGGATGACGCGCTTTTAAATGATTTTGAACTGCTGTTGTAAGTCCTTCTGCCTTATAAACGATGGGCGTATACAAAAAAATGAGTCGCTACAGCGACTCTTTTTTTTGATGCCTTGATCCTTAAGCGCCGAAATAGCGACTCAAGCGATGATTGACTTCCTCAGGAAGAAAAGCTTCCTCATATTCCATTTTCACCATATCTTTTCGATCCGAACTTTCTTCGCCGTCATCCGTCATCGAAACGTGAAGTGTTCCTGTTCCCTCAAGACATAATGGCGTCTGCTGCTGGTAGTCCAAAACGGTTCGCAAAACATCGATATGGTGAACCAAGCCTTGACCTATGCCATATGTATAGTAGATGACGGGATGCTGAGTCAACACGGACTCTAAATAGGTTGTTTCTTCGGATCGAAAAATCGAATCAAAGGTTTGTTCTGATGAGGTTTCGATGGGTCCAATCGTCAGTATCGGATGCCCCGTTTCGTCCCTGACCTCAAATCGATGGGGGTGGGTATTGGGCCAGTTAAAAGCGATTTGAAGGGTTTCGTGCAGTTCACGGAAAGTATAGCGAAGAGGGACGATGAACGTCCTCTTTAATATCCGTTGCGAGCATTCAACGTTGACGCCAAGTTCGATGGCCTTCGTTTTAAAGATCGCTACGCCAAATTTCCGTTCTAATGCTTGCCACATCGCCACTTTCGGTACGATTAATCCCTGATCGGTCTGTATTGGATATTTGTTTAATCTTTTTGAAAGTATCGATTGAACATGGGTCTCTGTTTGAATTGCATCGGCATTATGTTTGATGTCATCAAGGATGACCGATAGATGGGCGATATGCGGATTGCTGGTCGTTTTGTTGTAAACGAAAGGGACATGTTGGGATAAGTAGGCATCGATGACCGTTTTATTGATGCAAAGGTCACGAAAGACATCCCGAATCCCATCGGCCATGATTACATCAAAGCGTTCCAAGTCGCTATCTTCTAAACCATAGAAAACGATGGTAAAAAAGGTTTCTTCGTTCACAAGAACGACGGACTTCAAACGGTCGATGGTTGCCACATCCGCGTGCCAACGATATAGAGGGGGGAGGGATTCGGTTGGCATCGGCTCCTTTTGAACAGCCGTAACATTTACAAATTGTAGTAACTTCTTTGTCCCTAAAAGAAGCACGAAGTCACCTACTTTCTCAAAACATCAATCCATTTTATTATACTTCATTTATCCTGATGTTATCAATACGCCGATGACCTTCTCCACCATTTCTCGATTGATTATTCGTTATTCTCACAAAAAAAACGGCCAACGGCCGTTTAGTTAGGCGGTCATTAAGAGCCTTTCCTTATCAGGCAGTATAGCGACCAGATGAAAGAGATTCTTGACTTCCTGGATAACCCATCGTGAAGCAAGAGCAGGACTAGCATATTCATAGACGATGGCGACAAAATCGGGATAGTCAATGAAAGGATTACGGTTGTTTTGATAGGTATAAATGACCTCGTTGCGATAGCGTTCGAAATCATCGACCGGATCCTCTTTATGCCAACGAATAAACATCTCTAGGTCGCCCATCTCGTGAATCGGCAATCCGTAGCGGATATTCATGTAAAAAATGATTCGGGCAATATCCCCTTTATCGTCATCGCCAGGATACCAACCACCGTTAACGATGCCATACGTATCCTCTCCATCCGCAAAGGGACGATTGCCTCTTTGGTTGTTAATATCCGGATTGGCCGGCTTCAAATTATGGAGATCCGATCGCGCCGCTCCAACGAGTAAGGACTGGGGCCAGATATGTTCGCGGTTCCATGTTTTTCCTTCATCCCAAGCGCCCCAAACGGAGGATCGGTCATAAACCAATATCACATGACCAGAATTTAAGGGATCCGCATCGGACTCCGGTAAAATGTATCGTGCTGCACCGTAATCAAGGACGTTCATGTTGCTGATAATCCGTGTTAACTCCTTGATAAAGGCGGTGCGTTCCGTTATGCCTTCGAGTGAGCCATAATACTCAGTATAGGTTTTCCGTTTTGGTACGAATAGGTCATAGGTATGCGTTTTAATGGTTCGATTATTAAAGATAATATCATAAGTCAATTGAACCCATTGATCGTCATTCGGGATGGTCACTTTACCCTCTGAAGAAATAATCGATTCATCGCTTGAACGCCATTGGATCACGGCACCAAAGAGAAGGTCCTCACCCGTCGGCAAAACGAGATCCCCCGTGACCTCTTCAGGTAACTCGGGCTGCACGAAATGCGCTTGGATGATTGCGGCCATTCGTTCGAGATTCGGCGAAGTCGATTCAAGCTGAATGGAAGATGAATGGAAGAGTAAAAGAAAGACGTTTCCACCACGGGCGCCTACGCCTGCTGTAACGGTAACCTCGATCCCCGCTTCCTTTAGTGATAAAAGGTTTCGAATCGCCTCTTTTGACGGGTCATCGAGGTCTTCGGGCATTGCCAATTGAAACGTCCCCATCTCATTGACTAACCAGAAATCGAGCGTCGTATCATGGTGCTTTTGGCGGAGCACTCCATTTATCTGAACATACCGGCCAAGGTGGTTCGCCAAATCATCGGGATCCTCAAGGTACGTCGGTTCAATGGGGGTATCTTTCGCAATGACTTTTAAATGCGATACATGGGTTAGGATCGGTTGATTATGTTCCACTGTTTTTATCGCACGGATCCACACTTTATTCCCTACTGCAATGGAATGAAGGAAAGATCGGTCCGCCTGGACGAATATTCCTGCCTGCTCATCCTCTAAAAAGAATTTTATCGTTTGATCCGTCAGGTAGTAATCTGTCACGATCCCCACTGTTTCCACAGCGGTGCCGTTATCCTCATCCAGAACACCAGCAATCGATACGATTTCCGGCACGCCAATGACAAGGGTAAACACTTTTTGGGCGCTTGTCTGCCCGTCCGAGAGGGTAGCCAATAGATAGACGACGATGAGGCCTTCTGGGGGAAGGATGACTTGGCCGCTTGCTAGATTAAAAAATCGGTTATTTTCATCCGCTTCATCAACATAAGACCAGGCGA
>DATCJW010000058.1:0-3697 GCA_036562595.1 Haloplasmataceae bacterium | reverse complement strand
GGTCAGAATGCCCGTCATCATGGTCATCAGCCGGTCATGCGGGTTATGCCAATCCGCCCTCCCGTCACCATCGCCATCCCTGCCGATCCCTCCAAATAGGCTGATGCGATGGGGCTGATCATCGAAAGGAAAAGGATTGAGCAGGCCACTCCATTGTTTCGGATCGATGCAGATGGAGATCACCTCATCTTCTTTTACACAGTAATCCCGAAAATTTTTAGTATTCCGCTCATATTGATCGATTGCTGCGATGAGCGACCAAGGGATGCCGGTGAGCCACTCATACCGTTCATAAAATTCCATCCTTTGCTTCAACTGTCCGGCTTCGGTTATCTCGGCTTTGGCTGTAATAGCTACTTGCATGACAATCGCCATTATCCATAAGAAAAACCCTACTTTTTTCATGTTATTCGTCTCCTCATGGCAAATGGTCGTAGTTATTTCTTCTATTAGTTTTCGTATGATTCAAATATTTATGGTTGGAAAATAAACGAAAAAAAGAGGCATTATGCCTCTTTCTTATTCGGTGCGAGAAGCCGTATATGATGTTTCAAGTTTTTGAAGTGACATGGGAAAGGACCACCATTTTCGCCGTCTAAATTGACCGCAAAGGATCCTTTCAATTCAACAGTAAATTCTGAAAGCTGATGATATTTCACGTGTTTTCCTTTCAATGGCCGATAGAAGAAGAGCCGAACGAGTAATTTTATGACATGAAAGAGGTTCATTTTCTCAAAAATGATCACATCAAACTTACCGTCATCATATTTCGATTGCGGCGCCACGTTGCGAAAACCACCAACAGACTGTGTATTACAGACCAAGAAAAAGAAAATGTCCTGCTCATACTCCGTATCTCCATAGGTGAGGCGAATCCTTGTCGACCGAATGCCGAAAAGTTTACGAAAACCCTTTAAGATATATGCCAATCGACCAAGCAATTTTTTTGACTTGATGGGGACCTCATAAGTCAGTTCGGTCATCACTCCGCCTGCGGCCACGTTTATAAAATAGGAAGCCCCATTGACTTGACCGATATCGAGTGCCTGTACTTCTCCTTCGCAAATGACGTCCAGTGCCCGGCTTAGCCTGAAGGGTATTCGAAGGGCCCGTGCAAAGTCATTTGTGGTGCCAGCAGGGATAATCCCTAGTATCGGGCGATTCGGGGACTCGGCCAGCCCATTGATCACTTCAAATAGCGTCCCGTCCCCTCCAGCGGCGACGATGAGGTCGTATTGTTCATGGCACGCGCGTGAAGCGGCCTCCTTGGCGCTGTTAGGGCCGGTCGTCTCATGGGGGGTGACGTCATACCCCGCTTTTTGCAAGCGTTTGATTATATAGGGTAATTGGTGCTTAATCCGTTCTCTCCCACTTGTTGGGTTGTAGATGAGGTATGCGCGTTTCAATGGCAATCCCTACTTTACTCTAATGTATTTAAGCTTATTATAATATATTAATCAAATGATTAAAAGATTTTCCGTCAATTCATCGATCCTTTGGCGTTCCCTAAAATATTTTTACATAAAAAAGAAAAAATCACTGCGGATTTTTTCTTTTGTTCAACAAATATAACGCTAAGAAATCATTGTTCATCTTGTAACCGACCGACTGTACTTATTAGCATGCTTTCATCCGGTATAATCAATCGCTCCAAAGATGGGCTGTCCGCCTTCAATTGTCACTATAAATCTTCTAGCATACTGTTGGTATATTTAATCGGGATGTCGTGCTCCAATAGGATTTCATTCAACTCCCGCGCATGATTAAACTGATACGTTGTCGCCGATTCATGGACATAGCCGCTATAGCTCAAACGATCGGATAGGACATAAGGGATCTTCTCACGATCACTCTCTACAACCTTTGCCTCGTCGTGTTTCTGTACGATTTTCCCTTGGTCGCGGTGGTAAATGAGGCCACATTCCGATAGTTTCTGATCGATATATGCCGCATCGATTTCATTAAAATCTATGCGATTAATGGTCAGCGTTTTCAAATAGTCTAATACCGTAATGCGATAGGTTTCATAGAGATTCTCCCCGATCCGTTTCACTATCCGATCGGGAGCAATGTAATAGATGCCTTCCTGTGCATTAAACTCATATACCTTCATTATCATCACTCCTTCTCTTTTGTTTACTAGTATCCCTTTGTTCGTTCTTACTATACTATATTCCCGAAGCTTTTCAAAAGAACACCATTTAATCGATAAAAGAAATGAAAAAGGACCTCTAAAGGTCCTAAAGATACCGACAGCCACAACTCTTTACAATCCGGTATTCGAGGTAGCCTTCGGGAACTTCAACGAGATTCCCGCACTGGCACTCACAAATGTAGTGTTTTGAAGGATACTTACTGACTGGTGTCGCCCGTTTGTAGTCACTCTCTTTAATGATTTTGAGGGCTCCAACCGTTTGACCGATTTTCATTTCCATCACCAGTCTTAGTTTGGCTTTTTTTGTCTAAAAAATACTAGATACTACGAAGATATCATGTTTTATTTCTATTTTATCCCCTAAGGTTGAACTGTTTTCGAACGTCCAGATAATCGATAAAGAAATCAAATAGCTTGCGTTGAAGGGGATCCTGTTTATACATCTTTTCCGGATGCCATTGGACGCCGATTATGAGGGGATCCTCCGTACTTTCGATCCCTTCGACAATGCCGTCTGGACTGGCCGCCACCGCGACAAAGCCCGGCGCAATATCCTTTATGAGCTGGTGATGGAAGCTATTGACCATCACGTCTTCCTGATCAAGGGCCTCAAAAATACGGCTGCCCACTTGAATTTTTACTGGATGGACCGGAAGATGTTCGGGAATACGATGCCGATCTTGAGCATGGGTAATCCGATCATCCAAACGGGGATAGTATTCGATATCCTGATAAAGACTCCCACCAAAGGCAACATTCAAGACCTGCATGCCCCGACAAATCCCGAAAAGTGGGCATCCGCGTTCTCTTGCCCGTTGGATAAAGTGAATCTCAAATTCGTCCAGCTCCTGATCAATGGCTCCACACTTGCGAGAGATTGGTTCCTGATAGAACTTGGGGTGAACATCGCCACCCCCAGGAATGAGGAGGCCATCTATTAGGGTGAGGAGTTGATCTTGATCATCCGCATCAAGAAGCGGTGGGATTAAAATCGGCACCCCTCCTGACTGTTTGATAGCCTCGATGTAATTGTAGTAGATGCCACCGTATTCGCGGCCATTTCGGATCTCCCGGTGGGCGATAATTCCCACAATCGGTTTTTCTTTCTTCACGTCACTTCCCCCTTTATTGACAGCACGTTGACATGATCTCGATTCGCATCGGGATATATCCTGTCTGTGCCCGCCTTTTCTTTTTTATTTTATTTATATATTATAACGTAAAATGTCAAAAAGGCGATACGAAAAGCATGTATAGAAAAACCATACATCCCCATTTACTGGAAATATCTAAGATCTATTAAAGATACTAAGAATAGAAACGTTATAGGGTGTGCCCCCTGCGGCTCGCTGGGCAATTTCTTTGCGTTGCGCTGGCACACAAAGGCGTTCAGATCAGCCAGGAGTTGCGCCTTGTGGTTGAACAGGCGGTCGAGGACGATTTCCGTGTACAGCGCTGCCAGGTATTGAAAATAGCGGAGGGTGATGGGCCGGGTGCGGCGGGCGTTAATGGCCGCCAGGTGTGTGCGGATGTTGTCATCGT
>DATCJW010000053.1:0-4577 GCA_036562595.1 Haloplasmataceae bacterium | reverse complement strand
TCTGTGAGTTGTACGTCAATACATTGAACGTCATCCACTACATGCACGATAAGTACTGTTATGAAAGCTTGGAAATGGCCCTTCACGATACTGAGGTCATACGGACGATGGCTACTGGAATCGCAGGCTTTTCGGTTGCCGTCGATTCCCTGTCGGCGATTAAATATGCCAAGGTGAAACCGATTCGGAATGAACAAGGGATCGCGGTTGATTTTGAAATCGAAGGCGATTTTCCAAAATACGGGAACAACGATGACCGAGTGGATGAGATCGCAGTCTGGCTCTTGAAAACCTTCATGTCGAAAGTGAAGAAGTACAAAACTTACCGCAATGCCATTCCCACGACGTCGATTCTTACAATTACGTCCAATGTCGTTTATGGAAAAAATACCGGTGCGACACCGGATGGGCGCGAAGCCGGGCAGCCTTTCGCACCTGGGGCGAATCCGATGCATGGACGGGATACTCATGGCGCTCTGGCTTCTCTCTCTTCTGTGGCAAAGCTGCCCTATCGCTATGCGCTGGACGGCATTTCCAATACTTTCTCCATCATTCCCTCTGCCCTTGGCCGGGATGAGGAGGAGAAGATCGACAACCTCGTGCATATTCTTGATGGCTACGTGCGTCAAGGCGGGCACCATTTAAACATTAACGTCTTGAATCGGGAAACGCTCATCGATGCCATGGAACATCCAGAAAAATATCCACAACTCACCGTCCGCGTTTCCGGATATGCCGTCAACTTTATAAAATTGACTCGTGAACAACAGCTTGAAGTTATCAGCCGTACGATGCACGAACGGATTTAGTCCGAATACTTCATTGCTTAAAAGAGACCGTTTTGGTCTCATCAAGCGTCGAAAGGATGATTCCATGTCCATTAAGGGGTATGTTCACTCAACAGAGAGTTTTGGAACGTTAGATGGCCCTGGCATTCGTTTTGTGGTTTTCCTACAAGGGTGTCCCATGCGCTGCCAATATTGCCATAATCCCGATACGTGGGTGAAAGGGCTTGGAAAACCGTACACGCCGGAAGAGCTTCTACAGGAAGCGATTCGTTACCGGGTTTATTGGGGCGATCAAGGAGGGGTGACGGTTAGCGGGGGCGAACCGTTGCTTCAACTGGATTTTCTCATTGCCTTTTTTAAACGTTGTAAGGCAGAAGGCATTCATACCGCTGTCGACACCTGCGGCCAACCCTTCCGGCATGACGTACAGTGGCTGAAGCGATTCGACGAGTTGTTGGAGTATACCGATTTATTTCTTGTAGACATTAAACAGATGAATAACTGGCGACATCAGCGCCTCACCAAACACTCGAACGAAACGATCTTGGCGTTGGTTCGCTATCTCGATAAAAAGAATAAGCCGATGTGGATCCGTCACGTCTTGGTTCCGGAATGGACCGATTTTGACGAAGATCTCATCGCTTTGAAAACGTTTCTCGACTCTCTTTCACAAGTAGAAAAAGTAGAGCTGCTTCCCTACCATACAATGGGAGTTTATAAGTGGGAAAAACTTGGGCTGAACTATCCTCTCCGCGGTATCAGCACGCCGACGGAAGAGCGGATCAAAAATGCAAAAAAGATTTTAGGCATCGCCTAACTTTTCTTGAAATGCTTCTCTCTAAAGTATAAGGACATGGGTTTTGTACCCTGTCCTTTTAAATTTAGGGGATTATGATGAAGAATCTTTTGATATAATAAATAAGGAAGGAAAATATTGGATATGCAGGAAACTCAGAACGCCTAATGGATTAACGGATGGTGTTGTGGATGATGGCTAGCTTTTTCTTTTTCATATCATGGAATGATTCCTATCAGCCCATAGGTCCCTATAAAACTCAGTATTGTGAAACTTGTCAGCGACATACGCCGCAATCGCTGATCAAACAACATCGGCATCTCATTCTTCTTATTCCTCTGTACTTTACCAATCGTTATTATGCGGTATGTGATGTGTGCGGCTCGACCTATCCGGTGGCAAAATCAGATGCCAAAGCCATTCAATCCTTCTACCGGTCGATCGGACATTTGGACACGTTCTATGCCGACATACGGTCTTTAATCAAACATTACGAGGCTATACGGGCTGATCGAGTCGACCAAGAACGGCTTGTCTTTGTCAAACGAGACATTAATCTTCGATATGGCCAACCGTCGGTACCAAAAGACTTCTTAGATTACTGGGTGGACGATATCGCTCAACAGATGGCTCAGGAACAACGTCAAGACACCAAGGCCGATCAGAAAGATATAGAAGGGCGGTTACGGCAGTTAAAGGATTTAAGGGATCAAGGCCTGATAACGGACGCGGAATACGAGGCGAAAAAGCGAGAGATTTTAAGAGATTTATGAACTTCCACTCTTTGATGAGGATGTTCGCTTATGCCATGGTTGAGACCATGGCGTTTTTCAACTCAGGGCTTAAGTTTCATATTACAACACTCAATTTATGCCTATGGCACATCATGGCTTATTGGAAAGAAAATGAACCTCACGTCGATTCGATTACTGGTGGGTAGTGGAATTTCTATCCATTTTCAAGTAAAATGAAAGAGACTGTTCCTAAGGTTTATCCGAATTTAAAATCGATGAAGTAGAAAAGATGGTGAATTTTCATGCTCGATGTTGCATTACTTGGAAGTGGCGGCAGCATGCCCACCCCCTACCGTTTTTTAACCTCACTACTTGTTAGCTATAAAGGAAGGAAAATTTTGATTGATTGTGGTGAAGGCACGCAAGTGTCGATGAAACTATTAGCCTGGGGTTTTAAAGCCATCGATGTCATCTGTATTACCCACGCCCATGCTGATCACGTCCTCGGTTTACCTGGGCTGTTGGCAACGATTCGTAACAGTGAACGGACGGAGCCTATCACGATTATCGGTCCGAAAGGTATTCGGGAGGTGGTGAAAGGGCTATTGGTCATCGTTCCCTATCTTGGCTTTGAACTCCGGATTATTGAAGATCCTAAGGATGCCTTTGTGATCGATGAACAACTGTCAATCCATTCCATGCCTCTTGATCATACCATTCCTTGTTTAGGCTATAAATTTGTCATCAAGCGTTTTCCTCGATTTGATGTGCAAAAAGCGGAACAAAATGGGGTTCCCAAAAAATATTGGAGCCGTCTCCAAAAAGGGGAAACGGTTGAGGAGGCGGGAGTCATCTATACGCCTGATCTCGTTTTAGGGGAAGAACGGAGTGGAATTCAATTAACCTACGTGACGGATACGCGTCCCTTCCCGGGCTTGGTTGATTTCGTCCGAGGAAGCAATCTTTTGATTTGCGAAGGGATGTACGGTTCCGATGACGAACAGGATAAGGCCATACGCAACAAGCGCATGACTTTCCGTGAAGCGGCACAATTAGCGAAGGAGGCCGCCGTTGATGAACTAATTTTAACCCATTTTAGTCCGAGCCTATTTGATCCAAACCAGTATTTAGAAGCGACACGCGCGATCTTTCCCAACACCCACCTAGGCGAGGACCGTCTCGTTCGGAAGTTAAAATTTAAGGATGAAGAGGAGTGATCAACCCGGGTTGATATCCTCTTTTCTTGTGCTGCGTTTTTCTTCTTTTAGTTGATAGATGATACATAATAGATATATAATATTAAAAGATATGACGGTGATACAATGGGAAAACAATATGTCTACCAATTCATTAATGAACAAGAAACCATTGCGTTTGGGGAGCGGATTGGACGGCATCTTTTTTCAGGTGCGGTCATTACATTAGAAGGCCCTTTAGGTGCTGGGAAAACTACACTGACGAAAGGGATAGCTAAGGGTTTGGACATTCACCAAACGGTTAACAGCCCGACTTTTACCATCGTCAAAGAATACAACGGACGCCTTCCTTTGTATCATATCGATGCCTATCGTTTGGAGGATGCTTTTGAAGATTTAGGATTGGAAGACTATTTCTTCGGCGAAGGGGTAACCGTCGTCGAGTGGCCAGATAAAATTTCATCTCAAATCCCTCCCGCCCATCTCAAGGTGAAGATCGCTTCAATAGATGAAAACATCCGCAAAATCGAACTGATCCCCCAATCTTCAGAATATGAATGGCTTTGTGAAGTGATTGATCATGCTTAAGCTCTTAATTGATACGGCAACCCAAGCGCTCATCATCGGGTTGTTGGACGGTGACCAAGTCATCGCGCAGCATTTTGATTCCGCCAATCGCAACCACTCGGAACGACTTATCGTTCAACTCGATAGACTCCTTAAAGGCGTAGGGAAAACGATACAAGATGTCGATGCGCTAATCGTTGGGGCCGGACCAGGGTCCTATACGGGCGTCCGGATTGGCGTAACGGTTGGTAAAATGTTAGCCTATACACTCAATAAGCCTCTCTTTCAGACTTCAACATTGGCGCTGATTGCCAGTTCTTATCGGGGGAAAGCAAACTACATCCTTCCGATTATCGACGCGAGAAGGGAAAGCGTCTTTGCGACGATCTACCATGCCAAAGGAGAGGCATTTGAGCCTTTGATTGAAGAAAAACGTTATCCTTTAGCAGATCTTTTCGAACGCATTCGCTCGCTTGGCCTAGACGAGGTTCTCATC
>DATCJW010000051.1:0-4560 GCA_036562595.1 Haloplasmataceae bacterium | reverse complement strand
CTATTATGGTACTGTATCTACAAACAACAGCATTGAAGGATCTCAATCAGCTCAAATGAGATGGTTTAAAAGTGCCAAAAATAATTTAGGATATGCAGCAACAAATTTTACACTGAAAGACGTAACAAAAGTAATGTTTTCAGCTAAGAGCCCTAATGGACGAGTCAATGTCACAGTTGCATATTCATTTGACGGTGAAAACTTTATTGACGTTAAAACTTTTAAGCTCACTGGAAGAGCACAAACATTTACAGCTAACATTAATGTTGAGGGTAATATATATCTTAAATTTCAACTGACTTTTGATAAGGAACCATCTGAAAGAGCAGACCTAATTATTGATGAAATTGTCGTGTACGGGTCTATATCAGAATAAATAAATGATACTAAGGTACATTGATTAGTTCTAAAATTTGATTCTATAATTTCGGGTGTGGGTGACTTGATTCACTCACACCTATATTTATAGAAAAGAAGAGACATGTTTCCATCACCCTGGTACATTTAAATTGTGGCTTTTGTTAAAAGAATGTGGAAGACATGTCTCAAAGCATGATGTGCGATTTGAACTCAATATTAAAGCTGAAAATCATCCTTTATGGTTTACATTGGAAGAAGTTAAAAGGGTGAAGGGAAAGGCCTACTGTTGGACGCTTCTCTATCTATCCCCCTGCCTGCTATTGGTGTGATAAGATTATCTATGTTTCGAAATCTGGATTAGGGTTATTTCGCAATAAGTCATATAAAAATCACAAAACCAAAGCCATTATACCCCAATTCCATTAAAAAAGTAGATTTTGTGTAGATAAAATAGACAAATATATTGGTTATTTTCAATAACTGTGCTAATATATAATGTTATGGAATTGGAGGTATAAACATGATACAGAGAATGATAGTTGACAAAATAGAACAATATGACACCATTATTGTCCACCATCACGTTAGCCCAGACCCAGACTGCATAGGTTCTCAATTAGGCCTGAAATATTTGATTGAAGCATCCTATCCGAAGAAACGCGTCTTATGTGCAGGAGAACATACTGATCGGACGCGGTTTATGGGCCCGATGGACGATGTGAAGGATGAAGACTACGAGAATGCCCTCGTCATCATTGTGGATGTTGGAGATAAGAAACGGATTGATGATGAACGGTTTAGTAAGGGCAAAGAACTGATTAAAATTGACCACCATCCATTGACGGAAGAGTTTGCCGATTTAGAATGGGTAGATACAACTTATGCTGCTTGTGCCGAAATGATTATCGACATTTATCTAAATAACAAAGACCGACTTATTATGTCGGATCAAGCCGCAGAAGCCCTATATACGGGGCTACTTTCAGATACGGGCCGCTTCTACTATAATAGTGTGACGGAACGGACGCTACGCTATGGAGCAACAGTATTTAAATATAACTTCGATAAGCAAAAGCTTTACGAAAATCTGTATTACCGTTCTGTCGAAGATTTGAAATTCGTGGGATACATCATGGAAAACTTTGAATATACAGAGAACGGTTTAGCCTACATGAAGGTTGACCAAGCCCTACTTGATCAATTTGGCATTGAAGCCGATTTTGCATCTGGGATGGTTAACACGCTAGCGAATCTAAAAGAAATTATCGTATGGCTTTTCTTTACGGAAGATAAAAAATTGGGTAAAATACGCACCAGTTTCCGTTCTCGTGGCCCGATTGTCAATAAACTGGCTGCTAAATATGGTGGTGGGGGCCACGCATGGGCAAGTGGTACGCTGGCTGACAGCTGGGAACAAGTCGATGAAATTATTCGCGATGCAGATGAACTTTGTAGGCAATATAACGAACAATTAGATTCAGGTGATTCGCTATGATCCAAAAGGAAATCGTAGATTTAATTGAGCAATATGACACCATCATCATTCACCATCACATACAGCCCGATCCCGACTGTATCGGATCAGCACTGGGATTAAAATACATTTTACAAGCTAGCTATCCTGAAAAACGGGTTTATGCTGTTGGGAAGCATAATGAAAAAACACGGTTCTTGGGCGAGTTGGACGAGGTTCATGATGATGTATACAACGATGCGCTAGGGATTATTGTCGATGTCGGGGATAAACATCGCGTAGAAGATCAACGAGTCTTTCATGCGAAGCAGCTTATAAAGATTGACCACCACCCAATGACACAACCGATCGCTGATCTCGAATGGGTAAACACTAGTTTTGCAGCCGTTACGGAAATGATCATCGATCTGGTAGTTCATAATCAAGACCGATTAATGTTGACAACAGAAGCAGCCCGTGTTCTATATGCAGGCTTACTCACCGATTCTGGGCGCTTCTATTACGAAAACGTGTCGGAACGTACCCTCCACCACGGAGCATTAGTATATGCCTTTCCTTTCGATAAACAGGAACTCTACAAACATATCTACTATAAATCGATTGAAGAACTGAAGTTTACTGGTTTCGTACAAACGCATTTTACGCTAACGGAACACGGGGTTGGCTATATGAAGGTTAATCAGGAAATTTTAAATCGATTTAACCTTCATCCCGATGATGCTGCGGATATGGTCAACATCTTGTCGAATATTAAAGAAGTATACCTATGGATTTTCTTTGTTGAGTATGACGGCTTCATCCGAGTGGAATTTCGTTCCCGTGGCCCTGTTGTCAATACCCTTGCTAAAAAGTTTAATGGCGGGGGTCATCGATTTGCTAGTGGTGCTATCATTCAGTCATGGGACGAGGTTGAAGCCATCATTGATGTGGCCAATCAGGCTTGTATTGCGTATTTTGAAGAGCTTGGCGAATAGGCCATTCATTTATATGATTTACAGAGGCCGTAACCCTATCGAGTGGTTACGGCCTTTTATTTTTTATGGGTTAATTTATCACCAAGATTGACGAATAAAGAAACAATGGAATCAATAAACAAAATGGAGGTAATTAGCGAGTCATATTTTTCGGGAAATATGTCATATGATAGCGGTAGAAGTCTATGAAAGGAGTACATGATTTATGCACATTCATGTCGTCCGTCCAGGAGAGAGCGTGTTTGATATCGCACGACGTTACCATACGTCGATGGCTGCCATAATCTCAAGCAATGGTCTGGATGAACCGGGAAACTTAGTCGTTGGGCAGGCTCTCGTCATTCCGATTGATGGACTTTTTTATACTGTACAGCCTGGCGATTCGTTTTATCTAATTGCAAGACGATATGGAATGACGGTTGACGAACTCCTTCGAGCGAATGGTCTGTTTCCTGGGGCTGTTTTAAACGCAGGAGAGACACTCTTCATCCCGCCTCGAACAAGAAAGCGTGCGATTGAAGTGAATGCCTATGTCGAGCCGTTGACGGCCCCCGTGTCACCCAATCTTATTCAGTCGGCACGAGAGGCTTCCCCCTTGTTGACCTACTTAGCTCCGTTCAGCTATCGGGTTAGCCGTGAGGGAAGGCTCATTCCCCCTCCATTAAATGATTTTCCACAAATTGCACGAATGAATCAGGCAGCGTTAATGATGGTGGTCACCAACTTGGAGGAAGGAGCTTTCAGTAGCGAGTTGGGCCATATTATATTGAGTGATGAAAACCTACAAGATCGATTACTGACGGAAATCATCAATACGGCTTTGACGCTTGGGGCCCGAGATGTCCACTTTGATTTCGAATTTTTATTGCCCGAAGATGTCAATCGATATAATGCCTTTATAATGAAGGCTCGAGATCGCATTCATGACGCGGGTCTTCTCATCTCAACCGCTTTAGCTCCAAAAGTTAGCGGCGAGCAGGAAGGTCCCTGGTATACTGCCCACGATTACCCTTTTCACGGTCAGACGGTCGACTTCGTGGTCCTCATGACTTATGAGTGGGGATATAGTGGCGGACCCGCCATGGCCGTATCGCCGCTCGATAAAGTGGAAGATGTTGTGGATTACGCAGTTTCTGTCATCCCGCCTCAAAAGATCCTGTTAGGCCAAAACCTATACGGATATGATTGGACATTGCCCTTTGTGGAAGGATCTTTTGCGCGGGCGATTAGTCCTCAAGAAGCCATTCGTTTGGCCCGGGAACATAACGTGTCGATTCAATTTGACGAAGTTGCCCAAGCTCCCTATTTCAACTATGTTGATACTGAAGGCAGAAAGCATGAGGTGTGGTTTGAAGATGCCCGTTCCATTCAAAGCAAGTTTGATCTCATCGAACGGAAAAACTTGCGCGGCATCAGTTACTGGAAACTCGGCTTATCCTTTCCTCAAAACTGGCTCCTATTGGATGACCGTTTTCAAATCATTAAACGAGGATAAAATACAAAAGGCGTCGTTACGACGCCTTTTACGGTTTTTATGAAAAAGAAGAAAAAAATGTTACATCATCAGTCATTCTACCAATTAATATACGTAATGATTTAAGGTAATAATTATCTAACAAGCATTCACGGCTTCGTAATAAGAACAAACGTTCGCATAGATTCTTGTATTTTATAAGGTTGCAGCATATAATAAATAGTGAACGAACATTTGTTCGGAGGTTGGGACATGGAAGATCGCATTATCCTATGCAT
>DATCJW010000046.1:0-5087 GCA_036562595.1 Haloplasmataceae bacterium | reverse complement strand
GCTGTTGACGAAGCGAGAGAAAGAAGTGTTTGAGCTCTTGGTGCAGGACAAGACGACGAAAGAAATCGCCCGCCAGCTCTTTATCAGCGAAAAAACGGTCCGGAACCATATATCCAACCTGGTGCATACCAATAGCAAAATGATGGGGATGCCGTGAAGGCATCCCTATGAATTTCACTTTGCAATTTCGCCTGAGGCCGGATGGAATCCCTGCTTGGCAGGGATAGGGAATAGGGCGCAACAGCCCGTCAAAATAAATCGGAGCCTGATAAGCCTCATTATTTTTCGCTTTCAGTCAGAAAACCCGTACCCCTCATCGAAATCAAGTATGTGTAGCCTTGTTTTGCTTTTCCAAGTTCAGTAACTGAATCTACAATTGCTTTTCCAAAATACTTCTTACCGCTTTTCGAAATCAAACGCAGGGTCACGGGATTGTCGATGTTTTGCGCGATTTTTTGTTCACCAACCGGAATATAAGCATTTTCAACTTTTAACGACCATTCAACGATATGGGGTTTGTTTTTCTTTAACCATTCAGCAAGTGGTTCATCTTCTTTATAAATATCTATGTCCTTATCATATTTTAAACGATAGCCTTCAGTTTCTTTCAAGTATGTTTTATTGACGATTAACGTTCCTTTTTGAATTTCACCAACCGGATAACCCTCTTTGTTAAACATCATCCCGCTGACCATAATCAATTTTTATCACCTCATTATCATTAATACTACGGGTAATTTGCCCGCGATCAGTCACCAGCGCTCGAAACGCTCGCAACAAGCATCACACAAGGTAACATCATCAAACATCCCTTCGTAATAAGGGTCAAAAGCATAACCACAGTTTTCACAAAATTCTACATCATGCTTGTGTTTACAAAATACACATTCACCAATGGGGGCTAAGTCTTCAGTAAGAGAAACACCTCTTTCTCCACACTCATGACAAGGCCAATCTGCTACGACTTCATCGCCTCCATCTTCAAACCTTCTGTATTCCATACACCTGATGATTTCCTTAACAGCGGCTTTCTTACGTTGGAAAAGAACTTCGCCATAATCAAGGTCTTTGATTAGAGAAAGATAGGTGTCAAATTCCTCCTCCGTCAAATGATATTCAAGCTTTTCATCCAAATCGTTTTCCAAAAACCTCGCTATGTAGTGCAGAAGGAATACGATATTCTCCTTTCGTTCATCACCAAAAGAAAACTCATAATGATTAGCTGAATGTCTTAGCAATTTTAGAACTCTGTATGCATCAAACTCGTCTTCCTCTATGGGCTGGTTTAATTTATCTTTTATTTTTTTATATGCCTCACCAGCTCCTATTGTCCTCCTATACCCAGTCCCAAAATCATCAAAGTCATCATCGTCATCAACAAAAATGGCGCTCTCATCAATTCTCCTTAACTTTTCAACAACTAGCAGATCGGCAGCGTTAACGAGATTCATTATAGCTTGTTTTGCATCACTAATGCTTAATTCACCATGAAAATTTGAAAGATGTTCTAAGGCGTGTTTCAAAGAATCAATGGCATTTTCGAAAAGATTGAGTGAACTCATAACAACCCTCCGTTTGTTGCTAAAAAATCATCTCTGTTCATAATTTTGAAGGATACAACACTGTAAGTAAATCCCCAAAACAAAAAATCCCTCGGTTCTTGGCCGGGGTACTCTCTTCATTTCTTCTTCTCAACAATTAAACCCCTGTTACGTTAGGCCGTGGCTTAAATGCATCATCTTCAGCGTGACGGCAAAAGGCTTCTCGGGGCATGGGGCATCACCAGAGTAGGGAGTGCCCGCTTGGCACTCCCTACACGAACTTCACTCTCAATGTTTCATGTAGGCTTGAGACGATCCCTTCAACAGTCGTCTTTATGAGTGTTACAGCTGTTGTTCTTTGAACTCCAGGTATTTTGCGCTGTCTAATCATTTCTAGATTATTGTTGAATTCTTCAGCTTTTCTCCAAATCACCTTGTAGATAAGCTCAGGGAATGAACCGATTAATGCTAGAAAGCATACTGGTATGGAGATAATGCTCCAAATGATTCTTTCGGATATTTTTTTTATCTCCGGGAAGCCACCCTTTAGAATAAAAATTGCCATACCTAACGGGGCTAGGAGCGCTAAAGTCCATAGAAAAAGATACGAGCAAACCGCATATACCCAAACGGGTGTTTTAAAACCTAGGCGGTAACATCTTATTAGGAGCCCCAGCAAACTTGTCAGGAAATACACGACAGCAAAACCCAGCAAAACGTATTTGAATGGCATCCGTGTCCCCTCCAGTTTTACCATTATTCCCTTGGGACACATCGTATTAACCCGTAATTGGCTTTTTTCCGGATGACACTGCGATCGACTTAATTATTTGCTCAGCTGCTATTAAGCACGGAAAAGAAAATGCAGGAATCAGTAACCAATAAAATGGCCAGCTAACATCTAAGGGTATTGGTGAAGCTGGTCCCATTTTAAAAACCATGTTATTTACATCTAGTGTGATCATTCCGACAAACCCCAAAAACCAATATATGAACATGAATAAGGCAACGGAAAATCCGGTTCCATACACCTTTGAAAGGACCGTTTTCCGGTACTCAAAGTATAGCACAGCAAACTCGTAGCCGGATGTGATGGATGCCAAAAACAGTGTAGAAAAGAAAGCTCTTGAGGTATCAGGCTTAAGACACACAGTGAGCCACGACATAAATACAATGACTATTCTCAAGCCAGCAGTTAAAGGTATATGGACCACAGATTCTTTATTACTCTTCTTCCGTCTCTGTTTCCCTTCCACTTTGATCTCCCCCCGTTTTCCTCTTCTCAAGATTTCACGAAACCGTATCTAAACAGGGAGTGCCGCTTGGCACTCCCGTTTTTTTTTTGGCGAGCAGATGATCGACTCAAATCCCTATTATTGTGGCGGTTTGAAGATCTGCAAGAACCTTTTTCACTAGCCCTAGTATCCTCACTTTGTTCGGTTTTACGGTGATTGGGGGATAAGCAGGGTTGATTGCCTGCAGGATGACAAGCTTTTGAGCTTCGTCAACATACACGCGTCGGACATGCGCCTTATATTCGCCATCCCACAGGACGACGGCAATTTTCCCGTTTTCCACTGATGGTTGCTGGTGAACGATTATGAGCGAACCCTCAGGGATCATCGGCGACATGCTTTCGTCTTCAACATGAAGTGCAAAGTATTTGCCACTAGACAGAGCATTTTGCGGAAGAGTGATCCAACCTTCGATGCACTCTTCAGCCCAAATAGGAAGCCCACCATGGGTTTTGCCCACAATTGGAATGTTTAGAGTTTCACCCCTTTCTGCAGGGGTAGGATCATCTGTTAAATCGGTAAGGGAAACTCCAAGAGCCCGGGCAAGAGCCTTAAGAGTCTCAATAGAGGGATTGCTGCGGCCTTGTTCTATATCGGAGATAAATGAGTGGGAAACATGGGCGACCTGCGCCAATTGCCGGAGAGTCAGTTGTCGTTCTTCTCTCAATTGCTTTAGTCGCTTTCCGATGGTAGTTCCCCGGTCAATATCACGACGAGTAGAAGGAGGGGCCGGATTATCTGTACGTCCTAAGAGAAAGTCGACACTAACCCCATACAATTCGGCGAGAGCAGATAAGGTTTCGGTGTCAGGCTCCCTTTTACCGGTTTCATAATTCCCGTAGGCACCTCTGCTGATACCAAGTGCTTCGGCTACTTTCTGTTGCGTGTAGCCGTGCATTTTCCTGAGATTTACTAAACGTTCATGTAGGCTCATGGGAGCATCCCCCAAGCCATTGTCCTTCCACGAAAACGATTATCCTCCGTTATTTGGTTCGAAGAATACCTTCACAACCTTCCCGCAGATTCGGGCGCGGTCGCTATCGATTACGATGGGTTGATAGTTAGGGTTGTCTGGGTACAAGATGTACTGACCGTTCACCTTCTTAACTCGTTTGAGAGTGGCATTCTCGCCATCAACGTTAACCACCGCGATGTCGCCGTCGTCTACGTCGTCCTGCATACGAACAATCACCACGTCACCGGGGTAAATCCGGCTGCCAATCATCGAGTCCCCCTTGACCCGGAGGGCGAAAAGCTCTCCGGGTTTGTACTTACCACCGAAATTCGGGAACTCGATCCAATCCTCAATGTGCTCGTCGGCGAAGATTGGGTTCCCAGCAGCTATGTAGCCGAGGAGAGGAATGCGTAAAACAGAGTCGATCTCAAGTATATCGTTTTCAAAGTCGATGCGAGGGCGTGGTGTTGGATCGTTGGTGAGACCGAGCAAATAGTCAGAAGACACGCCGAAGAATTCAGCCAACTTCCCAATGGTTTCTGTGTCCGGCACTCTGTCACCCGTTTCCCACATGGCGACAGTGCTACGGGCGACTTTAAAACGCTTAGCAAATTCTGTTTGCGAAAGTCCTCTCTTTTGTCTTAGTTCGGTAATACGTTTTCGTATCATTTCTTTATCCAACCTGACCACACCCTACCTTTATCAACGATTACAGATATAGATTATCACATTGCGTGAGCGTTAAAAGGTATGTCACGAATCGTGAGAGAAAGTATTGACAATGCTCACGGAAGAGGACTATAATCAAAGCAGAGGATGTCACTAATAGTGAGCAATCAGGGGGTGATGAATTTGAAGAATGTTAACCTCGCGAAGCTTCGGAAGCAGCGGAAATTGACTCAAGTGGAAGCTGCCAAAGCAATCGGTATCCCCAAAAGCACTTACGCGATGCTAGAAGCCGGGCATCGCGTTGGGAGTGTTAAAACGCTAAAGAAGATTGCCGACTTCTTTGGCGTTAAGATCGAGGATCTCCTTGGCGACGATTTTTTTGATCAAATTGCTCACGAAACGCGACATAGCAAAGGAGCGTGATCGGATGCCTAACGACCAACTGCTGCGCGTGTTCGACTACCGCGACGGCCACTAACTGAGCTGGGCCGTCCACGTGTCCCACGAGCATACGGTGTGGCGAGGAGGTGGTGTCATGCCACGGAAGCGCAAGTCCCCGCTCAAAATTGGCAAAGAGACGTATGGCGAGATGGATCCGAAAGAGGCGTTTACGAAGGCGCTGGCGCC
>DATCJW010000081.1:0-2346 GCA_036562595.1 Haloplasmataceae bacterium | reverse complement strand
GAGAATGAGCGAGGTCGCTGCTCCTTGCGATAGCGATCCCGGGGTTGTCGCTTGGCCATCCATAATATATTCATAGATGTAGAAAACGATCGTCCGTAAGTCAATTCCCCCCGCGGTTTGCCCTGTCTCGCCATAAAGCGCGACAACTGAGGTGTAAGTTTTAAACCCACCGATAAAGGATGTAATGGTGACATAGGCGATGATGGGTGAAAGTAGCGGGACGGTAATACGGGTAAAGATTCGCCATCTCGATGCGCCGTCTACCCTAGCCGCATCGTAGTATTGCTTATCGATGTTAGCAAGCCCTGCTGTAAAGACAAGAATCTTAAAGGCAAGCGAGTTCCATATCGTATATACAAGCAGAACGAACATGGCCGTCCAATAACTGGCCCCTGCATCCGTCCAATGGATTGGTTTGCCACCGAAAAATTGGATGGCCTTATTGACAATACCGTATCGGTAGTTGAACATGTAGGAGAAGACTAGCCCAATCGCAATCGTGTTGGTGACATAGGGTAGGAAGAAGACCGTTTGGAAGAACGATCTTAACTTCGGAATTGAGTTTAACATAACAGCGATGAAAAGCGCGATAACAATCGCAACGGGGACAGAAATGAATACAACTACTGCTGTATTCTTGATCGCTTGTTGGAAACTGGGTTTTAAGATGACCCGGAAGTATTCAAATGTAAAACCATCAAACTTCGGTCCTGGATTAATCGGATCCGAAGCATCCCATGGCAGATAGTTCTTTAGGACGGATAGGATAAATGAATTGAGGATGGGATAGAATGTAAAAATGACAAGCAGGATTAAAGCCGGTAAGAGATACCAATACCCTTGAAAGGTTTTACTGCGTAATCCTCGCCCAATCCATTTTAAGAAATAGTGGTGAATATAGTGGCCGACCGTCGTTTTGGTAAAACGGCCATAGGCGCCAGCAATGCCATCACGAACAGTATCCCTGACTTTGAGATAAATGTTTCGCACATTCCATTTAACGGTTTCAACATATTCCTTAACACGCTCTTTAAGCGTCACGTTCGTGGGCTTATCATTCAGCAACGAGATCACCCGTCTCTTGATCGAATAGATGGAAACGAACCGCTTTTATCTTTACGGTCCGATCATTGACAATTTGATTTGCGCTAATAATCGCCCGTGATGGCTTGCCACCAAGTTTAAAGTGTAGTATGATGTCCCGACCGATCGTTTGAATATCGTCTATGTTAACTTCAAATCCGTTCGGATCCGTTGTGAAGTCTTCTGGACGAACACCAACAAAAACTTTACGGTCCTTATAATTGACGCTTGCCACCTCGGTTCCACCGACAAGGACCTTACCATTTACTATTTCACCTTCAAAGACGTTAATCGGTGGATTACCTAAAAATTTACTGACGAATAGGTTAATCGGATTATTGTAAACCTCTTGAGGATGCCCGATCTGTTGGATGACACC
The DNA here is from genome assembly GCA_036562595.1 of Haloplasmataceae bacterium. Classification (GTDB taxonomy): domain Bacteria; phylum Bacillota_I; class Bacilli_A; order Haloplasmatales; family Haloplasmataceae; genus DATCJW01. The sequence goes on along the minus strand of DATCJW010000081.1, from coordinate 884 downwards.
GTGGTCCATGACAACGATTTCATCGGATATACTCATTGCTTCTTCTTGGTCGTGAGTAACGAAGATAGTAGTAATACCCGTTTCTCGCTGAATCCGTTTGATCTCCTCGCGAGTTTGAAGACGTAAGCGAGCGTCTAAGTTAGACAATGGCTCGTCTAATAATAAGACGCGTGGCATTTTGACGAGCGCCCGGGCTATGGCAACCCGTTGTTGTTGACCGCCTGATAATTGAACAGGTTTTCTGTCTAATAAATTGCCAATACCAACGAGATCCGCCATCTCCTTCATACGTCGAATGGCTTCTTCTCGTTTAACTTTCATGTTTTCTAGTGGAAATAGAATGTTTTGACGAACCGTCATATGGGGATAGAGTGCGTAGTTTTGGAACACAAGGCCAATCCCTCGTTTTTCCGGCGCAAGTGCGGTCACATCATCTTCACCGAAAAAGATTCTTCCTTCCGTTGGCTTTAATAAGCCAGCAATCATGTAGAGCGTCGTTGACTTGCCGCAACCAGAGGGGCCAAGTAGTCCAGTGAGTTTTCCTGATTTGAATGTCAAAGATACGTTATTTACCGCAATTGTTTCGGAAAAACGTTTGGTGACGTTTTCAAATCTCACATCCATCATATCTTCTCCTTTGACTTTCGTTTTCTGTGTAGGACCTGCGGCCTATCAGTTTATTATAACATTTTTGTAAGCGCTTGTTAAGGGGGAAAATTATTTTTTTAAACCGCTTTCACTATGTAATAACTAAAAAACTAAGAAATTCATTTTATATAATTCTGAAAATGTTATATAAAGAATAATTCTCATAAAAATGAGGACTTCCTGAATGAGAGAAAGTCCACTGATACTACGAATGCTGCAACTCGTCACCCAAAAAC
>DATCJW010000043.1:0-10201 GCA_036562595.1 Haloplasmataceae bacterium | reverse complement strand
AAGCACAAGATGATCAAGAGACGCTTGCACCAACCATTGATGTGAAAAAAACGGTGGAAGAAGCACATAAATTGGGTTAGTGGGTGATAATATGCTCGTTCAGTTGAAAATTAAAAATTTCGCGATCATTGATGATCTTGACATTCGGTTTGAAGATGGAATGACCGCGCTGACTGGAGAAACAGGTTCCGGGAAATCGATTATTATCGACGCCATCGGCCTTGTCTTGGGTGAACGAGCACAACAGGACATGATTCGACACGACAAGGAGCAGGCCATCATTGAAGCTGCCTTTCATTACACCCATCCAAAAATATCTGAACTCCTCGAGCAGTTCGGCATTGAAGAAGATGAGCTGCTCATCCTATATCGCGAAATCAATAAGAGCGGGCGGACGATCTGTCGGATTAACGGATCTTTGGTAACGGTCAACCAATTAAAACAGATTGCCCAATACTTAGTGGATATCCATGTGCAACACGATACGACGAAGCTCATTCATGCCGATAACTATTTATATATTATCGATGCCCTTGCAGACACGACGTTGCACGCCATCAAAGCCGAATATCAAGCTAACTATTCACAATACCGTGAACTTCAAAAGAAATACGAACATCTTTTGGCAATGAGTCAAACGAATCAAGCGGAACTCGAGTTTTACAAGTATCAACTTCAAGAATTGAAACAAGCTAATATTAGTGTTGAAGAGTATAACGAATTACAGGAACGGCGCCATGTCATTGCGAATTACGATAAAATCTTCGAACATTTAAACCTCGCCTATATGAAGATTCGAGAAAACCAATCCCTTGAGACGCTTTATGAGGCTGGAATGAATCTATCCAAAATTGCCGATGTTAACGAGACATATAAAGAACTAGCGGACCAATTTTTCAATTATTACTACCAACTAGAGGATATGGTCCATGTTTTAAGCGAGGAAGTGGCGAAACTCGATTATGATCCTGAAGAGTTGGACCAAATCGAATCCCGCCTAAGCGTCTATTCTCAACTAAAGCGTAAGTATCGTGAAGAAGTAGAAGATTTGGTACGCCGAATGGAAGAATTAGAGGAAAAGATCGCCTCCGTCGATCACTTCGAAGATCGGCTTTCTGAACTCGATCGGATGTTAAGACTAAAATATGAAGAAACTTATCGTTGCGCACTAAAATTACGTGAAGAGCGGATTGCGCTTTGCGAAACCATTAAGGATGAGGTCATTTCCCATTTGCAGGATTTAAAACTTGAAAATACGAGGTTTGAGATAGTCTTCAATGAAATTACAGAACGTAAGGACGACTACTTAAAAGGCAGTGTCTTTAATGCCGATGGGATAGACACCGTCGAGTTCTACCTTTCCTTTAATATTGGCGAACCGGTCAAACCATTAAGTAAAGTCGCATCGGGTGGTGAACTTTCCCGTTTTATGTTGGCATTAAAGACCGTCCTTATGCATAAGCAACATCTCTCGACGATGATTTTCGATGAGATTGACACCGGTGTTTCTGGTCTCACTGCCTCAGCGATTGCGAAAAAAATTAAAGCCATTTCCAATGAGATTCAAGTGCTTTGTATCACCCATTTGCCTCAAGTGGCAGCGATTGCCGACCAGCATCTGTTGATTTATAAGGAAGAACGGGATCATCGGACGCATACCCGTGTCCAATACTTAGAAGGCGAAGCGCGAGTCCATGAGATTGCCAAAATGATGGCTGGCGAATCGGTTGATGACATCGCCTTAGAAAATGCAAAAAATTTACTCAAAGCAAAAGCCTGATTACGGACAACAACTTCAACCTTGGGAATATTTAAACACCTCATTTCATTAATAGATTTACACGTTTGAGTCACAATAATGTGTAGATTAGGAATGAAATGAGGTGATTTTTATTTTTAAGCGGATGATTTTAATTGTCCTCACCTTCTTTCTTACCTCTATATTCCCAGATCTTACCGTCTATGCCGAACCCATTCCGATTGACCAGATTTATCTGACGCCAGGCGGTGAGACGATCGGCATCGAGGTCCAAACGAAGGTGATTGTGGTCGATTCTTACGCCGTAAAATCGGGCACAAAACTTGTCAATCCTGCAGCCGAAAGCGGTATACGAAAAGGGGACATCATTCTTAATTTAGATGGCCGCCAAATTGATTCCATTGAAGATGTAAAGGCCGTATTAAGAACATATAAAAATAGTCATAAAAAAGAATTGACAGCGATCATTCGCCGTGATGGCCAAAATTTAAAAACAAAAATTACACCAGTCGTTACTGATGATGGCACCATTAGTCTGGGGCTTTATTTAAAAGACCACATTCTTGGAATCGGGACCCTGACCTTTACTTATAAAGATCGTTTCGGCGCGCTTGGTCACCAGATTAAAGATAATAGTGGTTTGGTCGATGAACGGCTGAACGACGAGGGTGTGATCAAACGGGCAATCGTCACGAATATTGTGAAAGGGAAGAAGGGGAGCCCTGGCGAGAAGAAGGCCACCATGTTTCCAAAAGAAATCGGAATTATTCAAGAAAATACGATGACCGGAATCTTTGGCATATTAAAAGAAGATATTAGCCATCGTCATGCGATGCCCATTAAGGCTAGAGAAGAGGTCCGGACAGGGGCCGCCCAGATCCTTACCGTCATTAAGGGAGATAAAGTAGAGGCTTTTGATATTGAAATTATTGAGGTAAAAAATCAGCCTACAAAGGACATTAAAGGATTGAAGATTAGAGTGGTTGATGACCGTTTGTTATCTGAAACAGGAGGCATCATTCAGGGGATGAGCGGAAGCCCAATTATCCAAGATGGCCGGATTATTGGAGCCGTTACACACGTCTTATTGAACGATCAAACGACCGGCTACGGTGTCTTCATCGAGTTCATGCTGGAGGATCTTGGAATCGAAATATCGAAATAACACTAAAATTTCGACAGATTCGACCCGTTGAGATGGAATTAGTGAAAATTTTAGAAAGAATATTGTCGAATTGTGAAAACCTGGCGGTTTATCGCCGGTAAAATCTTGAGATGGCATAAAACATCATTTATAATTGAAATATATAAAATATTGGTAGAACAAATTTAGTGAGGGGATGGAGAATTACATGAATAAGATTAAGGTATTCATTACGGATGACTCGAAAGAGCATGTGGCGATGATGAAGGACATCATCTCGATGCAAGACAACATGGAAGTGGTAGGCGTCACGTATGATGGGTTAAGCCTTTTGGAGGCACTGAAGACCACGGAGGTCGATGTCCTCCTCCTTGATATCGTGATGCCAAACTTTGATGGGATTCAAGTCCTACAGAAACTGAACACCGAAACGATTTACAAAAAACCAAAACACATCATTGTCTTTTCAGCATTCAATCAAGAAAGCCTTCTGGTCAAGTCTTCGGAACTGGGGGCTGACTACTTTGTCATGAAACCTTTTAACGTAAGCCATATCATCGAACTACTTAACGACGTCAATACGGTAAAAGAACCACGGGATCGCCGGGGTATCATCCAAATTGATAACGATGAACCGATTGATTTGAACACGGAGATTACCAATATCCTTCACGAGATCGGCGTTCCTGCCCACATTAAAGGTTATCTCTACTTACGGGAAGCGATTGCTATGGTTTACCACAATATCGAAATATTAGGATCCATTACCAAGATCTTATATCCTGAAGTGGCTAAAAAATATCGGACAACCTCTTCACGGGTAGAGCGGGCGATTCGCCATGCGATTGAAGTGGCGTGGAATCGTGGCAATATCGATGCAATTAGCTCTATTTTTAGCTACACCGTCAGTTTGTCCAAATCGAAACCCACGAATTCTGAGTTTATCGCCATGATTGCTGACCGGTTACGACTGGAACATCGCCGTGCATCATAGTTTAATTGAGAAAACAAATACTTTATTGGGTATAGATAAAAACGCATCGTTCCAGAGGGATGAACGATGCGTTTTTTAATGAAAAAAAGACGCTTTACAGCGTCATATCCTCTGCTTCTATTTACCTAAAATAGCTACAATTGCCCCGACTACAATCCCAAGGGTCATGGAAAGGGTAATGAGGATTACAAGAATTTTGGTGATTTTGCTGTTGACAAGGTTATATCCGTGTGTCTTGTTTTCAAACGGTGTATTGGGTTTCTTATCGACGATTAGCTTTTTTCGTTTTGCCTTAACCGTTGCGTTCTTCGTTTTAGCCAATGTTTTCACCTCAGTAAAAAAATGATATAATTACTCTAGGTATTAATTATAATATAAATCGTTTCAAAAAGGAAGAGTTTCAGATGAAAAAAGGCGTCCACATTCTTTTCCATGTCGATATGAACGCCTTCTATGCGTCCGTTGAAGAGGTTTTAAGACCCGAATTGAAGGGAAAAGCATTCGCTGTTGGGAACTACCGATCGAATTTTAATCGTGGGGTCATTCTAACCGCTAGCTATGAGGCGCGCAAATACGGCGTTCGTAGTGCGATGCCGATCTTTCAAGCTAAAAGCCTATGTCCAGACCTGATCATTGTCAGTCCTCGGATGCGTCTATACGAGGAGTATTCCGAACGGGTCATGGCGTTATTAAATGAGTACACGAAGCGATTGGAACAAGCCTCCATCGATGAGTGCTATCTCGATATGAGCCACGTCTATCCTGAAAAACATCCACTTGATGTCGCAAAAGAAATCCAACAACGCATCTATCACGAACTTGGACTTCCTTGCAGCATTGGCATAGCTAGCAATCGCTTTTTAGCGAAAATGGCATCGGATTATAAGAAACCCATGGGGATTACGGTCCTAAGGCGACGGGATGTACCAAGCATGTTGTGGCCTTTGCCCATCGGAAAAATGTATGGCATCGGAAAGAAAACCGCACCGAAACTAGAGGCAGCCGGAATCAAAACCATTGGCGATCTTGTAAAATCCGAATACCGAGAGGCCGCAAAGCGGATATTAGGCAATCAGTATGAACGATTCATTCAACATGCCTATGGTTATGGCAGTCAGTCTGTCGATATTCAATCTCACGAGAAATACAAAAGTATCGGCAATTCTAACACTTATTCCGTTCCTATTGTGGACGAACAGACGGCAGAGGTACAACTTGAAACGCTCGTTCAAAAGGTGTCGGATCGGCTGAAACGCCACGGCTATGTGGCGCGAACCTTTACGGTACAAATACGATATACCGACTTTAAAACCTATTCGCGAAGCCGCTCCTTCGATTCATATACAAATGAAACGGAACGGATGAATCTCATCATTAAAGAGTTGTTTGAGGAGCTTTGGAACGGGCTTCCCATACGCCTTTTGGGAGTCACCGCCAGCCAATTAAAGGAAATCGACCGGATGTCTAAGGACATTAACCTATTTAATTACCTCGAGGTACTGGATGAAGAACCGCTTATTAAAACGGTTTATCGGATTAAAAGGAAATACGGCGAATCCGCCATTCAAAAAGGGTTAAAGCTGAAGAAAGGGGATTATTGATGAACTATACCCTCATCACTGGGGCTACCGGAGGCATTGGACAAGCGTTGGCGCAGGAATTTGCGCGGCATGGCCATTCCTTAATTCTTCTGGGTCGAAATATCAACCATCTTGAGTCGCTAACCCAACAATTGTCTATCCTTTATCCTAACTTGAGTTTTCATTACTATGCGGTGGATCTTGCAGACACTGAGAAACTGATCACAACCCTTTCCACCATTTGTGCTCACCACCCAGTTGATATCGTCATCAACAACGCTGGCATCGGAAGATTTGAAGCGGTACAAGATCTTAGCGAAGAGGCAATCGATGCTCAGTTAGATATCAACCTTAAGGCACCAATGCTGATCACACGGTTTTTCTTAAACCAGCTCATCGAAAGAAGAGGGGCCCTTATTTATATCTGTTCGATTCTTAGTGACTTACCGAACCAAAAGGCCAGTGTATATGCAGCCTCAAAACACGGCCTTTTAGGTTTTGCGAATACCGTACGCTTGGAACATCCAGAACTTTATGTCTTAACGGTGCATCCAAGTACCGTTCGTACTCATTTTTTTGGTAAAATGGTCACAGGTAAGTTTGTTCTTGAGCCGGAAACCGTTGCCCAAAAAACCTATCGAGCTTTTAAAAGAAGAAAAAGACGACTAAATATTCCGAAATCGATTGGTTTAATAAGATTATGCTATCTCTTTTTCCCTCGCTTAATCGATCGAATCAACCGACGGTTTTTTACGAATAAATGAATGATCCAGTGATAAGTGCCTTCTTTGTTTAATATACATTAATGAGGCGAGAACTATGGGAAGAAGGCACTTCAAACGGAAGCGCATAGGAGTAAACCAAGGCTTCCAAACGAAATCCATCATTGATCGGCTTATTGCCATTTTTTTGATCATACTCTTTTTCATGGGTATCTTATACGGAACACTTATTTATCAAGATTATAATGATCGGTTGGACCTTTCATCGATCGTCAACCGAATGGTCGAACGCAACCAAAATCCACTACAGCCGGATTTCTCAAATTTACTGTCTAGTATCCTTCAAGAATTTTCATTTTTCTTCCTCCTCTGGTTTTTATCACTAACGATAATTGGTATAATAGTAGTAGTATTTTCTATCTTTTTCTATGGCTTTACCATCGGTTTTGCTTTCACTTTTTTTATTCAGGAATATGGTTCGAAGGGGTTTACTATCGGCATTCTCCATACCTTTCCAAAAAATGTGATTTTGCTTCCTTATAGTTTTTATTTTTCCCTTCGTTCCATTCAGGATGGTATGAAGCTCTTTCTCTCTGCTTACCGGGATCGGAACCAAATGGCATTCCGACATCACTTTGCCCGATCGCTGCAACTGCTCGCATTTAGTATTGGTATAGTTGTCCTCTATGCATTGATCGACGCCATCACTGCACACTGGATTAGTGAGCGCTTAAGACGTCTTCTTTAGGGGTGGTAGATATGAATGAAGTCTTTCAGTCCGAACTCGATCAATATCTTAGTGTTCTGAAAGCGAATAAGGCCAAAATTACTTCACAAAGAATTCAGATTTTAAAAGTTTTTTTAGAAAACAAAACCGAACACTTTACCGCAGAAGAGATTATTGAACGCCTTGCGGATACGTCAACGGGACAAGCCACTGTATATCGCACGTTGGATCTCTTCTGTCACTTGGGAATCTTAAAAAAAGTGAACATCCCCCCACATGAAGAATATACCCAATATGATCTTGTGGATTTAAACGAACGCTTTCACCACCACTTGATCTGTATAAAATGCGGTAAGGTAATGGAAATTGCGGGGGATTTGTTGAATGAAGTAGAGGCATACGTTAACGAGCACTACCAGTTTAGCGTTAAAGACAACGAGCTCTATTTGTACGGTTATTGCAAAGATTGTAGGGATGACAATGAAAACCGTTGAACGGCTAATGGATGCTTTCCATGACTATATGGTCATCGAGTTAGGATTAAGCCGTAACACCATCGAAGGATACACACGTGATGTCTTACAATACTTAGACTATCTAGATACTGAACTGGGTATCCATGACGTGAAAGCAATAACAAAAGACGCCATCCATACTTTTATTGCTCATCTTTATGATAAAAAACTAAACGCCAGTACCGTCTCTCGGAAGATTTCTGCAATCAAGCTGTTTCATAAATTTCTTTATTTAAACGATTATGTTAACGAGAATTTGCTTAGCTTTATCGTTAAACCAAAACAGACGAAGAAATTGCCAACCGTTCTTTCGGTTGAAGAGGTGGACAGGCTGATCAACAGCTTTGATGAATCGGATCCCATCCAGCTTCGAAACAAAACAATGGTGGAACTAATGTACTCAACCGGACTTCGTGTTAGCGAACTCATAGCCCTTAAACTGAATGACCTCCATTTTTCTTCCCAAACCATCCGCTGCTTTGGAAAAGGGGGAAAGGAGCGCATCGTTCTGGTAGGAGAGCGAGCACTAAGGCTTCTTAAACTATATATTGAAGAAGTTCGGCCGCAACTGAATCGGCATTTAGAACCTCAAATCCTATTCCTATCCATAAACGGCAACCCTTTAACGCGGCATGACTTTTGGAAAATCTTGAAAGACCAGTTAAAAGTATGTGGTATAAATACGAACATTTCGCCTCATCACCTACGACATAGTTTTGCATCCCATTTACTTGAAAATCAAGTGGATATCAGGTATATTCAAGAATTGTTGGGACATAGCGATATTTCCACAACCCAAATTTATACCCATGTTGATACAAAAACATTACACGATGTGGTCAATCGATACCATCCAAGAAATAGAAAGGGAAGTGATAAAAATGACGTTTAAACGAACTTTTCTTATTGTACTCGATTCACTAGGATGTGGGGAACTACCGGATGCGAAGGCTTATAACGATGAGGGTGCAAATACGATAAAACATATATCTGAACATTTCGACCTCCATATTCCCAACCTTCAACAAATGGGATTTGGCCATCTCACGGAAATTCGTGGCGTTCCACCCGTTCAAAATCCTATCGCGTACTATACGAAGATGGCGGAAAAATCAGTCGGAAAGGATACGATGACAGGCCATTGGGAAATTATGGGGCTTGAGGTTAAAGAACCTTTTCAAACCTTTACCGAGACGGGTTTTCCGGAAGAACTGATTAAGGAACTCGAAGAAAAGACGGGGCGAAAGGTCATCGGAAATAAAGCCGCAAGCGGTACGGAGATCATCAAAGAGCTCGGTGAGGAACACATGGCCACTGGTGCCCTAATTGTCTATACCTCAGCCGATAGTGTCCTTCAAATTGCGGCCCATGAGGAAGTCATCCCCCTTGACGAACTCTATCGCATTTGTGAGATAGCACGGGAGATTACATTAAAAGACGAATATAAAGTCGGCCGGGTCATCGCTCGTCCCTTCATCGGCCCATCCGCAGAGGAATTCGTACGAACCGCTAACCGGCGTGATTATGCTTTAAAACCATTCGCTCCGACAGTGCTTAATTACTTAAAGGATGCCGATTATGACGTCGTTTCCATTGGCAAGATCTATGATATTTATGATGGCGAAGGCATCACGAAAGCTTACAAGTCGAAGTCGAATAACCATGGATGCGAATTGTTACTAGAACGTTTGGACGAGGACATTCATGGCCTAGTCTTCGTAAATCTCGTCGATTTTGATGCCAAATATGGTCATCGGCGTAATCCGGTCGGTTATGGCCAAGCCATTAATGAATTCGATGAATACTTAGGTCAAATACTAGAAAAATTAAGAAATGACGACCTTCTCATTATAACGGCCGACCATGGTAACGATCCAACCCATCACGGGACGGACCATACTCGTGAATACACACCTCTTTTCGTCTACAGCAAATCATTCAAAGAACCTAAACCACTACCGATTCGTGAGACGTTTGCAGATATCGGGGCCACCATCGCCGATATTTATGGTGTCCAACAACCATCTATCGGAACGAGTTTTTTGAATGATTTAAAGTAGGTTAAAGAGAAAAGGATCGTATGATCCTTTTTTTTATTTAATAAGAGGGATGATGACGAAAATAGGGAAGTGCTGTCGTTTTCCCAGGAACAAAATCTTCAAGATGGAGTTTAAAATTATAAATAGTATCGCTTAAGAAAGTGGATTTCCTTAAATAAAGACTAGGCAGTAATATACTGATCCTAGTCTTTTTTATTATAACTGAAAAAAGTAAGATGAATATTGTCGAAAAATGGAAATTGACGAATAATAGGGATAAAAGAGATAAAATTTCAAAATGATAGGAGAAATTACTACAAAAAAAATAGAGTTAATCATTACCAAATAAAACTCTCATATCAAATGAAGCGCATGACCATATTTATAATTGAAAATCCTGTCGAAGAAGCTCTTATTAATTAAATATATTTATAAAAAAACGACAAAAATTGCAACTTAAAAAGGATAAAAACTATAGACAGATACATTACGATATGAACGAGTAAAACAAGGCATGGAAAATATAAGTTTATGAATACTAATTTTTTAAATTTTAATTATTATAATCTATATTATGAATTTAATTGCGTTTTTTATATGAAAATATAATCTTTAAGAGACATGACAACCTATAAACATATTAATTTTGCTTAGATGAATATGAATAAAATATAAACTAATCAAAATATTATGTAAATTTATTACATATTGTTTATTAAAC
>DATCJW010000042.1:0-11954 GCA_036562595.1 Haloplasmataceae bacterium | reverse complement strand
ATGCATGTGGAGTTCTCCATCCAACGCTCATTTTTTTATAAACTCATCATTGAATCTTTCACAGCATCCCGAATTTTATAACAAGAATGAAAAAGAGCGGTAGCATCCGCAACCGCTCTTCTTATTAAAGTTTTAGCTGTTTGAAAAATTCCATCAAGTTTTTCAACGACTGAATTAATAATTCGTCTTCATTAAAATTGGTTTGAATGAGTATTTGGTTAATCATCTTTTTATGGAATTCTTCGTGAATCCGAAAGGCCTCTTGCCCCTTTTCTGTTAGCGATAGAAGGACCACGCGGCGATCCTCTTTACTTCGTTCGCTTTTAACAAATCCTTTTTGAATGAGGCGATTGACGCTCGTCGAAAGGGTGCTTGGAGTAATCATCAATCGGTTGGCCACTTCTGACATCGAGGGAGTCTCCGTTTTTTTAATCGCCTCTATAATATGTACCTCGTTAATCGAAAGTCCTTTTAAGCCATTTTTCTTTAAGTTTCTTTCCTCTAAAAGGAGAATATAATTGAACAATTCGACTAAAAGTTCATTTAATAGTTGACGATTGTCCCGCTCTTTTTCCATGCCATCACCCTTTTGAATACTATAACGTTACTTTCATTATACCATAATTTTCATCCATTTTCGTATTGGGTTTGAATTTACCCCTTCAAAACCCATTAAAAAAGGCGTAAGCATAGTGCTTAACGCCTAATTGGAACTAGCAACCACAACCGAATCCAAATCCAGGATAGGCAAAGTGATAACCGCCGTAGCAGACACAACCGATAATAGCAAGTAAGATGAAGAGTACAAGTATGAAAGCGAATGAATGGCCACCGTCATGGGGACGACCGCGTTGAAGTTCAGACATCAATATCCTCCTTTTCTCCGATGAATTCATAATATATGTATGCGGTAATAGAAAAGGAGTTAGTGCGAATAACATGATTTTATTTGAAATCGATAAAAAGCGTCTGCTGATGTTGTGCTAACGGATAAAAAACGCATGAGCCAACAAAGGATTGGTGTGGTACTTAAATGAGGAAGTCTGTTTTTGGATAGGATGCAAGAATACCAATAATAAGAATGATAAGCACGATAATCCCAACAATAGCCAAAAGCACGATAAAAGATAAAAGATAATTTTTTAGACTATGATTTGTGTCTGGATGAAACAAAAGGACGATCAATAAAACGATGTTCACAATTGGAATCGCCATGAGAAGATGGAATCCAAGCCATGACCTGACTCCCATTGGCTGTTCCCGATTAAACATAATATCCCCCTCTTCAAATGAATGATTTATTTTATTATAACCTATCTTTATTGTTTAACCAACATTTTTTTCGAGATTTTTACAATATATGAAGAGAAAAATAAAACACCCGATTTCAACCGACGTCGAAACCGGGTATTTACTGCAACCATTTGCTATTGATCTGGCTTTATACATATCGTGTGATTATTTTCCAAGCCGTCTCTCGCCCCTCTTTCGTCACGGATGAGAAGAGGACGACATGGTCTTCGGGATGTATGCCAAGCGTAGCATGAAGCACCTTTTGATGACGTGGACGAAGAGTTTTTCCTATTTTATCGGCCTTCGTCGCGATGACGAGTACAGGAATATGATAATGTTTAAAATAATTATACATCAACACATCGTCTTCTGTAGGAGGATGGCGCAGATCCACGATGAGGATTGCGAGGCGTAATTCCTTACGCGTTTGGATATATCCTTCAATCATCCGTCCAAAAGCCTGGCGCTTTTTTTGACTGACTTTGGCATATCCATAACCAGGTACATCAACAAAATAGAATGCATCATTAATACGATAGAAATTTAAAGTCTGGGTTTTCCCTGGTTTGCTCGAAGTATAAGCCAGGTTTTTCCGATTCGTCATCGTATTGATAAACGAACTCTTTCCTACGTTCGACCGGCCCGACAGCAAGATTTCTGGTAGTCCATCCGTAGGAAAATGTTCCGCCGTCATCCCCATCGATACGAGTTCCGCTTTTGTGACCATCATTTTCCATCGTCCTTACTCATGTAGTAGTGCGATTTGAAAGACTTCCTCCACATTATCGACAAATATAAATTCTACCTCATTACGTACGGTCTCAGGAACGTCTTCAATATCCCGTTCATTTTCTTTCGGCAGGATAACCTTCTTTAAGCCCGCACGATGGGCCGCAATGGATTTCTCCTTAATGCCTCCAACGGGTAGCACCCGACCCCTTAACGTGATCTCTCCGGTCATGCCAACATTATGGTCGACCTTCCGTTTTGATAAGGCGGACACAATTGCTGTGGCAATGGTGACACCGGCTGATGGGCCATCTTTGGGGATGGCACCTTCCGGTACGTGGACGTGAATGTCCATCTCTTTGAAGAGATTTGGATCAATGTTATAGGACTCGTGGTTAGCTTTGACATAGCTAAATGCCGCTTGAGCGGATTCCTTCATCACATCGCCCAACTTCCCGGTAAGCATCAACTTGCCACTGCCCTTATAGTAGGTGACCTCAATCTGAAGGATGTCGCCACCATATTGCGTATAGGCTAAGCCATTCACTACACCAATGAGGTTATCCTGTTCACTCTGTGTCGAGAAGAAGAGTTCCTTTCCAAGATAGTCCTTCAGGTTATCAACGGTCACATGGACATGCTCCCGATTGTCCATGAGAATCTCTTTTGTCGCCTTCCGACACAGCGCCCCAATTTGACGTTCAAGGCTACGTACCCCTGCTTCCCGTGTATAGGAACGGATGATCTTGAGAATGACATCATCGTCAATCGTAAGCTGATCCGACGTTAAGCCATGTTGCTTCAATTGTTTCGGAATAAGATGGTTGATTGCAATATGGTATTTTTCGATTTCTGTATAACTCGATAGCTCAACAATTTCCATCCGATCCCGTAACGGTTCGGGAATATTGCCTAAATAGTTCGCTGTAGCAATAAAGAGGACTTTTGATAGGTCAAAGGGCTCTTCGATGAAATGATCTTTAAAATACTTATTTTGTTCAGGATCTAAAACTTCAAGCATCGCACTTGCGGGGTCTCCCCGATAATCAGAAGATAGCTTATCAATTTCATCGAGTAGGAAGACAGGGTTCTTTACCCCTGCATTGCGCATCTCTTGGATGATGCGGCCAGGCATTGCTGCAATATAGGTCCGACGATGCCCGCGAATCTCCGCTTCATCGCGCACACCACCAAGGCTCATCTTAACAAACTTCCGATTCAATGCATTCGCTACGCTTCGAGCAAGCGATGTCTTCCCAACACCTGGGGGGCCGACAAGACAGAGAATTGTCGTCGGTGTCTTATTCGTCATCACTTTCACCGCGAGATACTCGATAATCCGCTCTTTCACTTTTTCCAAACCATAGTGCTCGGCATCGAGTACCTCTTGTGCCCGTTTGATATCATTGTTTTCTTCCGTCTCTTTAGCCCAAGGCAAAGCGATTAGCCAATCTAGATAGGTTCGAATGACGTTTGATTCACTGGAATAAACAGGAATACTTTCGTAACGTTTAAGTTCTTCCAATGCCTTATTTTTCGTCTCTTCAGGCATGCCCGCATTTTCAATCTGTTCACGAAGCTTTTCAATTTCTGTTTCCCGATTCGCTCGTTCTCCGAGCTCATCCTGAATGACTTTCATCTTTTCACGAAGAATATACTCCCGTTGATTTTCTTCAATATTTTTACGGACCTCGCGGGCAATGGTTTCTTCAATCTGGGAAACTTGTTTCGCCTTCTCGATATCAAACAAAAGCTTCTCTAAGCGTTCATTGACATCAACCATCGAAATGTATTTTAACTTGTCATTCTCACTGATTCTAAGCGAAAAAGCGACGATATCGGAGATTCTATCCGCAGTCGTGTTGCCTTGAATGCTAGCGATGACTTCACGTGGATTGGCAAAAAGAAGATCCGCATTTTCGATAACGGCGTTAATCAACATTCGAATAAGGGCTATTTCTTTCGTCTGATCGTTTGAAAATGAGGGCAAGGTTTTTATTTCCGTGAAAAAGAAGGGTTCTTCTTGCACAAAATCGACAATTTCTGCCCGGATTAATCCCCGAACTTTTATCTTATAGTTGCCATTAGGTTGTCGTATTTTCATTAAAATCTTACAGACTACCCCGTGTTGCAATAAATCACTGCGTTTCGGATTATCAATTAATGGATCTTCTTGATTCACCAATAGGATATGGTTATCAAACCGTTCCGCATCTTCCAAGGCTTTAATGCTCTGTTCTCGCCCAACTTCAATTCGCATTTCGTTATTCGGTAGGACAACGATTCCGCGAATGGCGAGTGCGGGTAAGGTTAGTTCTTGAACTTCGCCAAGTTTAATCATAGAGTACCTCCTCAATTATAGTTGATAAATAAACGCATCGTTCATGAATGACTTTCCCCCTCAAATCGTAATACGATAATCATCTTTCCACACTTAATTTATAGCCTATAGCGGCTTATTTTTCAAGCCATTTGTTTCGGACTCTGTTTCGGCTTCTGTTTCGGTTTACGATATACGAGTTTTGGCTTTTTCCCGTGCTCTATTACATCACTGGTAATGATGCACTTTTCGACGTTTTCAATCTGCGGCAATTCGAACATAATCGGCATCATCACTTGTTCAATAATGCTGCGGAGAGCACGGGCTCCAGTTTTCCGCTGAATGGCTTTTTTGGCAATTAAAGCCAGAGCATCTTTTGTAAATTCGAGCTCGACCCCTTCGTATTTAAAAAGCTTTTGATATTGCTTCACGATGGCATTTTTCGGTTCCGTTAAAATCCGTACCAGATCGTCCTCCGATAGGGGATGCAACACTGATAAGACGGGTAATCGACCAACGAGTTCGGGAATCAAGCCATATTTATGGACATCCTCATGTTCGATGTATTGATAAATCTGCGTGTCGTCCGCAATCTTCCTATTGCCTTCGTCTTGTTTAAATCCAATGACGTTATGACCGAGGCGGCGTCGGACGATGTCTTCGATGCCTTCAAAGGCTCCACCGACGATAAAGAGGACATTTTTCGTATTGAACTGAATAAACTCCTGATTGGGGTGTTTTCTCCCCCCTTGAGGCGGTACATTAGCCACTGTCCCTTCAAGTATTTTAAGGAGCGCTTGTTGTACCCCTTCCCCCGACACATCTCGAGTAATCGAGGGATTTTCCGATTTACGGGCAATCTTATCGATCTCATCAATAAAGATGATGCCACGCTCAGCCCGTTCAATATCGTAATCCGCTTCTTGAATTAGACGAAGCAGGATGTTTTCGACGTCCTCACCGACATACCCTGCTTCCGTTAACGATGTCGCATCAGCGATGGCAAACGGAACATCAAGAATTTTAGCCAATGTTTGTGCCAGATAAGTTTTTCCGCTTCCGGTTTGTCCAATTAAGAGGATGTTACTTTTCTCGATCTCGACTTCATCATCATCCTCTTCTTGCGTGCTAAGAATCCGTTTATAGTGATTATAGACGGCAACGGATAGCGTCTTCTTCGCCTCATCCTGACCAATGACGTAATCATTTAGAATATCATAAATCTCCTTTGGCTTGGGAATGTCATTCCCATTGAGAATGGAGGCTTCAGCATTAAAATAACCCGATTGCCGAATAGAGCTGCCTTTAATGAGGTCATTCAGCATGATGACACACTGATCGCAAATATAAACATCATCACCATAAATAAGTTGGTTTACTTCATGTGCAGTACGATGGCAAAAAGAGCAACGGACTTTGTCATGTTTATGGCTCATAGTATCACCTCTACTTCGTTCGTACATTGATAAAATAAGGTACCGTATGGTACCTCATTTCTCCTCTAAAGAACTTACTCTTCCTTTTCTTCGTTTGCTACCGATGCTTCAGAAGGGGACACCTTCTTGGCATGTTCTACGAGAAAATCGATTGCCTTTTGAATACGGATACTTTGGGAAAGGAAAGAGGAATCCCCGTAAAGCGCTTTGACTTGCTCGAGTGGCATCTGATACTGCTGTGCAATCTTTTCCATCTCTTGGTTAATTTCATCCTCTGTGGCTTCGATTCCTTCTTGATCAGCGATGGCCTCAAGCGTCAAATTATAACGAATACGCTTTTCTGCTTCTGGCTTGAATTGGTCAACCAATTCGTCGTGCGTTTGTCCTGTCATCTTCATATAATTCTCAAGGGTCAACCCGCTGTGCTCAAGTTGATGTTCCACATCATGTAACATACGATGGGCTTCTTCATAAATCATTTCTTCCGGAATATTGATCGTAGCATTTTGGCTTGCCTGTTCTACTACAGAATCGATGAGATGGTTGCGAGCAGCATTTTCACGCTGTTCTGATAACCGTTTACGTGCATCTTCACGTAGCTGTTCGACCGTTTCAATCCCTTCAAGTTCAAGGTCTTTAACGAACTCATCGTCAAGTTTCGGTAGCTCGCGCGTTTTGACTTCATGGCAAGTCACTTTAAATACTGCTTCCTTGCCCCGAAGGTGTTCAACGTGGTAATCCTCGGGGAAGGTAACGTTGACTTCTCGCTCCTCGCCTGCTTTGATACCAACGAGCTGCACTTCAAAGCCTGGTATAAAACTATTGGAACCAAGCCGTAAGGAGTAGTTTTGAGCGGATCCGCCCTCAAACTCCTTCCCATCAATGGTACCGACAAAGTCAATGACGACGATATCGCCACCATCGGCACCATCCTCTTTAATGACCAGTTCAGCATGGCGGTTGAGGAGCTTCTCAATCTCGCGATCGATATCTTCCTCTGTCACATCCGTTGCAAGTGTGGTCACTTCCAAACCTTTATATTGACCTAGCTTCACCTCTGGTTTTACGGTCACAATGGCGTAGAAGGTGAAATCCTTATCTTTCCCAATGGATTCAAAGTCAATATCAAATTTAGGTTGTGCTACTGGTTCGATATTCACCTTTTCTAACGCTTTAGGATACTCAATTGGAATCAGGTAGTTTATGGCCTCTTCATAAAGAGCGGCCTCACCAAAACGCATTTCAAATATTTTCCGCGGCACTTTCCCTTTACGGAATCCCTTAATTTCAACATCTTTTACAATTTTTTTGAACGCAACATCAAGTGCGTGATTGAATCGTTCTGCGTCAACCGTTACGGTTAACTTGCGCTTATTTTCCTCTATTGTTTCAAGTTTTACTTCCATTAATAAACCTCCATCTTCTCATCATCAACTATTTATTATAACACAAAAAGGTAATTTGTAAATTATTATCATCCAATTATTAACATCCAAAAAGATTAGTCGATCCGGATCTGGCCTAACGGGCCTTGTTCCCCCATTAAGTATAATACTTTATCTCGCAAATGAAAAGCGATCAATTCATAATCCGTCAGTTTTTTCGGATAGACCATAATGTATTCATTAATCCATATATTTTCGATAAACTTAAGGTCCACCACATAGGCGTCTCGTTCAAGTAAATGATTAGCCAATTTCGGTGGAATTTGAACACAGTCCAATGCTTCTAAAGGCGTAAAGTCTTCTCTTGTGAGATAAAACTGTTCCCTTAGACCATTCACATAAGAAATCGTTTTGTCATAGTCGCTTTTGTTGAGACGCTCCAATAGCTGATATTTGATGAAGGGGTCTGCATAGGGGTCCTGAAAGATATCTAAGATCAGGGATTCGTGTGTCTGTATATCGAAATCGTCAAAATGACGAATTAGTTCTACAAGGCCATCATGATAGGTAAATTTGATTTGGTTTAACCGCTGTTCAATCTCATCTTTACGGCGGCAGGCTTTGGCGAGATGCTTTAACTTGTAGAGCGCCTTCTTTAACTCATCGGATAGATCCCATGCCTCTAAAAAAAGATAGATAAGTTCAATGGCTTCTGAATATTTTTTTTCCTGGATCATCGTATAGATATAAGACTCGATGAGCTCATCTTCGTTGCCCGGATCCATTGCCAAGGCATCCTCAATCCAACGATAAGCAGTCCGAAAATCTTTTAAGGCAATTAGGGTCATGATAAAGGGTTTAGTAATTAGTGACCTAAATCCTGGGACATGTTGAATCGACTGAAAAGCAAACCGAGCCGATAAGTAATCTTCTTGTTGGTAATAGTTTAACGCCTCGAGATAACGCCTGTATTCTTCCTTCGGAAATGGAATGAGTTTTACCATATCGAACACTCCGTTTCACCCTATATTATTAAGAGAAATATCGGTTTCATGTATAGTAGACAAAAATAGTGAAAATCTATGAAAGCAAGGAAAATGGACGACAACAAAGGATATTCTATCATCCATTTCGAGGCGTTCAACACCAAAAATTATGGAAAAGTGTATTGATTTTTTTAGGGGTTTGGTGTAAAATTATTTTTGTCTGAAGGGGCGTTAGCTCAACTGGATAGAGCAACGGCCTTCTAAGCCGTCGGTTAGGGGTTCGACTCCCTTACGTCCCGCCATACTTGCTTTTTTATGCCCGAATCTTTGGTATTCGGCTTTTTTATTTTAATAGGCCATATTTGACGACTATCCATCACCACTCTGAATAGATTATCTATAAGGATCCATTTGAGCGAGGGGATTCACATGCCGGCTATTTATATCGTCTTATCCCATACCGGAACCTGGTTAAGCCGACTGATCCGATGGTTGACAGGAAGCAAATATACCCATGTCTCCTTAGCGTTTGATCCGAATTTAAAGAACTATACAGCTTCGGTCGTTTACGTCCCTCAAATCCCTTTAAAGCCGGTTTCGTTATCGAAAGCATCCATTCGGACTTCTATAAGCGGTTTCACAATACCCATTGTCAAGTTATCCGCATTCAAACGAGTGAAGTAAACTACCAACGCCTAAAGGAACGCATTGACTATTTCGTTGCCCACCAGCAAGTTTTTAAATACAACATCCTTGGACTTATTACATTTCTCTTTCGTTATTCCCTTAATCGGCCAACCAAATTTTTTTGTAGCCAATTCGTTGCCACCGTCCTGAGTGAAAGCAAAATCCTCACCTTTAACAAAAAGATGGGACTCATCAAGCCAATGGACTTCACCCAAGTCGAAGGGGCAGTTTCAATTTATGAAGGGAAACTCCTCGACTATCAAGCCTCCTAAACCTAAACATTATCGATAAAAAGGAAACGGGCTAGAGTATCGAGTATACTTTAGCCCGTTTTTAATACGATCTATTGGTGATTGTTCCCATTCATGTGATCGCGGATCGCTTCTTCAAACATGGCCTCCATCCGGCTAACGCAGTGATTCAAAGCAAAGGATTTACCGTATTCGATATAACGTCTCGACAATTCCTTCCGGCGGTGTTCATTTTCTATGAAGTACTCAATTTTTTGTCTTAAGTCTTCCGCATCACCGGCACGGAAGAGATTATCCGGTGTTAATGCAAACTGGTTGGTTGCGCTGATCTTACTGTCAGAAATTATAGGGACAAGGCCACAACTGAAAGCCTCAATACAAGCGATGGCCTCGATTTCAGCATCGGAGGCATGGATGTATAGATCGGCGTAATTCATCACTTGAACCAACTCATCCTGATTGAAAAACTTAAACAGGATTGGATTCGTTAGCGACTGGCCGAGTTTCTCGAGGTGAGAACGCCACGGCCCTCTTCCAGCAAAGATGAGTTGTATCTGTGATTCGTATTTCGATCCCTGTACAGCCTTAATGATAAGATCCTGTCTTTTTTCTCTTGAGTAGCGCCCAACCATTAATATGACGAATTTATTTTGGAATTCCTTTGGTTTTTCAACCGGCTTCGGTTGAAAACGATGATGTACGCCATTCGATATGACATGGAGCTTGGCTGTATAACCATGGCGTTTGAGCTGATCGGCGATCATTTGGCTTGGGCAGTGGACGTGATCAAATTGGTTATAAAACCGACGGAAAAGTCGATAGATGCTTGTATTCACCATTTGGTAGCGATTCAGGTAGATTGTTGAGGTAATATTCTCAGGCTGTAAATGGTAACCCGCAGTATTGGGCACACCTAAACGATCAGCAATTTTCTTTCCTACTCGCTCAAGTTGGAAGGGAAGGTAGAAATGAACGATATCAGACCCTCGAATCGCTTTTTCCAACACGTCCTTATTTGCCTTCGCAAATAGCATCCCTTGCGATTTACTCACTTCATAGAGGATCGGCCGGTACTTGACACCTGTTGCGTAAACATTCGCATGGCCATTTGCTTCAGCAGCAACAACCCGAACCTTATGACCTTTTTTTTCGAGGGATTCTGCCAATTGCATGGCCGTCATCGTCGTTCCATTCGTCGTTACTCCGTATTGATCAACAACTAGTGTTATTATCATAAGATCCCTACTTATCTCTCGCATTGTTCGGTGCGGGTATTTGACAACCGTCACCAACGTCGCAATTTAGTCTCATATTGGGAAACCTTTTTTGTATCCTCTCATCCGTATAATATTTATCATAGAATCGACCGATTGGAGTAACGGGATCATAACCTTTCCAACGAAGACCTTGACGGATGAGGACGGTATAGGATAGCAACATATTTAGCGTAAGAAAGATCATGAAACCTCTGGTTACAATCTGGGCATATTTCTTTGGCACCCGATCGAGCCATTTTACAATGAGTGGATAAAGCCCTTTAACGAGAACAAGGGCAAGGAAACCCCAAAATATCGCATAGAGCACAGTTGTCCGGCCGTCAACATTGGTTATCCGATCGGAATAGTCCCATGATACACTGCCCGTAAAAATTTGTTGGAGGACCGATGCCATGTACTCGAAAAAACCGCCAAGTATGGCACCATAAGTCCAAATATGATACCACTCTTTAAATCGATGCAAGCAGGCTAAGAACACGACTGCACCTGCGCCATATAAGGGATTAAATGGGCCGTACAAAACTCCGTGGCGACTCTGAAAATAGCCATTATTTATAAGATGTAAAATTTCCTCATACCAAGTTCCTAAAATACTCACCAAGATAAAAACAATAGCATAATGATATGCAGGAATTTTATTTTTTTCCTCTAGTCGCTTCTCCTGATTCACATAATCCCCTCTATTCTCTTTATATTTTCATTACTACAATCATCGAATTACATCCTAATTATATGATAAATGTTAAGTTAACTCAATACGTTTCGACCAATTTTGTCGAATCCTAATCAAAATTGTCATGCTTCTTAAAATCGGTCTATATTTCTAATGGGGTTGATACGATTTACTCACACTACTCTTGAAAAAACTAGCCATCCCCCGTTTGGCATCCAAATAAAAAGGGCTGACAAAAGAAATCGCTTCAGCATTAAGCTGAAGCGATAAAAAGCCGTTATGATATATGGAGCAGGTGAAGGGAATCGAACCCTCACTCTCAGCTTGGAAGGCTGATGTTCTACCATTGAACTACACCTGCAGTATGCTTGGCAACGTCCTACTCTCGCATACACTACCATCGGCGCTGAGGAGCTTAACTTCTGTGTTCGGGATGGGAACAGGTGTTTCCTCCTCGCTATTGTCACCAAGCAATGATTATTATACATAAAGCGGTTTGGTTTGTAAAGGGGTATTTTTACTTTTAAGCGTTTTAATATCCCTTTCTTACTCTTAGTAAAAACGATATAGTTAAAGCAAATAGAAGTCTTTTAAGTGCATTATGTAACTTAAAGAGAGAGGAGACAGCTAGATTCAGCCCTGAAACATCACATTATCCAGTTCTTATCCCATCAATACCTGTCACATTCATCAAAAAGCATACCATAATATAGAACCATAAATATAGAATATAGAAAAAATAAAAAAGTCTAGCTTTTGCTAGACTATAACATATGGTGCGGTTGATGGGACTTGAACCCACACGCCATTACGGCACTACCCCCTCAAGATAGCGCGTCTGCCATTCCGCCACAACCGCAGCATTAATGATTATAACAAACTTCAACCCCTTTGTAAATATTTTTTTGGTTTTTTTC
>DATCJW010000040.1:0-9947 GCA_036562595.1 Haloplasmataceae bacterium | reverse complement strand
TCGATGGTGGTCACTCCAAGGGCATCTAAATAGTCGATGACGGTATCTCCGGCATCCCTTTCCCCTGCATCGATTAACATCGTTTCGCGATTTGGAAGTTCGATGAAAAGGCTATCTCCTTGCCCCACATCGATCATATGGATGAAGAGATCATGGGGACGCGGATCATCGCCTTCATCAGGCGTCTCTTCTTCCGTTGGTTCCGTTACCTCGTTTGAGGTCGTTGTCTCCTCAAAAGGTTTGGTACTCTGACTGTTTTCAATCGGTTCAATGAAAGTCATACAACCCGCAAGCAAAAACACAAAGGCCAGCAACAAGACATAACGTAACGTCCGTTTCATTTAAGCCCCTTCATTTCTTTTTTTTCAAACGGTTAAACAGATCCGTTATCTGCTTTTTCCGCGCTTCGGTAGTTTCTTTATCGACGGCGATTTGAATCGTCAAGACATCCCCCGCCTGGGTATCGGGTGGAAGGAGTTCCTTTGGAAAATCAAACGTTTCCTTCCCGTATTCAATGACCGCCCAATCGCCTTCAAAACGATCGACAATTAGAAGTTTTTCGTGACTCATCTTTCAATCACCCTTTACTCCTCATTTTCTCTAAGACACCAAACGCCATTCGCTTCCTTTTCATTCGCCCATCTAATCCCCTTGGCTGATGAATTGATGGGTCAACTCGCTATACTCGTATCCAATCGCTTTAAATTTCGAACGAATGATTTCTGCATCGATTCCCCAATCATCACTAAGGCGTTCTAACGTTCCGTACTGGTCCCGTAACTTCATGTTCACGATACTGATGGCTATATAAGGGTCCATTTGCCTGAATTGTTCTGCAGTCATGGTGTCACCTCTTAGGTATCTTATATCTTATACTTATCATTATATGGGAAATGGTATAAAATGAAAAGGAATATCATTATCTAATGATGGTTTTGAATTGAGGTACGCGAAAATAGGAAGATAAATAGGATGAAAGGGCTGATGGTATGTGTGGCCGGTTTTCTTTAACCCTGGAAACAGAAGACATTGAACACTTTTTAAGGGAAACGTTCCAGATTGACCAACCTCTTAATATGGCTTTTCCCCGCTATAACATTGCTCCTACCCAAGAAGTCCTATGCGTTCTCTTCGATGGCAGGCGCTTTCGGGCTGGCCCGCTCCGTTGGGGGCTTATCCCGCCTTTTGCGAAAGACGAACGCATAGGCAGTCGCCTGATCAATGCACGGGTCGAAACGGTAGCGGAAAAACCCTCGTTTAAACACGCATTCTACAACCGCCGTTGCTTGATCTTGGCCGATGGCTTTTACGAATGGAAAAAGGAAGGGCATGAAAAAATCCCCTATCGCATCGTGGCCAAAGACCAACGGATATTCGCCTTTGCTGGATTATGGAGTGCCTATACGAACCCAAAAGGAGAAAAAATCTACACTTGCACGATCATCACGCAGGAGAGCAACGCCCTCATGCGCCAAATCCATCCCCGCATGCCCGTTATCCTTTCCCCTGAAAACCAAAAAGCCTGGCTAAATCCCGCAATCAAGGACGACGAGACGCTCAAATCGCTCCTTTTGCCTTATGACCCCGAAAAGATGGACCTGTATCCCATCTCGCGCGATATCAATTACGTCAAAAACGACTTCCCTGAACTGATTCAGCCCGTTAACGATTAACTTCTTCCAACTATTGGAGGGGATAACGGACTTATCCCGTTATACACTATACTTGGTGATAAGGATGAACCGCTCACATAAACAGCAACTCGAAAAACTTAAATCGCAAAACGAATACGATGAAAAAGACCTGGAGATGGCAAATGAGTTATTAAAACAGGATGATCCGCCCTTTAAAGAAGACGTTCGGGCCGTCCAACAGAAAATCAAGCGTATTTTGAGAACAAAGCGCCGATAACCCTTAAACATTCAAAAATGGCCCTTCCGTTATCGATAACGGATAGGGCCTTTTCTTTTTAAAAAGCGGTCGATTCATTGTATATTAAGCTTGCTAAGGGTACCATAATGCGAATGGTAAACTCCTTCTTCAAGAATCGGTTGTTCCTTCCTCTTTCAATGGATCTTTCCTTCTTTTCCGGCGATGATAGTAGGATAGGATCAAAAGGATCAGGGGAATCCCTAGTTCAAGGATACTGGAAATATAGAAAGTAAAGATTTTTGTTCCTAGATTTAAATATTCCAGCCTTGAATTTCCAATCACAAAAGCACCGAAATAGATGGCAATGACAACCAATAGCGAAAGAAGGAGCTGGTTGTCGATATTGGTAACCACTTTGATGTGTTGAACAGCAACCTTTGATAATACCAAGATTTGAAAAGTGCTTCCTGTTAAAAAGATAAGTATGAGAAGGGCGTCAAGGCGTTGGATGAATTCTCCGACATTAATGAAGCGGATTAAAACGACAACTGGGAACGTGATGTTTCGGGCAAGGTAGGGGCCTAAAACCGCAATTAGAAAGATGGTAATTAGAAGAGTAATCAAGATCACGGTATATAACCCAATTGTCCCTGCCCGAATCCCTTTTTTATGATCTTTTAACAGCGGAAACAATGCTAAAAAGACGACGAGTTCGCCAAAGGGGATGAACAGAAAAAGGACAGGCGCCGTTTTAAGTATCGGACCAAAACCATGTTCCAAAACGGGTTGAAGATAACTAAAATTAAGGACGCCTGAAAAGGAAAGGAGGACAACCATCAGCACGTAACAGAGTGTCACGACGAAAAGATACAGTTCAGCGGTACGGAAGATGGTCTCAATGCCTCGCTGTAAGCCATAGAGGATGACGATGATTTGAACAAGCGCAATGGCGGGACGAGGCGTCCGATTGAGGATGTACAGTTCGGTGATTTCTACAATATCCCGTAAAATGAAGAAAGTGATGAAGATGAAATAAGCCGCATAGATCAGGATCAGTGCTTTTCCCAATTTTTTCCCCAAGAGCCGTTCGATGGTATCGTAAAAGGTCGGATCTTCCTGATTTAAGTAGAAAAATGTACCATAGATAAAACGGAAAATGAAAACGGCACCCATTCCGCCGATCAGAATGGCAATCCATGCATCCTGTTTGGCATCCCGAGCTACAAAGAGGATGGTGGACGCCCCTAGGCAATAGAGGACGGTTATCGCAAACATTTGAAATGGCGAGAGTTTAATTTTCGTCATGGCCTTCCCTCATCTTTCATTCATTTCATTGACCAGAGGGTTAACAATGGATCCATAGTCCGTGATTTTGACATCGACTTTTACCTCAACGGGAAGCGTAAGAAACCGTTCATCCCATTCGTCTTTTATCTGTTTCCAGTAGTAAGGATCCTTTTTGCGGATCATTTCGCCAAAACCGACGAGATCCGACTGGAGTTCGTTTTTCATATACTGAATGGTTTCTTCCAAATCACGCTTTATAGTCGCTTCAAAAGTCTGTTCCAATTGATCGATCTTCTTCTTATCCGTTAGTTGCAGCGGACAATTCATCTCGCAAAGCCGGGCTCGCATCTTAACGAAAACTGTAATCTGTGGCTGGCCATCTTTAAAGCGGATTGAATAACGGGTTTTTTCTCTTAACGTTTCGATGACAATGTAACGATCCTTATCACAAGGCGTCGCGATCATCGTGTTATCCACTTTATCGAGAAGAAGATTTAACCTTTTCGCGTGATCCTCATCAAGCCAACCTATGAGTCGGTCTCCCTTGAACACCGCATAGGGAATCAGCTTAATAAACACTTTCGGGTCGGTCGTTTGAATGTTATCGAATTTTTTCCCCTCATCGGGGTTTTCCTCCCCATGAACGACCGTAAACCCGGGCACGTAAGCCTCCTGGCCGTCGGCCACCATAGCGTTAACGAATTCGGTAAGGTTCACATCGTAAACTGCCGAATTGATTTTAGAAGCAAGGCGGGTAATTTTTAGGATTTTATTGGCTGCCACGGTCTCCATGATGGTCATGATCCCCAGTACATTTTGGGCCTTGACATCCTTCACGATGAAAAGGTGGGTCGAGTAGCGCAATTCGTCATCGCGCATGAGACATCCCATGAGTTCAGCCAAGCCCTCCTTGGCGACGTCCTCATGGATCAGCACTTCTGAAACATGGGCCACATAAGGGACGCGTGGCATCACATAGGCAAGCTTTCGAAACCCTTCACAAATCGTACGGCTCTTTGCCGAAAAGAGGATGGCTGGGGAGGATTGGGTCGTAAGCTGAGGATTAAGGGAGCCAGGCTTCATCGCCTCGACTGTAATCTCGTAGCCTTCTTCAGCCCGATCGATCGCCATCCCCAAGATGATGCCGATATCCGTAATTTCCCGTTTGCTCCAGCATCCGGAAAGAAGCAGCATCAAGATAAGAGAACATAATAGCAATAATTGTTTCATCTCAATCACCCGCTTTTTTTCACCACGTCGGCAATTCCTCCTTGCCCTTCGCTTTGCCGGACATGGTCCTGCCCACTGATTAACGGGGGCCGTTCGTCCATCTTCGCAAAGGGGAAACGGAAGATGACATCCCTCAAGGCTTTTACATTTAGTGGAGCGATAGGATACATATAAGGAATGCCAAAGGAGCGTAGGCCGCAAAGATGCAAGGAAAGGATAAAGAGCCCTGACGCCACCCCATAGAGTCCAAACATGCCTGCTAAGATGATAAAGGCGAACCGAAGGAGACGGATCGGATTGGCGATGCTATGTTCTGGAAAGATGAGGGTGGCAATGGCCGTGAAGGCCACCACGATGACCATGATATTGGACACCAGCCCGGCATTGACGGCGGCTTCGCCGATAACAAGTGCTCCGACGATAGAAATGGCATTTCCGATAGCCTTCGGCATCCGCAGCCCTGCTTCTCTCAACGTTTCGAATGTAAATTCCATCAATAAGGCTTCAACCAACGCAGGCAAAGGCACGACTTCCCGCTGGGCCGCGATGTTGATGAGTAGGATGGTCGGGATCATCTCTTGGTGAAAAGTTGTCAGCGAGATGTAAACCGCAGGGAGAAGCAGCGAAACGAAAAAGGCGCTAAAACGGACGAAGCGAATAAACGTTGCGAATAAAGGCCTTAAGTAGTAATCTTCTACGGAATGGAAGAACTGATAGAAGATCGCAGGGAGCATGAGGGCCGTCGGCGTCCCATCGACGAGGATGGCAATCCGTCCTTCCAGTAGATTGGCGGCTACCCGATCGGGCCGTTCCGTTTTCTGCATCGTCGGAAACATGCTGGATGGCTCATCCAAGATTAATTCTTCGACATAGCTCGCTTCGATGACGCCATCGATATCGATGAGATCCAACCGTTGCATTAGATCTTGAAGGATCTCTTCATTGGCAATGCCTTCGATATAGATGACCGCTACTTTGGTCTTTGTCACTGCTCCTAGCTCCCGTTCGATTAGCCGTAAATTAATATCCTTGATCCGTTTGCGGACAAGCATGATGTTGGTGCTTAAGCACTCGTTAAAGCTATCCTTTGGCCCTAAGATGACGGTCTCTGTGCTGGATTCCGTGATGCCTCGATTTTCCGATCCTTTCGTCTCAAACGCTAACCCGAAGGTATACCCGTCAACGAGGAGGATCGCGTTCCCATCTAATAGATGTTTGCTGAGAAGGTGGAAATCATGGATCTTCTGGACCTTCGATACCGGTAAAGTATCATCCTTGAGCCACTTTATGGCCTCCTCTTCTTCAAATTCCTCTTTATATTTTGGAAGCGTGATCAACAATTTCTCGATAAGGGACTGGATTTGTTGGCGATCGACGAGCGCGCTTAAAAAGAAGATGGCCATTTCCTTTTTTCCGCCAAAGGAAAACTTCCGGATGTTGAGATCCGACGGTTCCCCAAATATATTTTTAACGATATCGATATTTTCGGATAGATTGTTGACCAACGGTTTTGCTTCGCCAAAGTAGTTTTGGATCTCTATCGTTCTCGGTTGGCGACCCCTTCTTTTCAAAAACCGAACGGGCATAATCATCCTCCCGACACAATTTCTCTTTTTATTATGTCCCGATTCGACAAATCTAGTCACTCAAGGATCAACTTCTCTCTTCTAATAACAGAAAAATAATCATAAATATAGGTAGGATGGTGAAAGGGAGTGAAGGCGATGGATGCATTTGACCACATGAACCCCACGAGGGAGATTCGATATCAATTGCTAAAGCGGGCATTAACGGCTTTTAAAAGGCGTGAAGATGCAAGGGCTATCCTCGATGCGGCTGCCATGCCACTTCCGATTACTACCATCGCGCCCCCTAACCGTTTTCCGCACGTCTCCATTGGAATCATCGGGGCCGGACTGGCGGGATTGAGTGCCGCCTATGAACTATCGATCCTCGGCTGCCAAATCACCCTATTTGAAGCCAACGGAAGCAGGGTAGGAGGCCGGGTCTATTCCCATCACTTTTCAGATGAACACCATGGAGAATGGGGAGCCCTACGGATTCCTGTCTCCCATGAAGCCACTTGGCATTACATCGAACGCTTTCGATTAAACACCCTTCCCTTAAATGCCAACCCATTCAATAGCCACCTATATATCAAAGGCGTCCATCTACCGAGAAAGAAGGCTCAAACTGAAGCGTTGCTGTCTCTCTACCCGTTGTTTGATTTAAACGAGTGGGAGAGGCGAACTCCCTTATCAAAGTTACAAGAATATGCGTTAAACCAAGCGCTCATCCATCTCTCCCCTTTCGAACGCGATCAGCTATTGCAAATCCAACCCCGCTATAGCCCGACAATCGACTATTTGGATTCGATTAACGCCTACCAGGCGTTTCACCACTTAGGGTTTAGCGAACCCGGTATCGACCTGTTACAACGGTCGCTGGACTTTGACCGTGACTATCTGTACCATAGTTACCTTGCGCTTCTCAAAGAAGTCTATGCGGCTCACTTCCATTTCACTTACCGAATTGAAAATGGCAATAGCCAGCTGCCCTTGGCTTTCTATAAGGCCTTAACGCAAAAGCCCAACGTGGCCTTTAAACTTGGCCATCGCGTGACGGGGATTTACCTTGACCATCATACGTTTAATCCCATACTTCGCTTTCAGCATCAGAATAGCGAAAGCTTTCAGTCTTTCGATTTTATCATCTGTGCCATTCCTTTTTCCCGATTACGGCTTATGGAAATCCAGCCGCCCTTTTCTTTTCTTAAGATGCAAGCCATTCGAAACGTTCATTATACGCCTGCACTGACCACGCTCATCTTCTATAAAACTCCTCTGGGCAATCGATTCGAGCATCATGGCCATCTCGTCACTGACCGACCGATAGGCTCCCCTTGGCTTTTCTCGAACAACTCGGAGCGCGGCGTATTCATCGCCCAAGCTTTTGGAGAAGATGCCATCCGTTTAGGGGGCATAAGTGAAGAGGAGCGTACGGTTTTAATTAAACAGGAACTTCAAAAGATGTTCGGGTTAAGCGAATCAGAATGTGAAAAACAGATATTGGAAATCAAAACCATGAACTGGCATCAACACCCCTATCATTTGGGGGCGTTTGGCTGGTATCTGCCTGAACAAACACGCTTGTACGCCTATGCCAGTCAAACACCCGAGTATAACGGGCGGATCTTCTTTGCCGGCGAACATACCTCTGCCTATTCGGCTTGGATGCAAGGCGCTTTACAAAGCGGGGCAAGCGTCGCTAATCAAATCGCTACAGAACTCGTCTCAAACGGGCTTTTCATCCCATCCTATTAAAAAGCCTCAATTGACATATTTTTATTTCAAACAAAAAAATACCTGGCGCAAAGCCAGGTATACGCATTTATGATGATAGGAGAAATGAGACGAATGCAACACTTCGTGTTGCAGGCATGAAAGGAAAAAGGTAGTTTAGGGGAGAACGTTAACGACGCTTGTATTATCGGATATCATTCTCAAATAAATTTGGCAACATTATGTAAAATTATGTGAATGATTTCATTTGCCAAAAACAGAAAGTTTTATTGTTTGGCTAGAAAAGATGTTATAATAGTTTATATTTAACTGTTACGACATACTACGATAAAGTCGGAGGTCATTCCTAATGGAAAAGCGGTTAAAAACCTTCTATCAAATCGGCTTAGCCCTGGTACTCGGACTCATCCTCATTATCCTGCTCGATAAAAGCATACCGATTATCACGAAATTCATGGACTTCTTCTTCTCCCTATCGGGACCCTTTATCGCCGGCTTTGTGTTGGCCTACCTTTTATCTGGGCTTGTGGACTATCTCGAACGCAAAGGGATCAAGCGCGTGTTTGCGGTCATTCTTGTATTTTTTGGTTTAATCGCAATCTTTTCCCTCATCATTAACGCTCTCATCCCCATTCTCAAGACAGAAATTGACCGCCTCATTCGCTATGCGCCTACCATTTGGAGAACGCTGGACAAGTGGCTGGCAGAAATCTACGAACGGTTCGACTTCATTCCGAACAAATACCATTACACGTTAGAAGAAATATGGAACCATATCGTCCAAGACATGGACTTCAGGCCAAAAATTAAACTCAGTGAGATTTTCAATGTATTTGCTCTCGTTTTTCTCGTTCCCATTTCCACACTCTATTTCTTATTCGAATTCAATCAAATTAAACGAGCGATCAAACGTTTCCTTCTCCGTCAAAAACGTTATATCTTTATCCGCTACCTCAAAGAACTCGACCGAGGAATGAGTCGGTATTTAAAAGGGCTAATTATTATCATTCATGTCCTCGGATTAACAGCGGCCATCGCCTTTATGATCGTCGGATTGGACTATGCCCTTCTTTTCGGGCTCATCATTGGCTATTTCGACATCATTCCTTATGTCGGCCCATGGTTTGGTGCGGCCCCAGCCGTACTCTACGCCTTTTCCCAGGATGTCCGACTGGGGATTCTCGTCTTAATCATTGCCATTGCCCTTCAGCTCTTCCAAAACAACATTCTCACTCCATTCATTCAAGGAAGGGCCACACAAATTCGTCCCTTCTACATTTTGATTTCCCTCTTCCTTTGTGGCCGCCTGTTCGGTGTCTTTGGCATGATCTTTGCCGTACCGATTCTCTATTTCCTTATCCTAACCACCCGTTACATCATCCGCTTCCTGCGCTTACGCAGTATACATAAACTCGATCCCACCTGGTTTTCTCCCATAGCCAAAAAGGAGGAAGAACATGTTTGATTTTAAGCGGACGAAAATCTTATTTGGTTTCGGCATACTCCTTTTACTCGGAATCGCCATGGTCCTCATTACCGCTTTGAAGGTTGACCCCTTCATCGGCATCTTCCTATTTGGCGGCGGCATCATCCTATATCTCATCATTCTTCAAAAGTATAGCGCGAAAGCATACATCAAATGGCGTCAGGGCATTCTGACCCATCTTGATGCGGATGCCTTTCTCGAAGAAATAGAGCGGCTTGTGCAGACCAACAAGCGCTTTTCACATTGGCAGATGATTAAGGAACAGGACTATGCCCTCGCCCTAATGTGGGCTGGACAATTTCAAAAGGCAAGGGATATCGTCCAAGCGATTGAACGGGATTATGCGATGATCTTACAATACAATACCTATAGCCGCTTTTCCATGGGCATTCTGCACGCCCTTCTCGATTCCTTTACAGATCCAAACCTCTTTAGCTCTTCTTTTCAAACCTTGCAGGAGGCGGCCCATTCGCTAAATGAGCAAGAACGTTTGGCTCTGGAACAAAATAAAAAGTCCTATTACCATTTAATTATGAAAATACATGATCTCATGATGAATCCTGAAGAGCCGGCTGATCTCACACTCGATGAATATCCGCCACTGTTTCAAGTCGTTCTCCTTCACTTCCTTATCAAACAAACTCAAAATGAAGCGAAGAAAACATACTATCTGAACCAACTGAATACCTATACCGGATCGGTCTTCATTCTTAAACAACATCCCCTTAACGACCATACGAAATAAGGATATCAACGCGCGTTGATATCCT
>DATCJW010000037.1:0-3281 GCA_036562595.1 Haloplasmataceae bacterium | reverse complement strand
GCAGGTTTTTGATACCCTGAAGAAGCTATCGCAGGAGAAGTTGGTCATCGTGGTCTCCCATGATCGCGAGTTTGCAGAGACTTATGGTGATCGGATCATTGAACTGGCGGATGGAAAGATCATTCGAGATATCGAACGGGTCAAAGGGGAAGAGACAGAAGAAGACCAAGGGATTTCCGTCATTGATGAACGCTTTATTCGGATTAAGAAGGGCTACCGTTTAACCGAAGAAGACCGCCAAATGATTAATGCCTACTTAGCGAAGGCAGAACAAGATGTCTATCTTAGCAGCGATTCCGCTGCTAACCTCTTAATTCAAAAAGCAGCTAATATAAATGAAAAAGGCCAAGTCGACACGTTCATGAACACGAATCAAGAACGCTTGTCCTTGACCATAGAAACTGCAGGGACCTTTCGCCTGATTAAATCACGTTTACCGCTAAAAAATGCCTTTCGAATAGGGGCCAGCGGGTTAAAAGTCAAAAAGATACGACTCGTTCTTACGATCCTGCTTTCTGTCGTTGCCTTTACGCTCTTCGGTTTGGCAGATACAGTCAGTTCCTATAACAAAATCGATAACATGGTTCAATCCATTGAAGATAATCGGATAAACTACCTCTCCATCACCAAAACAAATAAGGTATACTATGATGGGCAAGAAAAATACTGGGAAGAAACCGAAACTTTAATGAAGAAAGAACATATTGAGGAACTACAACAGAAATTTAAGCTCCCATTTATAGGGGTATTACCAGGGGCTTCTTTCAGTTATCAACTCATTGATTATCCCGACCATTACGCTTACGATTCTTATTACAAAGGGTTTTACGGCGGAATTATCGAATTGTCCGAAAAAGAGATCACAGATCTCGGATTTACGATTATCGGCACCATGCCAAGCAACGAACGGGAAATCGCCATTACCCAATATCATTTCGAGCATTTTCAGCTATTCGGCTACCAATCGCTTGATGGGGAAAAAACGATTGCTGCAAATGCCATCACCTCAATCGAGGATTTTCTAAATGAAAAACCGACCTTGTCGCTTTTAAACGATGATTATTCCATCACCGCTGTTATTGATACGCATTTAAATAAGGAGCGGTACAAATCGTTAGCGGAAGAAAATACCGAATGGGATTGGTCTTGGTATTACCTCAATCAGGAACTCACCAATCTCCTAAAATATAGTTATCATGCACTAATCTATGCCGGACCAGGATTGCTTGACCCATACTTAGAAGACAGCGCCACCCAGCTTCCCCTCCAATATCATGAATTTTCCATATTAATTGATAAGACGAATCCGCATAGTGACCGCTACATCGTCTCTTCTGCCATGAATGTGGAAGATCATCATGGGAAGATCCTCTATTTGGGTGACCGCAAAGCCCTAGCAAACCATGAATTCTTATTGAATATCGCCGATCTTTTTGATAAATCCCACGGTTATTTTTCACCGCAATTTAATTATTTGATCGCGCAACATTTAGACCAGCACACACAAGATGCGGTTTATCAAGAACTCATACAAGCGATAGAGGGCTATGCCGATCAGCATCTCGATGAAGCGATTGAAAACGGCTTTGCGGATGGCGTTCTCGATGGGCATTCGCGCGATGAATTGCTCTACCTTTTTACAAGCCAGCTAATGGACCCCTATTCACTCCTTTATGAGAATCCGTATTTACCGAATGGTCAAGCCGGGCTCTTCGTTCTCATCGATGCCTTAATCGAAGCCCTCGATCGATACGCATTGTGGGACGATCTGGAAACGATTTTTTCTCAATTTGGGGCGAGATCCGAACAGTATGAACTACTCTTTGACTCTTCTGAATTTTCCGTCGCGGGATTGTTTATCCCTGATCCACCCTACTACCAAATGAATCATGATTTGCGGTATTCGCTTTTTTCGCTTGTCCTCTTGCCCAAAGACGTCTTCGAAATCTTTGACGCCTATATTGGAGGGCGTTACGCATTTGCCATTGCCCCGATGCCGTCCAGCCGATCGGATATTCGTCACATCATAAAAGCGCTAGAGGATAAGGACGTCTCACCCTTCTATTTCTTTGCGTTATACAACGAAGTATCCTTCCTCATCAATAACGTCAATCAACTGGCGGAAGAACTCGCTTATGTCTTTTTATTCATTGGCATTGGCTTCTGTGTCTTTGCCACTCTCCTTCTCTTTAACTTCATCGCCACCTCGATCAGCTATAAGCAGCGAGACATCGGCATTCTTCGTGCCATCGGCGCTCGCAGCAAAGACGTTTTCAGTATTTTCTTTAGCGAAAGCTTCCTGATCGCCATCATCAACTTCCTATTCACGCTCTTGGCGACTTGGATAATTGTCAGCGTCATTAATCGGCAGCTCCGTATAGAATACGGGATTCTACTTACCTTTTTCCGCTTTGGTATTCGCCAAGTCATCCTACTCCTTTTCGTCAGCATCGGCGTTGCCTTTTTCGCAAGTTTCATCCCTGTCTATCGCACCGCGCGGAAAAAACCAATCGATGCCATTCGTAAACGCTGAGGTCAGCGCGTATAGCTAGCCTATCGCTAGGTGGTCAATCTTTATGGAAACAAAGAAAAAAGACTGAGGGGGATCACATGTTAGAATTAAAACACATCACCAAAGTGTATCGTCCTAAAAAGGGCGTACCCGTTAAAGCCTTGGATAACGTCTCGCTGAAAATCCAGTCCAAAGGGATGGTCTTCATTCTTGGCAAAAGCGGAAGCGGGAAATCCACCCTTTTGAATATCATCGGCGGCCTCGATCGCTATGACCACGGTGAACTCATCATCAAAGGGAAGTCTTCGAAGGACTTTACGCAAAGCGATTTCGATAGCTACCGCAACACTTACGTCGGCTTCATCTTTCAAGAATACAACATTTTAGAAGACTTTTCCGTTGGGGCAAACATCGGCCTGGCATTAGAACTTCAGGGAAAGAAGGCAACGGAGGAAGCCATCAACCGTATTCTCCAACAGGTGGATCTTGAGGGGTATGGCCATCGCAAACCGAATGAGTTGTCAGGCGGGCAGAAACAGCGGGTGGCAATTGCTCGGGCACTTGTGAAGGAGCCGGAGATCATCCTAGCGGATGAGCCCACAGGGAACCTAGATAGCGAGACAGGAAAGCAGGTTTTTGATACCCTGAAGAAGCTATCGCAGGAGAAGTTGGTCATCGTGGTCTCCCATGATCGCGAGTTTGCAGAGACTTATGGTGATCGGATCATTGAACTGGCGGATGGAAAGATCATTCGAGATATCGAACGGGT
>DATCJW010000036.1:0-3510 GCA_036562595.1 Haloplasmataceae bacterium | reverse complement strand
GGCATGTACCGGTCATTTCTTTTAGCCTAGGGTTAGAGAAAAATCCAGGCTTCAAGTTTACCCCCTCCTTAGTGAAAAAACTGGTCTTAGCAATCCTCTTTGGCGATCTCTTCATGCGACTGGTGTATCGTACCCGTCCTTATGAAAAGGAGAAGGGAGCTACGGATCGCCTGTATCGCAAGTGGAATAATGTGGTGAAAGCCTTTCTTGTTCAACCCTCTTTGAAAGGCTATGCTCATCTCGTTCAGCAGATTGTGGATGACTTCGATCGCCTACCGCGCCTTGATATCGTGAAACCGCGAGTGGGGCTTGTCGGCGAGATATTGGTGAAGTACCACCCCGATGCCAATAACCATATCGTCCGTTTCATCGAATCCGAAGGCGCAGAAGCAGTGATGCCCGATTTGCTTGATTTCTTCCTCTATGCCATTAAAAACCAAGAAGTCAAAGCGACTGAATTGTTCGTCAACCGTAGCGGGCAATACCTATCCAGGTTTCTCATCCGTTTCTTGGAACGCATTCGTCGCCCCCTCGTCCAAGCTTTAGAACAGAGTCAACACTTTACCCGGCCCGTTCCCATAGATACGATTGCGAAAGGAGCCGAAAAGGTGCTTTCGCTCTGTAACCAGACGGGGGAAGGTTGGTTCTTAACGGGTGAGATGATCGAGCTCATTGAAAGTGGAGTTCACAATATCGTGTGTATGCAGCCTTTTGCGTGCTTACCGAACCATATCGTCGGGAAGTCCATGATCAAAGCAATCCGGGAACTTTATCCCGAAGCGAATATCGTAGCCGTCGACTATGATCCTGGGGCCAGCGAAGTAAACCAAATTAACCGGATTAAACTCATGCTCGCAGTGGCCTTTAAACGGCATCAAGCACAAATGAAAAAAACGTCATAAATGGAAAATAAAAAAGCTATCGGAAAACACCGATAGCTTTTTGCATGCGGATAATCAGTCGCGAATGGCTTCAATGGGTTTCTTCCGGGCTGTACGGTAGACAGGTATGAAGCTTGCACAAAACGCAACACCGACGCTAATGACGAATAGAAGGAGGACTTGACGGAGCCCGAATCGGAAGAAAGTAAGCAGTATGCCGTAATCGGCGCGCAAGGTCTGGTTGATAACGATGACGATGATGAAGGTGGCAAATGTAGTCAGGACATAGCTTATCATGGCAATGAGCAAACTTTCGCTGAAGAAGATACTGAAGACATCCTTGCTGCGAGCACCGATGGCTCGTAAAATGCCAATTTCCCGCCGCTTGTAGTTGATGGATGTGGCAATAAAATTAAAGAGGAGTAATGAGGCGAATAAACAGAACGCGATGCCGATATAGAGGAAAATCGAGGCTAGATCCTCTGCGAGTTCGCCAATATTATTGATCAGGTAAGAAACCTCGTTTTGGATTTGATAGTGGTAATAAGGCGTTATATTCCGATTATCGAGTGACTGGACCACATGGCGTATGTCGGCCCGTTTTGTCGGCATTTTTGTTATGACGAACGCGAACTCTCCACCGATATATTCGATGAATGCCTCAAACGATTCAGAGGAGAAAATCATTAAAGAAAAGAGACTGTACAAGCTGCCTCCAAGACGATAGTACGATGGATCGGGTATAAAGAGGCCAACGATCTGGAATTGGGAAAAGTCGAAGGCGTTTTGATAGTAATTCGAATGGATACGAAAGCGTTGGTAAAACTGTTGTATCTCGTCCCATAGCTGGTAATCCTCAATCACGTCGATTAAGGCATCGATAAGAACCAATAGCCCAGGCTTTCCATCAGGAAGGTAAGGATTTTCGTAGAGCAGGGAAGATAACAATGCATCGGCCAAACGGTCAATCTTGTCGCCGGTATCTGGCCACCCGTGCAGAATAGCTGTATCAATGTGTTCTGCCGCATAATCATATATGGCTTGAAAGAGGTAGTCTGTAACGTATTGGGCAAAGGTATAGCCCGTTAACTCATTTGGGATATGTTCAGGTTTTAAATCGACATCTAAGTATGCCTGAAGATCATCCATCAGTTGGGGTCGGTCATTCGAATCGATGTATATGAGGTCTGCGATGTTTAGGAGTACCTCTTCCGGTCTCAATTTATGCTCCGTTCGTCCTTTGTCAAAAAAGATAACGGTCCCTTCAAAATCTTTTTCGTTCATAATGGCATCGATCATATAGCTGATATAGGCATCTTTATGCGGTTGAATTTCTGCGATTAATTCACCGTAATTATCGATGGAAACAATCGGTAAGAGGTCGGATCCCTTATCGTCTAGGATGCCCGGGCCAGCAAAAATAAGGCTGTGGAAACCATATAGAACGACTGTTTTTAATTCTTCATGGAGGAAGAAGTAGGAGAGTTCGGCATTCCAAGGATTGTTTTCGAAAAAGAGCGAGTATCGGTCTTTGTTTAACTTGGTGTCTATAATGCCGGTAATCGTGTAGTAGTCATCGAGAACATATAGGGTTGGATTCTTTGCAAGGAAGGATTCGGCATCCGTGATTTCGTCTTTCGATAGTTCAAACGGATGGTCCGGATGGTTGGAACGGAATCCATAATGTTGAAAATGTTCGAAAATATATTGTGTAATCGCAACCTCCTTATTCGTTTTCGGCATCTTTCCGGTTATGGAAAAGCCATAATCCTTGACCTGTTCTTCACTGAGTTCAATGATACCACCGAATTGGGTAAGAAAATATAAATATTCTAAATTGTCTCTGGGATCTTCCATTAAATGGTGATAGAAATCATTGTTCTGAAGATCATAGACGCGATGGAAAGAAAGGTTGAGCTGTTTGGTCAGTTCATCGATATGTTTTTGCCGTAACCGCACGGTTTCGGAATAAAAGCGGTTGCCGTGATAGTAAATCTTATTGGCTTTTGTGATGGAAAGAAAGTGAATGTCATGATCTTCGATCGATTGGACCATGTTTGAAACACGGTCATATGAGCCGACGGTATCAGCTAAACCGAATAAGGTGAAAGCGACGACGGATAGGAGAATGGTAAAGGCCAATCGGATGGGCTTAATTTTTAGCCCACTAGCCCCTATTCGGATCGCGTTTTTTAATGGAAGGCGAGATTTGATGAGGCGAAAGGCATCGCCAATCCCCATATGCTGGGCAATGCGTTCCTGATTCGTTTCGGCAAAGGTGGTTGTTTGGCCTTCGACATCCTTTTCTGCCAGGCTTCGGATAGTCGTGTTATCCGCTCTATCCAAGCAAAGCAAGGCATCGTTTTCCGCTTGTAGGAGAAAATCGTTAATTTTTTCTAGGTCTTCTTGGCTTAATTGATACCCTTTTCGAATGCGGATAAAACGATTGTCAATGACATGTACAGATTGGCTTGAGGATTCCCTTTTAACCCGTTCGATATCTCGAATGATCTTTCCATCCGCCAGTTCAATGATCCGATCACCATAAGTCTCTGCAAACTCGCGATCATGGGAGACCACGATGACCAACTTCTCCTGCGATAGCTTCTTCAGGGTATCAAAAACCTGC
>DATCJW010000029.1:0-10511 GCA_036562595.1 Haloplasmataceae bacterium | reverse complement strand
CGCTTCATCAACATAAGACCAGCCGACGGGAAGCCCGGATGCGCTTTCTTTCGGAAGGCCATAGGCCTTTTCCTCCGAATAACGCATAGGAATCCGAATCTGGCTGAGTTCAAAAAGGAGCGAATCCGGATCGTCTTCTTTTTCCATTGGAAGCCAGGATAAATTATCGATGGTCACCTGAGAACCCTGATGTTCCAATTCAAGCAAAAATTCGCCTTCAATATTGATATGATCGACCTGAAACCGTTGGATATCGGTTTTATTTTTCGGATCCAGATCGTATGTGGCAATCTTCTTCCCGTTAATGTATAGGGAAACGGATCGGGCATCATCGTTTGAAAAGGCGGCTTTTAAATCTACAGAAAACGATTGAATGCCTCCAGGAATCGTCGCACTTAGCTTCACTTTATTCGATTTGCCTTTAAACGTCAGCGACAATCCGTCAAGCGGTTGATCCGTTCGGGATTCCACAGCCGTCCATCGAATCCCATTGACGCCAAGAAAATCAAAATTTTGATAACTCGAACCTGTGAAGGGGACACTGTCAAAGGTTTCGTCAGCCATTGCGTCGTTGGGGCTTTCGGGATAACCGAAACGGTCATCGTTTTAGTTGCCCGACGTTCTCCGTCTTTTGCTTCATAAATGACGACATAGTCTCCTACGGCTGAGGGGTCGACCGTGTTATAAAGGATGGAAACAGGCAGGAGATTCCCCTCACCGTCCGTCGCAATAACCCCATTTAAAAAGTTTGGCATCGAATCACCGACGGTAAGTTGCCAATTCTTAACACCCTTAAATCGGATATCCGAAACGGTAGGTTCGGATTCGATCGGATGATTCGTATTAAGTCCTTTTACCATAAGTTTAAACGATTTATCTTTCGACTGTTTTCCAATTGTCACCGTTGCCGTTAACTGGACTTCCGTATCTTGAGCGGGCCGATTGACGATCCCAATTGTCCCCGCAATCTGAATGATGGCTTCGTTTTCACTTACCCAAGAAATGACTGCGCCGGTCACAACGTCTGATGAGGTCTTTAATGCGACATCTTG
Organism: Haloplasmataceae bacterium; assembly: GCA_036562595.1. GTDB lineage: Bacteria > Bacillota_I > Bacilli_A > Haloplasmatales > Haloplasmataceae > DATCJW01. The sequence goes on along the minus strand of DATCJW010000029.1, from coordinate 9,459 downwards.
TGTCACATGATCGATGGAATCGCCTTCAGCAAAGGAAATCAGCTGTTCCTGAAACACTTGTTCGAATCGGCGATCCACACGTTGGCAGGAAAACAGTGCCAAACTCATGATAAAGAAAAATAGGAGGGCCAGTCTTCTCTTCATCCACTATCACCTCAGTTGTTGAATAACATTTCATCGTACCACATTTTGTAATAAACGAAAAGAAGGAAATGGATAGAGAAATAGAAAAAGCTTTGCATCATCGTGCAAAGCTTTACTCAACCTGTTGACTCTCATGGGGACGGTACGCCATCCAGCTAGGGAGGGACGAATGACGAGTCGTCTCCGTGAACTGATTGAACCGTTCATTAAACTCTTCATGGTATTTTAAAAAGATATCGACAATGTGCGGATCAAAATGTTTTCCACGTTCATTCCGAATGATATCTATGCTTTCATCATGAGTATAGGGAGCTTTATAGATCCGTTTCGATCGGAGGGCATCGTATACATCCACCACCGCCATAATGCGTGCGGGCAGGGGGATTTGTTCGCCCTTCAAGCCATCGGGATAACCCGTTCCATCGTACCTTTCGTGATGGAAACGAACGATCTCATAACCAATGCGTAAAAACTCATTATTCGGATATTGCCGATAAACGTCAAACAGGATATGCGCACCGATAATCGGATGTTTTTTGATGACTTCAAACTCTTCGTCCGTTAACTTTCCTCTTTTCAAAAGAATATGATCGGGGATACCGACCTTCCCGATATCGTGTAGAGGACTGGCCCGATAGAGGTAATAGATAAATTGGTCATCGATTTGATAACGGTACATTGGGGATTCACGCAATTTAATGGCCAAAAGTTTTGCCAATTCTGAAACGCGTTCGATGTGCGCTCCCGTCTCATCGTCTCTCGATTCTGCAATCTTCACCAGGGCATAAATGGTAGCCAGGTGGGATTGAGCCATTTCCTCGGTATACGCTTGGTTTTTTTCGTATTCCCGTTTCAACCGGCGGACGAAAGTACTGATAAAAATCGAGATGATGCAGAAATCCACCATCCGTAATATCCAATTAAAAGGCGTTTGGGGCGTACCGAGCTCGACATCTAATGGCATGAACGGCCCAACGAGCAAGCCACAAAAGAGGGCATGGACTAGCCCGAGTGCTGGATATGGCGTAATCGAGGCTAGAACCACAACGACAAACATGGTCGTCGTGACCGCAGTCTTGGTGCCGCCGCTAATATACGTAAAAAACGCAACGAGAATCGATAACAAGTAAGACAGGCTTACCTGAATCACGAGCCGTTTTTTACTAAAAGACCTGATCATCCCTTACTCGCCCCACATCTTTTCTTATCACCATTATATAACAAAGATTTGACATATTTCTACCAATTTCTGGAAAGATTTCCAATTTTTTCCATTTGGGAGCCCTAATCTCAAAACTTATTGGAATATATTGCCCACACCAAACATTTAAGAAGCAAAAATGAAAAGAGCAGGTCATCCCTGCTCAGTTTCTATTTCTAATATACGATTGGTGGTAACGGAATGTTTGGTCATTTTGCAAAAATATGTATTGTGGCTATCATTAGTCGAGATGACAGGATTTGAACCTGCGACCTCTTGGTCCCGAACCAAGCGCGCTACCAAACTGCGCTACATCTCGAACATTAAAGAAACCGAATTATCCACCGATAATTCGGTAACCCGATGACAAGTCGAGATGACAGGATTCGAACCTGCGACCCCTTGCACCCCATGCAAGTGCGCTACCAAGCTGCGCCACATCTCGATTGCCATAACATATTATAGCACATTTTCGATTTTAGGCAAGTTTTATTCTTGAATTTCTTTCAATTCCTAGATGACACCCCTAGCAAACTAAAAAATGATAGTGGATAGAATATAAAATAGGCTAATTATCTAAACCTAATTACAAAAAATTGAAAAGACGTAATAGGTATAGTACAATACAAGAAAAGCAGCCTCTTTTAGTGTAATTTTAATTTCGATGACATATTTCGGCTTTTTTTGAAAAGAATATAGATGGAAAGATGTGAGGAGGAATCCTTTATGAAACGCTTTTGGATCCGTTTAGGCTCCTTCGCTATTACGTTACTTTCTGCAATCCATGTGATTCTATACCAGCTGGATAATGGGATTATTTTGAAAACGACCTCCCAACTCTTCAATCAAGAGAAGGAAATTGGCTATCGCGCTTGGGATCTCGTCTTCGGATTGACCGAAAACGGCAAAACGGTCTTTGAACCGAATCGTTGGGGAATGATTGGCTTTGTCGCAATCGGTATCGCTGGTCTCATCGCTCTCGTTTTTGCCATTGGGCGCTTGCGCTTCCTACTTAGTTTTATCTTAGCCGTTATCGGATTTATCATCACCGCATTACTCCCGCAACTTGTCGATTTGAAAACATTAGATTGGGGAGATCTTTTGACGATTAAGCCGATCCATGGCATCCCCTTAATTATCGCCCTCATATGCCAAGGCATCATCGCCCTTTTAAGCGCTAGTCTTTACTCACTTTACCCGATAAAGAAACGGCGCCGCTCATAACTTAAACGAATTATCATCTTTTGAATTAAATGGGTTGACAAATGGACTCCATTGGATTATGATATAAGTGTAAGAATTAGCACTCGACACATTAGAGTGCTAACAACAGACTATCAAAATCAAATAGTGTAAAGGAGTGTTGTGAATGTCCGTTTTAGTACCATTTAATCGTAATCGGAGAAGTTTGAGTCGTCTATTCGATGAGTTCTTCAACGACGATTTCTGGCCATTCTCAACCCCACGTCCCACGTTCCGCATCGACGTTCGGGAAACCAATGATTCTTACCTGATCGAAGCGGAACTTCCAGGCGTCAGCAAAGAAGAAATCGACTTACAACTAACGAATGATCGTTTGACCATTAATGTTAATCGTCAAGAACAAATCGAGGAAGACGATAAAAACTACATCCATCGTGAACGCCGTCATGTATCGATGTCACGCACGATTTATCTCGACAACGTAAAAATTGATGGGGCGAAAGCCAAACTTGACCAAGGCATTCTAACCATTACGATTCCGAAGCAATCGAAAGACGCCGAATCCGTTGTCATCGATATTGAATAATCCTCTCCCCAAACTAGTGGCCTTCCCAATGGGAAGGCCACTACAACTTAACGATTCCGTTTGGAATCGTTATTTTTGTATATGCACCGATTTAAGCGGGAGGGATTGTCTCATGCTCATCTTATAACATCATTTCTTATTATATATCATTCTTTTTCTGTCGCTCATTTCAGGTAATAAGAAAATATCATGATATATTCGTGTTTCTCTCAATTGATTTGAAAGCATTTTTTACTCCAAACACCGACCGATAACATTTCACATTCATTTGATTTTTCGCGGCATGATCTCTTTTAACACGTTCAGCAACGATCGGTTGTTGAGAAAGCCCGTTTTCCCTTTGTCTGCGACACAACGTCCACTTGAATAGATGGTGAATTCCCGTGCTATACCAAAGAGTGAACGTCCCATATCCTGAACCATGGCCCGGGCATCAACGCTCAATACCGGATAAGGACTTTTTTGGTTCACCTTCTCGATTAAGGTCTGGTCGAATCGGTGTTGTCTCTGAGGGATCAAAAGCTGCAGGTGTATTCCATCGGCCACCAGTTGAGAGAGATGCCGTTCGGTCAGATAGGATTCCAGTTGTTGATTCCCGATACGGACAAAACCGCCAATCGGTTTGCGGGTACGTTTTAAAAGGCTTAAAGCGTCTTGAAAGGCTGAATATGGCTCCATTTGCAGAAATAGCAAAACATGGTTTAAGGGTTTCAGCGATTGGACGACATTTAACGTGATCGTTTGCGGCTCCACGCAGAGAATAAAAAGGCTATTGGGGTGATGGTGGGCGATATCCAAAACCTGTCGTAACGACAATTTGGGATGGTACAGAATAAACTGATGCAGGTAAATACCGATTCCCTCCGCTTCCGTTACGATGGATTCAACATTCCGTTTATGAAGGTAGAAAGGTTCCTCCCGGTTTAAGTCATAAGTGATGACGAAGGGGATGAGAAAGCCGAACTGATTCTCGTGTTGACTAATCATTTCCTTCCCAATAAGATATGCTTGGACGATGAGGTGGCTGATGAGCTCTTTAAGGGCGAGTTCATCCGTCTTCTCGATGAGATGGTTGACAATCGTCATCCACCGATTATTCCGCTTCATGCGTTCAATCAGGTGAAGGAGAACAGGAGGGACGGAATCACCAACGATCGGCGCAAACTGTTCGATGAACGGTAAGCGGTCGGGGTTGTTGTCCCGTAGATTAAGAAACAGTTTAGTTAGAAACAGATCGACCACGGCTTTGGTCAATGCGTGGTCCAGCATCGTCATCCCTACTTTCTGTTTACATGTACTTACGTCCTCATTTCTATATACGTCAAATAGCGCAAGAATATGACAAGAACCATGGGAGAAAAAGGATTGAAAAAAGTTGATGAAAACTGTTGATTTTTTTTCAAACAATCGCTATAATATCCTACAAAACTCCATATCAGACGGTGAAGAGGAGTAGTAGTGATTCTTCCTATTTGCAGAGACTAGCTGGTTGGTGCAAAGCTAGAGTATAGGATCACGAACGCGCCTCGGAGTCGGCGTAGCGAGGGAATCCCCCAAGTTACGTCCCGTAAGGATTGGATCCGCGTTAAGGATAAGAGTGTCTTGGCAACAAGAAATTAAGGTGGCACCGCGGTTGTATAATCGTCCTTAGAGTATTCTAAGGACTTTTTTTATTGCCCGATTTTCGTTATGACATCGTAACAACTAAGCAAACGTTAATAAAGGAGGGTGGTCGCATGTCATTCATACTGTTTATACGTGAAAATCTTCCCTTCGTGTTGCGCATTATCCAGGGGGCTAAGTACACCCTACTTATCGCCATAACATCCGGCTTTTTTGGTGTCATCATCGGTACTCTGATGGCCCTCTTTAAACAATCGCGCATACGGGTACTCCGCGCTTTGGCAACCTTGTATACCGATATCCTTCGAGGAACCCCTGTCATCCTCCAACTGTCGATGATGCATTTCGTTGTCTTTGGGATGGTGAACATACCTCCGGTCTACTCCGCCATTGCCGCTCTTTCCCTCAACTCTGGGGCCTACTTGGCGGAAGTCATCCGGGCGGGGATCCAAAACATCGACCGAGGCCAAATTGAGGCAGCGGAAGCCCTGGGCGTCCATCGGAAATATGTTCTAATGGATATTATCCTCCCCCAAGCCTTTCGCAACATCATTCCGCCCATCATAAATGAGCTGGCCGCATTGGTTAAAGAATCGAGTATCGTCTATATCATTGGCGTGGCAGATATCATGTTGGAAACGAATCGAACGACCGCAAAGACGTTCCTCTACTTCGAACCGCTATTTGTGGCAAGTATCTGTTATTATGTGTTGGTGAAACTCATCATCACCATCGGCAAGCGGTTGGAGGTGAAATATAATGTTCATTCAAGTCAACAACCTCAACAAATCCTTTCATAATGAACCGGTGTTAAAAAACATTCATGTATCCATCGGAGAGGGAGAGACAGTGGCCATTATAGGCCCGTCAGGAGCCGGAAAATCCACTTTTCTGCGGACCTTAAATGGGCTGGAAAAACCCACCAGTGGCGAAATCATTATCGATGGGATGGCCGTCACTTCTCTCGATACGGATCTTCAGAAGGTCCGCGAAAAGGTCGGAATGGTGTTCCAACAGTTCAATCTGTTCAAGCATATGACCGTCATCGATAATGTGGCTTACGGGCTAATTCGGGTAAAAAATGTCCCGAAAGAGGAGGCCCGATCCCGTGCCCTGACCTATTTAGATCGGGTTGGCTTAAAGGACAAGGCCAATCGCTATCCCCATGAGCTATCCGGTGGCGAGAAGCAACGGGTGGCAATCGCAAGGACCTTAGCCGTTGAACCGAAGGTCATCCTCTTCGATGAACCGACTTCCAGTTTGGACCCAGAGATGGTGAAAGAAGTCCTCGTTGTCATGAAAAGCCTTGCCCAAGCCGGCTACACCATCCTCGTTGTGACCCATGAAATGGGCTTCGCTCGGTATGTGGCGAACCGAATCCTGTTTATGGTAAAAGGTGAGATTATCGAAGATACGACTCCGGATGTCTTCTTTACACAACCCCAAACGGAACGGGCAAAGGCCTTTCTCGATCAAATCTTGGACCGTTACCTTTAACCGATGATACTACTATCAATCATTTACATTTAAAAACAATTAATAAATATTAAGGGAGGTCATGACATGAAAAAAGGATTATACGTCTTACTCACAGCGGCCGTGTTACTCATCACAGGGTGCACGAAACCGTATAACGGCCAATATACCTATACGGCCATTATCCTCGGGGATTATGAAATTGTCAATGAATACGCCATCGCCTTTCCTAAAAACAGCCCATTAAAGGATCCTTTCGATGCGATCATTGAGAAGATGAAAGCCGATGGCACCCTTGCTTGCCTGAACGTCCACTACGAAACCGACGGCGACGACTGTTATGAATCGATAGACTTCACGAACAAAATCTATGATGATATCGATCACGATGGCGGCGGGGCGACACTTAAAGTGATGACGTCAAGCGGCTATCCCCCATTCGAATATCTTGACGATGAAGGGAATCTTGCCGGCTATGACATCGATCTGGCGACCTTTATCGCAAAAGAATTGAACTATCAACTCGAATGGGTTGACGGCGCTTTTGAATCCATAATTGTTCATCTGAACCAAGAACGGGTAGATTTCGCCATCGCCGCCATCACTCCATCCCCAGATCGCGCAGAAGCCGTGGACTTCTCAACGGTATACTATGAAGGAGCCGAAATCGTCCTTCTGTATAAGGAAACGGACCGCTATACGTCGCTAAGCGATCTGAAGAACCTGACCATCGCCGCCCAAAACGGGACGATTCAGGCCGAAATCATCGAGAACATGGCCAAGGATAAAGCCATTAAAAAAGCTTACTTTGTGGACTATCCCGCCAATGCCATGGAAGCCTTACGGAAACATAAGATTGACGCCATCCTGATTGAAAAGTCGGTGGCCGATAAATTACTTGAAACCTATAATAATACGAACTAAAAAGGAACTGGCGAACCTGCCAGTTCTTTTTGTTTCTTTTATACACATTTCCAAGGATTAGAAATATAAGCCAAAAGATTATTCAATTTTTCGCAAGCTCCATGCATATTTATATAATGGCGCTTCACGATATTTAGTTTTAGGCCTTTTTTCGATGTTTTATTTTAACGATATATACTGAAAATCCAGTCCAAACGAGGAGCATGGAGCATGAAAATAACCTTTACAACCTTTCGTTTACTTGTTAAACTATTTTTGTAGGAAACCAATAGCCAGTAGACTATTCATCAAACGCCAGAACCAACGGCTAAAGGGAGAGGATTAAAATTAAGAACAGTCTTAAGCTTGAAACGGTCTTTACGCTAGCATCCATCGGACTCATCATCATCGCATTCAGCCTAAAATCGGCGTTAACTGAATATGGGGAAATGATTCTCTTTGGCCTTGCCTTCCTCATCGGTGGTTTTTACAAGGCGAAAGAGGGTATTGAAGAGACGATTAAAGAAAAGGCCTTAAACGTGGAGATCCTGATGATTCTAGCCGCTATTGGGGCATTCGTCCTTCGAAACTATGCGGAAGGCGCTATTCTTATCTTCATCTTCGCACTCTCTGGACTTCTTGAGCACTACGCCAATCAAAAGAGTGAAAAGGCCCTCACCAACCTGTTACAACTTGCCCCCGATCGTGCCATTCTTTTGAAGGATGGTAAAGAAATCGAGGTGGAAGCCAAAGAGCTACAAATCGGGGATACGGTCATCGTCAAAGTCGGTTCCCAAATCCCCGCCGATGGGATTATAAAAAGCGGAACCACGACAATTAATGAATCGATGATTACAGGAGAATTTATTCCCGTAGACAAAACTGAGGGTGATGCGGTTTACGCGGGAACGATTAACGAGACCTCAACCTTCATCATGACTGTGACGAAGGATGTGAAAGAATCCACCGTTCAAAAGATTATCGACTTCGTGGAACATGCCCATCAAAATCAAACACCCACGGAGACTTTCATTGAACGGTTTGAAAAAGTGTATGTTTACTTCGTCATCCTCCTTTCGATTCTTACGATGACTTTACCTGTCCTTTTAGATCTCTGGTCGACGCACGAGGCCATCTATCGGGGCATCGTCGTCCTCGTCGTGGGCTCTCCTTGTGCCGTCGTCGCCTCTGTGTCGCCAGCTGTCCTATCTGCCCTTTCCAACGCCTCACGTATGGGTGTGCTGATTAAAGGCGGGAGACATCTCGAGGTTTTGGCGAAGATCGACACAGTTATCCTCGACAAGACGGGGACCATCACCAAAGGCATACCGCAAGTAAGCAACGTCTACTTGGATACCGATGACCCGTCACTCCTAGAAAGCATCATCTATAGCTTAGAAAAACAATCGAACCATCCCCTTGCCAAGGCAATCGTCCAACATTTTGCCGATCGAAAAGAACTTTCCATCCCATCAAAAGAGATACCCGGCAAGGGCATGGAAGGATATTACAACGGAAGCAAGTATCAAATCGGCAAGTTTGACGTCAGCATCTCTAAAATCATGCAGGCGTTGATCGAACATGAACATCAAGAAGGGTATACCACCGTCTATGTTGCCAGAGATGGAGAGCTCATTGGGCTCATCTCGCTGGTTGATGAAATCCGTCCTGGTGTACGGGCGACCATCAAACGGCTGAACGAAATTAGCATAACCACCGTCATGTTGACGGGAGATAATCACCACGCCGCAACGAAAATAGCCGAACGGGTGGGCATCCAAAAGGTTTTTAGCGAACTCTTACCAGAAGATAAACACCGCCATATCCAACGGTTAAAAGAAGAAGGGCATCGGGTCATGATGGTTGGTGATGGGATTAACGACGCGCCAGCTTTAGCCATTGCCGATATCGGCGTGGCGATGGGCTCCGGAACGGATGTTTCGTTGGAAACGTCAGATGTCGTGTTTATGAATGACCACATCCACAACATCGATAAAACCATTCGTCTTGCCCGACGGATGCGGCGGATTGCCATTCAAAATATCAGCTTTTCCGTATGCGTCATTATTGCCCTTCTAATTAGCAACGTTTTTGGTCTCGTGAAGCTGCCTTTTGGGGTGGTCGCTCACGAAGGCTCCACGATTCTTGTCATCTTAAATAGCTTACGTTTATTAAGAAAGTAAACAAGGGGCTGTAAAGAAATTCAGAAGTACATTCTGAGATCTTACAGCCCCTATTTGAATTGAGTTTTCCACAATCAACAAACTAAATATTGTACTTATAAATAGAAAAACGTAGATTTCTCTACGTTTTTCTTGTAAAA
>DATCJW010000027.1:0-12961 GCA_036562595.1 Haloplasmataceae bacterium | reverse complement strand
CCTTAATATTGGCCAATCGATAGGGAAAAGGACTTATCTCTTTTATGTTCATTGGTTTATTAAATATTTTAATTCAAAATGCGAATAGATTTAATTTTTTTAAATTTTTTATAAACATTTTTAATAAGACTATTGATTTCTAAAGATTTTCCGCATATAATATAGGCAATAGAAAAGGTGAGAGGATGCGAAAACGTTCATATTTCCTCTTAATCAAAATAAGGCATAACCGCTGGCGCTTCATCATCCCGGTTCCTCTTTTTATGGCATCCAGCATGATTCGGATTGCCGGTTTCCTATGGGCGACATTCGGTCATGGGCACGAAACCGTTGAACAAGGAATAGAGGTGAAAGAGGCGCTGCGTGACGCCAGATCGATCATCAAGTTGTTGAAAAGATTTCCCCCCTTCACTTTGGTTGAGATCCAATCCCCGTCTGATCAAATCACCATTAAAACCTTTTAAAAGAAAGGAGGCCACACATGGCAAACGATTTGCTGTCGATCTGCCCGGTCTGCCAAAGCGAGCTAAAGATTACCAGACTTTACTGCCCCAATTGCCTAACCGAAATCACTGGCGAGTTTAAGCTGTCCCGCCTGGCTCGGCTTTCACGGGAACAATTGACTTTTGTAGAAATTTTCTTAAAAAACCGAGGCAACATCAAAGACTGTGAGAAGGATCTCGGGGTGTCCTATCCGACCGTACGCCGTCTCTTGAATGAGGTCCTTGCCACTCTTGGGTATCAGAGCGCAGAGGACGATCATCGTGAAACCATCCAACAGAGCCAAAAAGAAATCATTCGCCTTTTGGAACTTGGCGAAATTACCGTTGAGGAAGCGAAAGAGCGCTTAAAAAAATTAAAATCTTAGGAGGAGAGCTAATGAGCGAAGAGATCCGTGCCATTTTAAAAATGATTGAAGAGGGTAAAATCACAGCTGAAGAAGGGGCAGATCTCATCCAACAACTTTCCACGAAAAGCACCGAAGAGTTCTCACCCCAAAAAACGGCTAAAAATCAATTCATCCACATCGAAGTAAAAGATGAAGAGGAAAATCAGCTTGTCAAAGTGAATGTCCCTTTACTTCTTGCTAAGACGATCTTAAAATTCGGTTCAGTCGAAAAACAGATCAGCATGCATGCCCCCGGTATCGATCTCGATCTCGATGAGATAATAAAAATGATCGAGAGTGATGTCCAAGGGGAACTGGTCAACGTCGAGGCTGAAGGGAAGACGGTACGCATCTGGATAGACTAAATTTTCCAGCGTATGTACAATTAACAATTGCAATTTCCCTCCACATTGTCTATAATAATGAGAGACCGACAAGGGAACAATTGAATAGTATTTGGTAAGGCATTGAAAGGGAGTAGTTTCGTCATTAATCGATCGTCAATCCGGTAGGATTTCTCTACCCGGTCGATTAACAAGGCAACTTGGAAACGAGACTTTCAAAATGATGTGCGTTTCGTCACTCATTTTGTTAGTCTCGTTTTTATCATTTTTAAGGAGGTACTTGCATGGAAAAACCATTTCACACCCAAGACATTGGTGATGTTGTCTCGCACTTTCAAACGAATTTAGAAACCGGGTTAACCTCTGCCCAAGCCAAGGAACATCTTGAACGATATGGTGCGAATAAGCTAGCGGAAACCAAGCCTAAAACACTCTTCCAACGCTTCCTCGAACAGATGGCGGACTTTATGATTATCGTTCTTCTCATCGCGGCTGCCATTTCCTTTATCGTCGATCCGAAGGAAGGGTGGGTTGAAGCCCTGCTTATCCTTCTTATCGTCATCGTGAATGCCATCATCGGCATCATTCAGGAAAGCCGTGCCGAAAAATCACTCGAAGCGATTAAAAAACTTTCTTCACCGCACGCCAAAGTCTTACGGGACGGGATCGAACAGGTTATCCCGATTGAAGAAGTGGTCGTCGGCGACATCGTCACCATCGAAGCTGGCGACTTTGTCCCTGCTGACATCCGGCTTTTCGAAACCCACAGTTTAAAAATCGATGAATCTGCCCTGACTGGTGAAGCTGTTCCCGTAGAAAAGAACACGGAGACCATCGCGGAGGAAGACGTGCCGCTTGGCGACCGGCTAAACAGCGGATTCATGAGCACCGTCGTTACCTATGGACGCGGGAAGGGCATTGTCGTCGCTACTGGCATGAACACGGAAATCGGTAAGATTGCGGGGATGCTGAGTGAAGCTGAATCGATCCAAACGCCACTTCAAAAAAGCCTTGCCAGTCTTGGCAAAGTCCTTGCTGTTGTTGCCCTCATCATCTCCCTTATCGTCTTTATTATTAGTTACATCTATGCGGAAACCCCCAATTTCTTCGACTGGGTCGTTGATAATCAACCCGGGGGCGGCATTAAAGCCTTTATGGCAGCCGTCAGCCTAGCGGTTGCCGCTATCCCCGAAGGGTTACCGGCCATCGTTACGGTGGTCCTCGCGATCGGTATGCAGAACCTCGTCAAACAAAAGGCGATCATGCGCAAACTTCCCGCGGTCGAAACCTTGGGGTCGACGAATATTATTTGTTCCGACAAGACCGGGACGCTCACGCAAAATAAGATGACCATCCAAAAGGTGTATGTCGATGACACCCTTCGTTCTGTAGAAAATGTAAAGGCGGTTGAGGGTAATCTCAAAACGCTCATCCAATATGGGGTACTCTGTAATGATACCAAGGTTCAGAAACTGAATGGGACGTACGATACGATCGGCGATCCAACGGAAATTGCCCTCATCCATTTGGCCATTTCTTTAAACCTCGATCCTGTTTCCATTATTAACGCCTACGAACGGGTCTACGAGTATCCCTTTGACTCCGACCGGAAACTCATGACGACAGTCTACAGTATTGATGGGCAACTTATCTCTATCACGAAAGGGGCACCCGATGTCCTCTTTCAGCGGCTTGCGAATATCCGGCGTCAGGATCAGGTCACACCTTTTAGCGACAAAGATTTAAAAACATTAGAAGAAGCCAACCTCCGCATGGCGAATGAAGCGCTCCGGGTTCTTGCCATTGCCTATAAAACATTGGAGCCCAACGCAGACGTCACAGCCCTCACGCCAGAAGCACTCGAAAAGGATCTCACTTTTATCGGCCTCGTGGGAATGATCGATCCGCCGCGGGAAGAGGTCAAAGATGCGATCCGCCTCTGTAAACGGGCGGGCATCGAGACCATCATGATCACCGGCGACCATAAGAATACGGCCATCGCCATCGCCAAAGACTTAGGAATCATTACCGATCCTTCTCAAGCTATCTCGGGACCTGAGCTTGATCAGATGAGTGATGAAGAGTTTGAAGAAAAGATTGAACAGATCCGCGTATATGCACGCGTCTCCCCAGAAAATAAAGTGCGCATCGTCAGAACCTGGCGTAAAAAAGGCAAAGTGACCGCCATGACCGGTGACGGGGTAAACGACGCACCGGCCCTAAAATCCGCTGATATCGGCGTGGCTATGGGAATCACCGGGACTGAAGTGGCCAAAAGTGCTGCTGATATGATTCTGACAGATGATAATTTCGCAACGATTGTCAATGCGGTTAAAGAAGGCCGCACAATCTTTGCCAACATTAAGAAGGCCATCTTTTACCTCCTCAGCAGCAACGTCGGAGAGATTATGACCATTCTCCTGGGTTCACTATTCTTTAAGTTCCTCCTCGGCGTAAACGTTGGAACGCCCCTAACCGCTATACAAATTCTGTGGGTGAACCTCGTGACCGACTCCTTAATGGCCATCGCCTTAGGGCTTGAGAATCCCGAACCCAATGTCATGTCAAAACCTCCACGCGACACGAGAAAGTCTATTTTTGCCGACGGGTTTGGCCGCCGAATTTTGATCAACGGCATCTTATTAGGGCTTGCTTCATTCGTCGCATATATCATCGGTTTCAAAATGACGCCGGGAGCCATTGAACAAAAAATAACCGTCGCCCAAACGATGACTTTCATGACGCTGGCCTTCTCTCAACTCTTCCATGCCTTTAACGCCCGTAGCGAAGAGGTGTCCATCTTCAAACTCGGGATTCTATCCAATCGTTATCTTGTTGGCGCCTTCCTCATTAGTGCCCTACTGCAACTTTCAACCTTCCTCTTACCAAATGTCTTCAACATCACCCTTCTCACCATCCCCCAAGTATTTATCGTCCTTGGCCTTGCCCTTATTCGGATCCTAACGAATGAAGTGACGAAATTTATTAATTGGAAGCGGAAGGGTTTAAGTTTCGACTCGATTGAAGCGCCTTCTAACGAATAAAACCGACCTTTGGTCGGTTTTTTTTATGATTCAATGGTATAGCACATGACCATCGAGTCTCGGTACTTGGTTTCGTAAATGTTCTGTTCCGTTAAGAAAAACTCATCCTTATTGAATTCCACAAACCCTAAGTCACTAAACAGTTCAGCGACAATATCTTTACTGATGATCACAAAGATTTGCCGGATTCCGCGCTCTTTTAATTTTTGGAAGAACCGACCGTACATCGTGACGATCTCTTCCTCCTGCACGTCCTTATCAAAAATGAAATAACGGATGAGGGCGCGACCCCGAAAGATTTCATAGGAGATCATTCCAACGATACGGCCGTCCCGTTCGATCAATATGGAGTTTTCAAATAATTCTTCTTCAATATGGCTTAAGGTCGTCACCCGTTCTAAAAACGCCATGACGCGATCATAATCATCTACGGCATACTCACGAATCGTGGTTTTCTCCATCGCTCTCCCTCCTATCATCCATACATATATGTAGATTACCGGCTATTTAGAACGAAAGAATTCTTTCAACTGATCGATTATGAAGAAGCGGTATTCCACGTCGCTGCGTTCTTGGATGTGCCCGTTCTCGATTTGAAGGTCAACGAGGCATAATGGAGGAAAGAGCACGCACCACCAATTATCCCCCTTTCCCTCTCCTAATACGATGTAAAGCGTCTCATACTGGCCCGCTTGATAGAGTTTCCCGCGGTAAACCTTTGTCGGAAACCGGGATAATCCATAGTCTACATAATAGGTGATTTCCAGGTCATGTTGGGCGAGGATTTGATTGACGACCTGGTTAAGCGCCTCGACCTCTTGATAAAGCAGCAACCTGGCCTCTTCATAGTCCTTCACTTGATCCAATTTTTTATTTAAATAGGAGATGACAGCGTCGCGAATTTCCTGTTTAATCGCCTGATCGATTGCGTTATTGCTGTTGGCAACGATCCGCAGCCGGATGGATTCCTCTGGAATGGTATCCTCATTGGCATTAAACGTTAAAACGGTAACGACGAGCGACAATATGAAAAGTGTTACCGTCAGTTTACGTGACAAAAAAAACACCTACCTTTCTCTTCATATTCCAGTATGAAAGGTAGGCCCTCATTTTATGCAGTTTGACCTCTGCCTTTCATGGAGAAGGCAGGAAGGGCTTTTATATGCGGCATCAACTTAACGAACTCGCTGTTTTTCGAGCCAATGGAGGAGGTCACGAAACACTTCTTCCTTGTTTAATTCGTGTAAAAGCTCATGCCGCGCATCCTTATACAGTTTTAAGTCGATGTGTGAAGTCATCGTCCGATAGGCTTCATAAAGCCGTTGAATCTTCTTTCCCATCTCGCCAACCGGGTCATGGAGCCCTGATAGGATAAAAATCGGCAGTTTGGGCGGAATACGTCGCAAATTTTTATCTTTTTGGAGTGTTCGAATACCGCGAAAGAAGTCATAATAAAACTGATAAGACATCACAAAACCACAGTCTGGATCGTCCCGATAGCGATCGACGGAACGATCATCCCGGCTTAACCAATCGAACGTCGTGCGATTCGGCCGAAAGGGGCGATTATACTCCCGGTTCAAAATGGCATCGATGAGATATCCTTCCCGTTTCCCTCTTCCTAGCTTCACCATTAATCCTGATAGTAGGATGCCAAAGGAAAGGCCCTTCGGTTTGTAACCACTCCCCATGAGAATAACCCCATTAACGTCGTGATGGACCTGGATGTAGCGCTGAACCACAAAGGATCCCATACTGTGTCCGAAAAGGTAAAGAGGTAGGAGCGGATACTGTTTTTTTGCCTCGCATACAACCGCCTCGAGATCCCGAACCATTTTATTGAATCCATCCACTCCGAGATACCCTTTCCGTTCCCCCCTTAATATGGATTGCCCATGGCCACGATGATCATAGGTCAACACCACATAACCCTGTTCTTTTAGGTAAGCCGCTAGCTCATCATACCGGCCGCGATGTTCTGCCATTCCATGGACACAAATAAGAAGGGCTTTGGGATCGTGTCCTTTATACTCCTTCACTTCAAGTGCCAATCCGTCACTCCCTACAACTTTCATAAGCATCCCTCCACACGCTACTTATAGTATAAACGATTTAATAATCTAAAAACAAGAAAAAAAGGCTGGTTGGTCCTCCAATCAGCCTTCATCGCTTATTCTTTAATAATCAGGGATTTACCGGTCATCTCTGCGGGTTGTTCTAAGCCGAGGAGTTCCAACATCGTCGGCGCGATATCCCCGAGCGTTCCTCCCTCGCGCAGCTTTAGGCCCTCTTTTGTAATAATAATGGGCACCGGGTTCGTCGTATGGGCGGTATACGGTTTTCCGTTTTCATCTAACATCTTTTCCGCATTGCCGTGGTCTGCGGTGATGATACAAACCCCGCCTTGGGCGTGAACCGCATCGACCACCTTTTTCATACACGTATCAACCGCTTCTACGGCCTTAATGGCTGCTGGAATCACGCCGGTATGGCCGACCATGTCGCAGTTTGCATAGTTAAGAATTACCGCAGAGTATTCGCCTGTATTGATTTCCTTTACGGCTGCTTCCGTAACCTCAAAAGCGCTCATTTCAGGTTTCAAATCATAGGTCGGTACTTTGGGGGAGTTAATCAAAATCCGTTTCGAACCCGGAATCTCGCGGTCTACTCCGCCATCGAAGAAGAAAGTCACATGAGCATACTTCTCGGTCTCCGCAATCCGTAACTGTTTTAACCCATGGGCGGAAATAACATCTCCAAACGTATGATCAAGCGTTTGCAGGGGGAAGGCGATATCGCCGATGACGCTATCCGCATAGTGCATCATGCACACGAAGTGAAGATTTTTCGGCCCTTTCGATGGATCCAGTACGGGTTTTCCCTCTTTAGCGAGGGTATGGACTTCTGAAGGATTGGAAAGTGCCGTTGAAAGTTGAATGGCCCGGTCGGGACGGAAGTTCGCGAAAATGACCGCATCCCCATCCTCGATCATCCCCCGTTCATCAACGACAAAGGGAACAACGAATTCATCGACAACGCCCTCTTCATAGGAAGCGCGAATCCCTTCACTCGCCGTATTATACTTCTTTCCTTTCGCAATGGTCATCGCGTCGTAAGCCTTTTGGGTACGGTCAAAGTTCTTATCGCGGTCCATCGCGTAGTAACGGCCGCTGACGGTTGCGATTCGGCCGACTCCCTTCTCTTGCATCGCCTTCTCTAGCTGTTCAATGTAAATAAGGGAAGACTTAGGCGGTACGTCACGACCATCTAAAAATGCATGGACATAGACGTCCTTGATCTCATGACGTTTAGCGAGTTCAACGAGGGCAATGATGTGATCGATGTGGGAATGCACCCCACCATCCGATAGAAGCCCCATGATGTGTAGCTTTTTACGATTTCTCTTGACGTGATCAATGGCTTTTAAGAAAGCCTCATTCTGGAAGAAACGGCCTTCCCGTATGTCGAGATTGATCCGCGTTAGGGATTGATAAACAATTCGGCCAGCTCCTAGGTTGAGATGGCCAACCTCACTGTTTCCCATCTGTCCTTCGGGTAATCCGACAGCTTCACCACTGGCGTTCAGAGTCGTATTGGGATACTTTTTTATGTACGCATCAAAATTCGGTGTATTCGCAAGATAGACGGCATTTCCTTCTCCTGGCTCGTCATAGGCAAAGCCATCTAGAATGATTAATGCGACCAGTTTATAATTCATATGGATATGACCTCCTCATCTCATTATAGTATACCTTCATTCCTATTTGTTTACAAGAAAAAACCGATATGCATCACGATGTAAGCGTATAACTTTTTTATCTATATCGTGATTCTGTACGACTGCTCATTAAGAAATAAAAAATGAGGACATCGTCTAGTCCTCATTGATCGTTTCGTCTTCACCTTTGCTGTCTGTTGAATCATCATGCGTTTCGAGTAGCTGTTTATCTACATCCGCTAGGTAAAGGATGATGCCAATGACATAGAGCATAATCCCAAATATGATGATCCGGGCTGTATTGACGCTAAAGGCTGCTGTGGCAAAGGCTGCAAGCAAGAGTAACACGAATAGAATGATCAACATGAGTTGAAAGCGACTGATCATTTTCTTGACGACGTCTTTCATCATCGTTCCTCCTTACATCCATAGTTTGCCATACCGGCTCCATTTTCAAGCCTTCGATCTCATAGATTACAGAGGCCGGATCGTAATGAGTTCCGTGGTCTTTTTATTATAGCCGATGAGGACGCGCTTATGAATGAAATCTTCAAAATTCGGGTAGCCCAATAAACTAGCAGCAAAGATGGCTCGGGTATCTACTCGGTGTTTCGTTCCCTCATCCTCTATCGTGAAGGTAAAGTAGAGCCTGCCTAGAATTCCGCTATGCGGCTGATCAAATCGCACTTCACGAAAGATGTATTGATCAGGATGCTGTTTAATCTTAAGGATCTGTACGATATCATAGATCGCAAAAGGAAAGTAGTATAAAAAAAGGAAGAGGGCAACACCTATCATGAGGCGTTGGGTTATTTTATCGATTAGCAAGTCCTGAGTAAAAAACATAACCTCCACGCAAAGCGTGAGGGTTAAAAAGACCATCAGCCACATCCACAATTTCCGCTTGTAGTAGCGGATCTCAACACAACGCCGAACCATCTCTTTTGCGTCCTGCATGGTTACATGCTCCCCCATCATTTATCAAGTCAAGTTTTTTATATTATATCATAGCCCATTCTTGAAGTCACGATTCGGCATGAAAAAGATGGAATCCCATCCGATAGGGCTTATCAAAATATCGATATAGATATAGAATCAATGCAGGTCCTTACGATTAAATACGTAAAAGGAAAGGAGGATTAGGCCAATTAATAATCCCCACTTGGCCAATTGAATCGCCAAATAGTCATGCAGCGTGATGCCAAGATCAAACAGATAGAGCGGGAATTGGGAAAACGCTTGGATATACGGTTGATCGATTTGAAGCGGGAGGACTTGGAGGAGAATTAGGACCAATACCGTCATTCCGACCGACGCAAATGGATTTCGAATCAACAAGGATATGGCATAGGCGAGGAGGGTATAAAACAACGTGACGAATACCGCCGATATGATGTTCAATAAGAGATAAAGATTGGTTTTGATATGAAAAATTCGCTCTTTTCCGAAAATGAGGATATATCGGTAATCCTGATGATACGTTTTTGATAACGGGATAATCAAAAGAAACAATAGCAGTGTTGAAATGGCCGTAACCGTCACGATAACCATCAAGCGGTGGGAAACAATACGCAATCGGCTTTCCTTCCGTCCATAGAGCAACCGATGTATCCCCGTCAGGTAAAGATAATTGTTTAAGGTCGTCGACAAGAAGATGGCTAAGCCAACGCTTAAAGTGAGGATAATCATTGTCATAAACGTCATGTAAGCCATGCGATCAGCTGCGAACAGCCCGATGCCATTACTTTCAACCACATTTTCATAGGCTAGGCGGTGCTGGTATAAATAGCGGTAAATAGCGATGGTCTCTTCTAACACGTCTATTTGTTCCGCCTCTTCTGGATTATCTTGATTTAAGTTTTCTAACTCTTTATATAGTGCTTCTATTTTATTTGGAATCTCATTATAATGGCTATATTTTTCAATGGGATGAAACCAATACCTTTCTGCCTGGTAGGAGCGGTGGTAATAAAAGATGGATAAATAAAAGAGGATAAAGAGGCTAAGCAATGCCCATAAAAAATAGGCCATCCCTTTTTTCAATCGAAACAGTTCACGATACATGGTGATCCCCCACAATTTCCTTTAAATACAAATCGACGAGTGATACATCCTTTTCATAAACGGAAACCAGGTCAAACGGGGCTAGTTTTTTTACCCATTCAGGAACGTCTTTTTTATTCAATATAAGGAGCAATTCGTTTCCGTTTATTTCATAGGGTATTTCAAGCGATAAAGCAGCCTGTTTAGCCTGAACGGATGAAACAAACGTAAACACCATTTGGGTTTTATCGGCATGTTCATGAGCCATTATTTTTTTAACTTTCCCTTGATAAAGCAGGTACACCTCATCACAAAACGCCAATTCATTGAGTAGATGGGATGAAATCAGAATACACTTTCCTTTTTCTTTTTCTCTTATCATCAGCGTTTTAAATTGCGCTATCCCTTCCGGATCAAGCCCATTGGTGGGTTCATCTAAAATGATGATATCAACATCAAGTAAAAGAATATAAAGAAGAGCCAGTCTTTGACGCATCCCCCTTGAGTATTTTCCAACTTTTTGATCGATGTATTCGGTCATCTTTAAAACCTCAACATAATCATCCAAATGGGGCATGCCCCGTCCATTCATCAGATATATCAAGTTTTCCCTACCGGTCAAAAATCCAAAAAAACCTGGATCTTCAATAATACCGGCAATTGAGGCCCCTTGTTTGTAGATGACATTTCCTCCGTATTTTCGTATCAATGTTAACAATATTTTTAACAATGTTGTTTTTCCACACCCATTAGGACCGATCAGGCCGGTAATGGTCCCGCCCCGCAATGACAAGTTCACGCCATCTAATACTTGATTTTTTCCAAACGTTTTTGATACATTGATCACTTCCAGCATACCGAGCCCCCATTCAGTTTATGATGGAAAAACCCCCTTAAAAGGGGGATTTCTCACAATTCTTCTTCTAATAACTCCACTATTAAACCCTCGTCATGAAAAGAAATTTTAATGGGATAGCCACTCGAGGGTTTTGCATTATCTTCCATATTAAATGCTTTGACATAGATGGCCTGGTTTTCTTCGTCAATTCTATAGTGTTCGGCAACACATTGCCGATAGTAACGAGCGACATCGTCAAAACTTTTTATTTCCTTTATAGATCCCCAGGGCATGGTATTGATCTCGTTACTAAAATATTGGTCATAGAAAAATGGGAAATAGAAAGTGCCATGGTCACTATCAAACTCTGCATAGGCACTATATAGGACTAGCGTGTTATCCGGATTGACCCATATGTAAAAGTAATAGCCGTTGGAATTCAATACGTAAATAGGTATCTCTCGATTCAAGTTTTCGTTCACATGATGATACGTCGCTTTGTAATCAGGGTGCTTCAATATTTTATTTTTTATAAAATCCTCTGAATTTTTAACTGTAAAATAGCTTTTTCGCGTGTGATGGTTAAAACGGAAAGATTTGACTTTTTCCTCGGATAGAATATATTTAATTTTTCCATCATAACTAAGGGTATAGACTTCTTTCGTTCGGTTAACAACAAGAAAATAAACGACAAATCCTAAAATGATACCTAAAACGATAAGAAGAAGCTTCGCTTTATCCTTGTTCATTTGATCACCTTTTTCTAGTACCGTTTATTTTTTCTCAATCACTTTCGTAATATTAAAATCCCAACGATAAATAATATTGGTTGAAATCTTATCGACTGGAAAATACGAGTACTGTCTTATATTGGACCATCCATCATTCACAATGACAAAATCCACATATTCCGTTTTAGTGACGGTTTTTTTCCACCATAGGGCGCCAGACGTATCGGTATATTGTACCTTATATCTTCTATAACCCGCCGCTACCATGGAATGACCGATAATGGAAAACACACTGGGTCTATTGCTTCCAACTTCACTTTTTATTTTATCATACAGATCAAAGTAATCATTGTTGCCCTCATTTTTGGATCCGTAGTATTTAAACGAGGCGGTCATAATATTATCTCTTTTGGTGTCAGATGTACCACCGTCTTTTTTATGGGAATCGGTCCATTTGTTTTCGATGGCAATTTTCATAATGACCACAAACGCATCCTCTGGAGTTCCAATATCTATTTGATTTTTCACGCGATCATAATACTCGATGACGGACATGATCGCTACAATGGAACAGCTACCATCTACATCAATTCCTGTGAGTTGCTTATAGTAGCTATTGAGGTACGATTGACTAAAGTTTTTCGTATTTAGCTTGACATCGCTCCCGTATCGACTAATGGTTAGATCCGCTTTTCCTGAAAATTGCGATCGTATGTACTCTTCAACCTGACTGTCATTGAAGAATACATAACTCGAATCCCCACCAAAATCTTTTAATGTATCATCCTTTGCCGCTACATAACCCGTTTCAAACAAGATAAAATTGATTGTAAAGGAAAATAGAAAGCTCATGACAAATAGGCCGATTGAAAGCAGTATTTTTCTCATTCCAATCCCCCCTTGAAATTTTAATTTATCGCTATAATTTAAATAACATATCCCTTCCATTATTGTCAATTAAAAATGTGCTTCATATTTTGACATTTTTTATTGATAGGTAGTAAAATCGAATCATAATATAAAAACTCTCTAGCCTATGATGTTGACGATTTTACGCTTAGATCGTTTGAGTTGTTTATTAGATCCAAGGAACCCCTGTTAGAATCATACGAATGATCAAATAATATATGGAAAAATGACGGACAAAAATCTTATATATTAAACAAAGCATTGGTAGTGTCAATAATTTTTGTAAATAGATTTGAAGCTATCTCGGTTAAATGGAATTATACTCAATTATTGATTACCGTATCGTTCTTCAAACATCATCTTAAGTTGTTGTTGAACACTCTTGAAGCCATATAAGATACGATTCGACCATTTCTCATTGTACTTTATCACTTGATAATAAATG
>DATCJW010000019.1:0-4998 GCA_036562595.1 Haloplasmataceae bacterium | reverse complement strand
GTACTAATCTTACAAAAATATTTCATTAAATTTAATGAGCCTTCAGACGTAACCCCGTCAATAAAAGAAGAAGAGGAAGAGGTAAAATATCACATCTTTGATGAGATAGAAGGCTATATCCAACATCCGAAAGCAGTAGGCAAAATTGTAACATGGGAAGAATATCTACAAATGGAATTTGAAGTAAGACATTATTTATTGTTCACTCATAAAAACTATCATCTTCAAAAAGGATTTTCAATCGAACAATATATAATCGATTATTATTATCCGAATGATTTTGAAGCGAAAAATGGAGTTCAATTGGACTTTTTGCCGCCGATATACTTTATCGATCTTTCAGATCCAGAAAATTATGAAGCCTTATACGATGAGGAAAACGGAATACTAGTAAGCCAACATTATCCTAGTGGCATTTGTTCTATTGAAAATTTTAAATTAGCTACTTATCCCGTAATAATTGCTGTCGGTAGAAGTGCAACCTGCGGAGGGGATTACGGGTACTTTTCACAAATCGTTGGAGATTTAGAAATCCGAGGTTATTACCTAGCTAATGCGATTAGAGATAGGGTAAATATTAGGCAAAAGTATACCCCAGATGACTTTGACTACGATAAGGCGTTTGAAGGCATCGAATGGCGGAAACAATATAAAAAGAATATCAATAAATATTAGTACATCGGATGCCTAATGCCCTTGCGCCATAAAACCGATTATATTCAATGAGGGAAAGCGTATTGTGTATAATTTCGGGTGTATAAAAAAGGAAGTCATCCTGTGTTACTAGCAAAACAATGATAACACAGGATGACTTCTGTAATTATGGGCACTTCTTTCCTTCTGAATATAGCCCCCAATTATGACTAGATATTTGATGTTAACCTTTTCAATTGTTTGAGAGTTTCTTCATACTGTTCATTTAGCTCATGTTTTTCTACTTCATTTATTTCGAGTGAGAGTTTGCCAACAATTTCCGATAATTTTGTTTCTAGCAGCAATTTTTCTAATTGTAAATCCCGCTTATTCGGCAAATCTTTTTCTATTTGATTATGTATATAGTCGTTGTAATGACCTGAGAAAGTATGGATTTGGCGGTCTTTTATAATCCATAGTTCATTTGCGAAGGAATTGATAAAATGCCGGTCGTGGGTCGCAACGAGTAGGGTATGGGGATAGGCAATGAGGGCATCTTCCAACGCTTCAATGGATTCAATATCAAGGGAGTTGGTCGGCTCATCCAAAATTAAGCAATTGTAATTTTGGACCAAGAGCTTGGCAAATGCAACTTTTACTCGTTCTCCTCCACTCAAAACATCAATCGGTTTATAGATGCTGTCACCACGAAAGAGTAGGCGTGCTAATAAAATTCGAACGAATGGTTCGGGATAGGCGCTCGACTCCATTACATTTTCAAGCACCGTTCGCTGGTTATCGAGTTGGTCAAAGGTCTGACTAAAATAGCCGATATTAACGGAAGGGGAGATTTTAATCGAGGGGTGGCCATTGACAATCATTTTGATTAACGTACTTTTTCCCGATCCATTGGGTCCAATCAGTGCCACTTTCTTCCCGTTTTCTAAAGTAAATGATGCGTTTTGAAATAATACTTTATGTCCAAACGAATGGTTAATCCGTTTGCCTTCAATCATAACCTGACTATATGAAGGTCGTGTGTATTGTATGTCAAATTGAATGGGTTTGTGTTCAAACGGTTTTTCTTTTACTTCAAGCCGTTCCAGTCTTTTTTCGACACTCTTAATAAACCGCTCCAGTTGGCCAGTCGCTTTCTGGCTACTCGTTTTTAGTCGTCTCGCTTCAGAATTGCCCATTCGTTTTGGCGTGTTACGTATACCCTGTTTATGTTCTTTCGTTCTTTGGATAATCTGTTGTAGGCGTCGCTTTTCTCGCACATAGGATTCGTATTCTCTATATTGTTGTCTGAGAAGGCGTTGTTTTTGCTGCTGGTAGTTTGAATAATTCCCTTTGTAGCGGTGAAGCGCTGCTTGATCAATTTCAATTATATCCGTACAGATGTGATCCAATAACTCGCGGTCATGAGAGACCACAACGATGGCGCCAAAATAGTTCTTAAGGATTTCTTCTAATAAGCGGATGCCGTCGAGATCTAAATGGCTCGTTGGCTCATCTAAAAGAAGCAGTTCTGGTTGTGTCTCTAAAACTTGGGCAATCTTAAAACGTGTTAACTCACCGCCGCTAAAGTGATGATGATAGGTTGTGTTTATTTGAAAGCGGGAAGCCCAGTAACCTGATATGGTTGTTTTAATTGGATGATGGTGTTGTGTTACATATCCGATGGAGCCATAACGTTTAATTATTCCTTGATCGGGCTCAATGGTGCCGCTTAGCAAATGGAGCAATGTCGTTTTCCCGACGCCATTATTACCGACGATCCCGATTCGCTCGCCAGAATAAATCTTTAAGTGATCAATCGATAGTATCAGTTGATCACCATAGTATTTTTTTATGTCATGCATTTCCAATAACATAAAAAATCCTCCTATTTCTAGAAGGATAGCGACTGCATGACCATGGAGACTGCATGACCATGGATTTGTTATATGCAAAGAGAGATATAATATCTAAAAGAAAAATATATTTAATGATACCAAAAATAAATCATTAATCATGTAAAGGTTCAATAGCGTATGGTATTTGCAGCCACTATCCACTTTATTGCATGCAAAAACAAGAAGTATTCGCTACTTCTGAGAATGGGGAGATGAATATCCGAGTAATAGTTTGGTATAGCGGTTGAAATGCAAAAAGTGGATATTAAAACATCGCTGCCAATACTATCCTTTCTCGATTTTATGTTAATTATATTATAACACGCCTATCAAAGATGTCAACATGGCTTCGATATATTGTAGTATTTATATTAATTTTATCGTCCATCATTTATAATTCTTTTTGATAAAATCTGTCGCCTATGGCAAGTGTTTTTCTAACCAATTCTTTGGGGGTTGTCTAGCATCAGACTTAGGCTGAGGCAATTTCTTTTTCTCTTTCCCACTGAGATCATCATAACTTGTCGTTTGAAGAGAAAAAGTATTATCGAACGTCGTTAATCATTTTTTTTAACTCGGTGCATTCGCCTTTACAATAAATACCCCCGGGGGTATAATAATAAGCGAAGGGGGAAAACTAGAATCACCCAGAATAATATAGAAAAGGAGAGAATGCGATGGCTGTTCATGTGACAGATGCAACGTTTGAAGAGGAAATCAAGGTAGGGAAGACATTGGTGGACTTCTGGGCCCCTTGGTGCGGGCCATGCCGGATGTTAGGGCCGGTTATCGAAGAGCTTGCTCAAGAGTTTGAAGGAAAGATCAAAATCGCAAAGCTCAATGTCGATGAAAATCCAATCACAGCAAGCCGATTTGGAGTCATGTCTATTCCTACAATGATCTACTTTGAAGATGGAAAACCCATCGAACAGATTGTCGGCTTCTATCCTAAGCCGGTTTTAAAAGAATACCTGGAATCGAAATTAAAATAATGCAACCGGTTTAGGCATTTACCATAAGCGTTCACTATGCCTCCTTATAATTTATGTCATACATTCGCCTTTTGAAACCTCCTATCCTATAGGGATAGGAGGTATTCAAGAGGCAAAGATACGGTTTATGGTCTGGCGCAAGGGATGAACCGGTTGCACCGCTCGATTCGACAAGCAAATAGAGAGGCCTAGTGATTATGGTGAAGAAAGGAGTCGTACTGTGAAGTATGATGAACACATCATCCATCGCTTGCGGCGCGCGGAAGGACAGATCCGCGGCATTATCCGCATGATGTCGGAAGAAAAAAATTGCCGTGACGTCATCACGCAATTATCCGCTGTCCGTTCCTCCATCGATCGAACCATTGCTTTGATTGTAGCAGAAAACCTGATTTCCTGTATTGAAAATCAGGAATTCTCAGGCGCTACGAGGGAGGACAACATTCGTCAAGCGATTGATCTATTGTTAAAAAGCCGTTAAAAACTGTTAATCTTCGGATTAACAGTTTTTTCTTTTAGTTTACAGTTTTTCAATCTCTGGTAAAATAGATTTGAATAATAGTCAGGGATGTCTTGCCCCAGTACTTGACATAAAGGCTTACGGGATTAAAATTGTTTTATTGGATAAAGTGTGCTATAATTGGTTGAATAGCCGACGAGGTAGAGGTGAAAAAAATGGAAAAGAACCACCAGTATAAGCTGATGGTGTTCTTAACGGTGGATATCGTCGGGATGATCGTTCTGATGATATTTTTGGGGCTTGACTTCAGCTTGGATAAGCTTATCCTATCCTTTATTATTTTTCTCTTAATGGTCGGCCATCTCGTTTATGCCTATCGTTATTACCGTCATAAACGGTCAACGAAAGATTTAGAGAAGATCGGATATCACATCAAAAAGGTCGGCAACTATACATTCAACCATTTTCCCGTGCTCACGATGGTCTACAATGACCGCTTTGAGATCATATGGGCGAACTACTATGCGAAACAGTTTTTAGCGGATAAAATGATCGGGCGGAAGATTATCGATATCGATCAAAAGTTATACGAAAAGATGAGTCTAAGACGATATAGTTGTGAAATAAAAGATAAAATCTTTGATGTTTATCATCACATCGAGTTAAAGACACTGTATTTGGTCGATATTACCGAACGGGAACGGAAAATCCGCAAGTTTGAAGAAAAGCGGATCGTACTAGGTTATCTGGTGCTGGATAACCTATCGGAAGCGGTCAGTGACTTCACCGACCAAAAGCGTTTCTTATTCATCGGCCGGATCCATTCGACCATCATGAACTACATGAACGACCGCGGCATACTCATTAAGAATTTTGCGGAAGGGAAATACCTTCTCATGATGGAACAATGGCAGCTTAATCAACTGATTCAGGATAAGTTTTCTATCCTGAACAAAATCCATCAGGAATCGGATCAATTCGATACAAACCTGACGATTAGTATCGGTATTGCGACCGA
>DATCJW010000017.1:0-15002 GCA_036562595.1 Haloplasmataceae bacterium | reverse complement strand
ATTCTACATCATAGTCTATGACCGAACGAGTTTTGGTATTAAAATACAAGGTAATCTTACCGATGTATTTGCCATTACTTCCTGCCTGTACATAAGGCATGGGTATACCACCATCTCTTTCAACTACATCTTGAACACGCTTATGTTCATGGCCATTGATGACCGCATCGACTAAATAATTACCCTGTTCATCCTTTGCTTGCGCAAAGATCTTGTTGTATTCGTCTCCATAATGGATGTTGACAACGATAATGTCAGCTCCAGCTTGTTTTAAAGATCTTCCAATCCTTTCGATGGAATCCGATAAGTTCAAGTCAAATTCATAGTCTTTTACCATACTGTAGATAATGGAGTTATACAAATCACCGATATAGCTAATAAGTCCGATCTTTATACCTTCACGTTCCACGATGTATGATTCAAAGACCTTTCCGTCCTTAACTGTTAGAAGCGAGTTCGACGCTTTGACGTAAATATTGGCATTTAAAAGCGGAAAATTTGCTTCACCATTGTTCGGATCACCGTCAAAATACTTCAGAATGACATCGATTCCCCAATCGAACTCATGGTTACCAATCCCCATGGCATCAAATTTCATGGCATTCATCGCATCTATAACTGCTAGGCCATTCGTCTCATTGGATATATATGTTCCCTGGAACATATCACCATTACCAATTAGGATGACGTTATCGTAGTCGTCTGCATCCCGAATTTGATTGATAAGATAAGCCATATTCGATAAACCATTTCGTCCCTCTTTATCTCGCATGATGTAACCATGTAAATCGTTTACGGAAAGGACGTATATAGGAAGGATGGTAGGCGTATCCTCATTCGGCTGATTCCATGTGAAATTACAACTCGCTGTGAATAGACTGGACAAAAGAACCCCTGCCAAAAGCACGGTTCTTAGCCGCCGATACCAATCGTTCTTCACTACTTCTCCTCCTAGCGATACAATGACAATGTCAGAGTAATCCCTATCATAACACATGGATTAAGAAATTTCATGCGATTTTTCTATGTTTTCACCCATTTTTTGACCAACTATAAACGTCTAGCATACGGAAGCATATTGTATGATAGGAATCCTCAATGAACAGAAAGGAGTCGTCATGGTTTACCATTACCGATATTACCCTAATCCGTCTCCTAAGCCCCATCCCTATACGCATTATTCATACTATCAGCCGTATGGTTATCACACGTATGATGACAGGCGGGCAATGTGGAGTGATTATGGACCCAACCCGCTCGTTTTAAACATCGCACAAGCCACCCGACAAAACACAAATTTTCGGACAACCATTTGGACAGGAAACCACCTCCAACTCACCCTCATGCACCTTAACCCCGGTGAGGACATCGGTTTAGAAATCCATCAGGACCATGACCAATTTATACGCGTCGAAGAAGGAGAAGGGCTCGTGCAATTGGGGGATCGCAACGATCAACTCACCTTCCAACAATCGGTTTATCCTGGGGATATCATCATGATTCCCGCAGGTAAATGGCATAACATCATCAATACTGGGCAAATCCCCCTTAAAATCTATTCACTTTATGGACCACCGGAACACCCCTACGGGACAATCCATCCAACAAAACCCGTGAATATGCTATAAATTTGGAAAAGGCACCGTTGGTGCCTTTTTTGTCTACGCTATAAAAAATAAGGGTTAATTAGAGATCGTAATCTTCATAGTCCGTAAGATCGATAGTCTTAACGTCTCCGTGTTTTACAAACAGCATCGTGATAAAGGACGCTCCAACGAAAATGGTCGCATACGGGAAAAGTGGCCGATAGCTTCCAAAGAAATCCATAATCGCTCCAGAAAGCATAGGCGTGATAATTTGTGCCACCATGCTCGCCGTATAGTAATAACCCGTATACTTCCCGACATCCGAACCATAAGCTAGCTCAACGACCATGGGATAGGAATTGACATTAATCGTCGCCCACCCCACGCCCACAAGTGTGAAGAGGATATACATCACCCACTCTGGAGTATGCTCATTCGCAAATATCGCAAAGAAAAAGCCCAGGGATAAGACCACTATTCCGCCAAGTACGGTCTTTTTACGGCCAATTTTACTAGCAACTATCCCAACAGGTAAAAAGGCGAGGGCCCCTGCGACATAGGCAATTAATAGTGAGATATTAAAATCTTGTTTTAACACATTAGGAGCGTAAAGAGAATATTTTGATCTCACGGCATTATATCCGGTAAACCAGAGTGCTACGGAAGTTAACAGAAAGATAAGGGAAATCAGTTGGCGTTTCGATAGTTTTCCTCCGTGCTCTTTCCGTTCTTCCGATTCAGCATCTAACTTATACTTGTCCGTTAATTCCTGCATTTCTTTCGCCCATTTCACTTCACGGACAACTAATAAGAAAATGATAAGCGAAACGATCATAACGATACTAACAGCAAAAACATAAGCAGTAAAATCCGTTTTCCCTTCCTGCGCCGTATTATAAATCCGACCTAATATTAATACGACCATGGCAGCGAATGTCCCCATGAGATTAATAATCGCATTCGCTTTCGAACGAAGGGGCTTAACCGTCACATCAGGCATTAAGGCGACTGCTGGTGAGCGGAAAAGGGCCATCGATAACAATGTCAGAAGCAATACGATCACAAATAGCCACAACTGATGAATCATCGTAAGCAAAACATAGGAAATAGCAGACACTAGGGTTCCCACAATAATAAATGGCGTACGGCGGCCAATTTTGGTTCTCACCCGATCGGATAATGCTCCAAATAGTGGTATGAACAGAAGGGCAATAATGTTATCTAAGCTCATAAAAAAACCGGATCGGAATTCTTGTGTCATACCAAATTTATTCTTAAGAAGCGGTGGTACAACATTATCATAGCTGTTCCAAAAAGATTGAATGATAAAAAAGGCAAAGCCAACAAACGTTACTCGCCAAAAGTTCAACTTTATTTTCTTTTCTTCCATGTTTTCCCCCTCTATCAACTTTTATCATGATTCCAATCAGGCAAAAAATAATACCTGATTAGTCTCAGTATAACAAATTTAGAGCAACCTGTCATGTTCTTTTTAATAGGTTTTCATGTGTATCTTTTTCGTTTTCTTTTATGATTTGATTATCCGTTTGGTTCAGGTTTAACCATTTTATTAGCAATCCGACAGGTTACCAACTCCCCTATTACTGGAACCAAATCATTTCATAATTCCAATAAACTCAGTGTTTGTAAGGCACATTAAACATTTATTTTACTATCCTTATCTGACATCCAATTTAATGAGTAATCAAACAAAATAAAAAAGATCCCGTGTATTGTCTATCGGGGATCAAAAAAAGTTATCGGTCCTTGGAGTCTATATAAATCGTAACGGGACCCTCGTTGATAAGTGATACGTCCATCATGGCTCCGAATACACCGGTTTCAACCCGGATACCTTCTTTTCTTAATTTTTCGTTGAATTCGTCGTAAAGAGCTTTTGCCTGTTCTGGCCTAGCCGCTTCGATGAAGCTCGGACGGTTTCCCTCTTTCGTATTGGCATAAAGCGTAAATTGAGAAACGCTTAAAATATCGTATCCTTTCTGTAGGATGGATAAATTCATCTTCCCTTTATCATCTTCAAAAATACGTAAATTCTTTACCTTGCGAACTAAATAATCGACATCCTGGGTAGTATCCTCATGCGTTACGCCAACCAGAATAAGAAAACCCCTTCCAATCTCTCCAGCGACTCTGCCATCAACGATGACACGTGCTTCTTTGACGCGTTGAATCACGACACGCATAATTCTTCCTCCACAACTTCAGTCCAATTCATCTATTTATCAAACCGTTCAACGGAATACACATCTTTGACTTTTTTCAAATTGGTGACAAGATGGTTTAATTTTATACTATTTTCAATCATGAGTTTAGTTTTAATGACCACATTCCCTGATTTTTTCATATCAGCAGACACCGATAGAATGTTATGACCCGCAGCATTGATTGTATTGATAATGTCAAGTAGGATGTTATTTCGAGAGAAACAGGAAATCTTCAGATCAACCTCATACTTCCGTTCATCCTGTCCTTCTTCCCAGTAGACTGATATGAGACGTTCGGGTTCTGCGTTCTTTACGTTTTGGCAATCCTTCCGGTGAACGGTAATTCCTTTCCCTTTCGTCACATATCCAATAATCTCGTCCCCCGGAATCGGGGTGCAACATTTCGAGATCTTGATTTGTGGATTATCAAGCCCTTCAACAAGAATTCCAGTAGGGCTCGTCCGTTTCTGATGGTCTTCGATACGTTCGGGCTGTTGATAAATCTCTAATAAAACGTCATCCTTCTTATATTGCTCTTCGGTTTCTGCTTTCGCAATAAGGGTCTGTGTCGAAATGATCTTCTTACCAACCGCATAGTACAGATCTTCAACGGTTTGAATGCCTTGTTTCGAAAATTTACTCAAATAGGAAGGGCTACTAATAAATTCGTAGACGTCCTCGACATGGTCCTCTAGAGCTTTCATCACCATTTCTCTTCCCATGTCGATGAACTGCTTCCGATTTTGTTTATTAAAAAACTGTTTAATCTTCGATCGCGCATGTGCTGTCTTTGCGATCTTCAGCCAGCCTTCCGACGGACCAAAGGAATTTTTAGACGTCTTTATTTCGACAACATCGCCAGTCTGAAGCTCATAGGTAAGGGGAACGATGCGACCGTTGACGATTGCCCCCACGGTCCGATTGCCAACCTCGGTATGAATGCGATAGGCAAAATCGATTGGGGTCGCCCCGGATGGAAAATCAAGCACATCCCCCTTTGGCGTAAAGACATACACATTGGCAGAAAAGATATCGTCAATTAACAGGTTAAGGAGTTCCTCCCCATCGCCATTTTCTGAATATTCCACCATATTTTTGTACCAACGGAGTTTTTC
The DNA here is from genome assembly GCA_036562595.1 of Haloplasmataceae bacterium. Taxonomy (GTDB): domain Bacteria; phylum Bacillota_I; class Bacilli_A; order Haloplasmatales; family Haloplasmataceae; genus DATCJW01. Next base: position 10,076 of record DATCJW010000017.1, on the reverse strand, counting down.
CTGAATTTCTAATTGTTCCTTGGATGGGCTATTAACCTGTCCTTCCTTATACGCCCAGTGAGCAGCTACGCCGTACTCGGCTACCGCATCCATCTCATATGTTCGGATTTGGATTTCGAATATTTTACCGTTAATTCCGATGACGGTCGTATGAAGAGATTGATACATATTGGGTTTCGGCATCGCAATGTAATCTTTGAACCGCTTGGGTATCGGCTTCCAATGGGCATGAATCAATCCCAAAACCTGATAACACGTAGCCTCATCCTCCACAATAATCCGTAACGCTAATAAATCGAAAATTTCCGAAAACTCCACATTCCGTTGACGCATCTTTTTATGGACCGAGTAGATGCTTTTTGCTCGGCCTTTTATTTCAAACTTAATTTGGTATTGCTTTAAAAGGTCTGTAATGGCTTCCGCCATCGCTTCGATGTCCTTCTCCCGCTCCTTTTTCTTTTCGTCGATCAAGCGGGCGATGTAGTAATACTCATCGGGATCGATGTAACGCAAAGCCCGGTCTTCGAGTTCGCTTTTAATATTGTATATCCCGAGCCGATGAGCGATTGGAGCGAAAATCTCTAACGTTTCTTGGGCAATTTCAATTTGTTTCTGTCGTGGCATATATTTAAGGGTCCGCATGTTATGGAGGCGGTCAGCAAGTTTAATGAGGATGACACGGATGTCCTTGGCCATGGCGAGAAACATCTTCTGATGGTTTTTCGACTGTTCCTGTTCTTTGGAAACAAACTTAATCTTACCTAATTTCGTAACCCCATCCACGAGCGTAGCAATCTCCTCGCCAAAATCTTCCACTAAACGTTCATAAGTGACGTCCGTATCCTCCAGTACGTCATGTAAAAGACCTGCGGCAATCGTTGCCGGACCACATCGAAGATCAGCAAGAATAATGGCTACTTCAAGGGGATGGATGATATAGGGTTCGCCTGACTTACGGACTTGATCCCCGTGATGTTGTTTCGAATAGAGAAAAGCACGATGGATAAATTCTAAGCTTTCAGGTTTAGTAATATGGTTTTTCAGGTGTTCTTGTAACTCCTGATATTTTTGTTCGACCAATGACATCAGAACTCACCTCCTTGCATGCGTTTATACCCTATCCTATGCCTAAACACCAACTCCTGTATAGTGAAGACTCCCAATATAAAGACGTTCACCACTAATGGTGAACGGTTAATGACTGAAACGCTTTGTCAAAAAGAACAATGGTTCGACATTCTGTTTATTCAATTATAACGAACACATGAGGCTTTGTAAAGAGAACAGGAAAGCTAGAATGTAACGAGGGAAAGGATATCTTGCCCCTTTAAAAGTTCCCGCCCTTTTAAGTCTACCAACTCGATCACAAAGCCACAGCCTACCACTTGCCCTCCGAGAGACTCTACGAGTTTGATGCTGGCATCCACCGTTCCGCCTGTTGCTAGTAAATCATCAATTATAACGACTTTTTGGCCAGGTTTAATGGCATCCTTATGAATGGATAGCGTGTTTTTCCCATACTCCAATTCATATTCGAGATCGACGGTTTCCCGTGGAAGTTTTCCTGGTTTCCGAACAGGAACGAAACCGATGCCTAGCATCGCGGCAACCGGGGTACCAAATAGAAAGCCGCGCGCTTCTGGACCAACGATGAGATCCGCCCCTTTTTCTTTCGCAAAGTTGACGAGTTGTTTCACCGCATAGGAAAAGGCTTCGCCATTTTGCATAAGCGGCGTGATGTCTCGGAACATAATCCCTTCCGTTGGAAAGTTTGGAATGGTTTCAATGTAATCGTATAAATTCATCGCTCTATTCCTCCAATACATTCGTTTTATTATTATCATGATGGGATGGAAATAAAAAGGTTTTAAGTTCTTTCGTACTCGACAGCGTTAGAAAATTCTTTAAACGGAGCGCTTGTCGGATCCGTTGATAGGTGGGGGATTCCATGAGATCCCGTTTGTCCGGGTTCTCAATGACTATGACCTCATCCCCTCTTATTATAACAAATCCCAATTCCAAAAACACTTGTAGCGCTAATTCATGCATCCTTTTCGTAATCCCATGTTGTTTAAATGTATACATAAGTTTGGGATCATGAAGGAAAAACCGCTGAAGTTTGCGATAAGTGGCGTAACACTTGACAAAATGATCCCGTTTCAAAAGGAGTTCCTCTAGCCACTCATCATTTCGGAAGAGAACAAGGAGTTTACTTAAATGGGGTTGGTTCGTTATCGTGCGAAGGTCCTCTTCCCGTTCGGGAAGGTCAATGAGAAGAATATGGGGATGGAATGTCGTCACTTGATCAAAGGCAACGGCTTGCGGATAATTGAAAGATTCCTTAAAGTAAACCGGTTGAAACTGGAGCGGTTCAAATATGGCCGGGTCAAAGTATTTTGTCCGATAATCATAGAGTTGGATATCATCGGACCTCAAATCAACAAGGCGAAGCTGAACATTTGTCTGATCCAGATAGGTATTCAGTTCTAGCTCGGCCACAAGATCGATCCGGTCGCCCTCCGTGATTTCATGGCGGATCGCCCCGAAACCGAAGCCGATACAAGTAAAAACCTGATCCGATAAAGCAACTTGAAGCCTTAGATGTTGGCCATCAGCACCCACCGTGCGAACTTCAACTACCTCGGCATCTTCGAACAGATATCGAGGGCGTTGGTTATCCGGCCCAAAGGGGCGGAGTCGCTCCTGTAGATGAACGACGGCTTCATTAAGAAGGCGAACATCTAACTTACACTCGACCCGCAATTCCTCAGATCGAAGGGTTCCAGCAAGCCTGTTAATGGCTAGGCGAAAATCCTCGAGCGCATCGGGTTTTACCGTGAGGCCTGCGGCCATCTTATGCCCGCCGAAATGAACGAAATAATTTTTGAGCGGTTCTAAATGCTCGACAAGTGAAAAATTGGGAATACTTCGAGCAGAGCCCTTATAGCCTTGATTGGTCGTTGTCAAGACGATAGACGGCTTGCCATAATGATCGACCAGCCGGGATGCCACAATGCCTAGAATCCCTTCATGCCAATGGGGGCGATGGACAACGAGGATGGGATCTTCTTGATAGTGTGTATCAACTAGCGCACAAGCTTCGTTAAACGTTTGATCGATAAGATGCTTTCGTTCTTGATTCAACCGTTCGATGGTTTCCGCTAGATCATAAGCTTGCTCCATGTCTTCGGTGATTAAGAGCTCCACCGCGAGTTCCGCATGGTCCATCCGACCCGGGGCGTTGAGCCTAGGACCATAGATAAAACCCAAAGCGAACTCATTAATGGTATCAATTTTTGCCACCTGTCGCAAGGCCAGTAACCCTTTATGGCTTGTCACCATTAAGCGCTTAATTCCCCGTTTAAGAAGCGTTCGGTTTTCCCCGAGTACACTTACAATATCCGCATACGTTCCCAAACAGGCGAGATCAATCAATGTTTCGTCTTCTTCGCCAAGAAGAGCACAAGCGAGTTTGTAACTCACACCACTGCCTGACAGGTCGGAAAAAGGATAGGTTTCTCCAGAGAGTCTAGGATGGAGGATGGCATAAGCGTCTGGAAGCTCATCCTTGGGCTCATGATGATCCGTAATGATAAGGTCTACACCATGGTCTTTTAATAGCTTCGCCTCTTTAACACCCGTAATTCCATTATCGACCGTTATGATGAGGTCGACTCCGCTTTCGATGAAGTGTTGAAAAGCCTCTCGATTCGGCCCATACCCTTCGGTAAATCGATGCGGAATGTAGTACCTCGGTTCTAATCCCAGGCGCCTTAAGGCTTTGATAAGGATGGCGGTTCCGGTTACGCCATCCACGTCATAATCACCGTAAATGACAACCTGTTCTTTACGCTGGACGGCTCTATGAATACGCTCGACAGCCTTTTCCATTTCCCGAAATAAAAAGGGAGAATGTAACGTTCCGTCTCCATTGAAAAAGGTTTCAGCCTGTTCAAGCGGTATACCTCGATTATAAAGGAGGACATCAATCAGTTCTTCCATCGTTGTTGCGGTCTTGGGATGTAATAATCGCCACTGTTTTTTCGACTTGAACATCATAATCACCTTTTACCCTACATATTTATTATTGTATAGGAAAATGTAGGATTTGAAAAGGTGAAACGATGAGAAAACAAAACATTGTTCAAGGAACAATCTTTCTCATCGTCGTCATGGCGATGATTAAAATTTTGGGACTTATCAACCGTTTTTTTATAGCCCGCCTACTGACTCCTGAAGGATTTGCGGTCTATATGTTGGTGATGCCAACATTCCTTCTTCTCCTCTCCCTCGCTCAATTCGGATTTCCCATTTCGATTACGAAACTGGTCAGTGAGAACACCGTCTATAAGACGACGACCAATAAAACCATTCTCTTTAGCGCATTGAAGATATCCCTATTTAATAGTTCCGTACTGATTGCCGCCCTCTTATTTTCCGCACGCTACCTGGCCCATCACCTGCTTCATGATCCCAGAACCTATTATCCCCTTCTTGCTTTGACTTATTTAATCCCTCTTGTTTCGTTTTCCAGTATTATAAAGTCCTACCTGCATGGGCTTCATATCATCTCTCTCCCTGCCTATGCCCAGTTATTGGAACAAATCGCCCGTATCGTTTTCTCGATCCTTTTCGTCTTTCTGCTCCGTCCCTATGGAATTAGCTTAGCGGTTGCGGGCAGCATCGCAGCCATCGCTATCGGAGAACTGGTAGCGATTATTTATCTTCTCTTTCGATTGCTGGATCGGCAACGCATTCGCTATCTTTTTAAACCTCTTAAACTAAGCTACAACCCGACGCGCGACATCCTTCGTCTCTCTATACCAGCGACGGGAAACCGTTTGGTCGGCACGGTAACACATTTTTTTGAACCCATTATCTTTGTTAAGGCCATGGTATCCCTAGGTGTCGGCAGTTCCTATACCACACGACTTTATGGTCAAATTAGTGGTTACGTCATCTCGACTTTAACCGTCCCCACCTTTGTAGTCATCGCCATCGCCACAACGCTTCTGCCTGTCATGACAGAAGCCTATGCCCGAGGAAACACCGAACAGATCGTATCGCACTTCAATCAATCGCTACTTCTTTCCTATCTCGTTGGTGCCATTTACCTTATCATAAACATGGTTTTCCCCGAAACGGTTATGATGATCCTGTTTGGTACAACGGAAGGGAGTCGCTTTCTTACCCTCTTAGCACCATTTTTTATTTTCTACTACTTTGAACAGCCCCTCCAGCAAACCCTTTATGCCATCAACCAAGGTAAGTTTTATCTGATGACCACTTTATTCTGTAACACGTTAAAATTGGCGTTAATTTACCTCCTTGTGAGCAAACGGCAATTGCACGTCTATGGTCTGTTGATTGCCATCGCCGTTAACATCCTCCTTATTGTCCTTACCAGTTACATCGCGTTAAAACGCCATATACATCTCACCTTGCGGTGGAAAAACATTATATCCTGTCTTATGATTGCCTTCACCACCTATTGGTTTGGAACGATGATCCGTACTACGCCTCTTCCGGCAACCATCTCTCTGTTACTGACCGTTCTTTTCTATATCATGGTCGTGCTACTTTTCAATGTGGGACAATTTCGATCGCTCATTTTAAAGGCTGTCCGTTATCCGGACGATCAAAAGCTAGGATGAAGAGCTCATCGTTTTCATAGTTGGCATAAAAAACCTCCCGCACGCTGTCATATCCTTGATGGTGAAGGAGGGTCATGAAATCCAATTCGTCGATATCGACGTAATGAAAATGTTCTTTCATGAGCTCGCCCCCAATTACCAAGGGGAGAGGGGAGACGAAAGGCTGATTCGGTTCTTTGGGGAAGATCGACAGCGAGCGATCATTTTCCAAAATGACGAAATCCACTTGGCTTAAGGACCGAAGGCCTTGTTTTCTCATTTCCCGTAACAGATCTTCGATATACACGTTATATTTCCGCATGGCCAAATAGTTAATCTCGCCATGAGAAATAAGCACAATACTCTTCCGATGAAGCAAATCTTCGATATCGCGTCGTTTTAATAAAAAATAGATGACGCCCCGTTGTATTATGACCAGAACAACAATGGGAAGCAAAAAGAGATAATAAGGCGTGGAAAGGTGGACAAGAGATAGCGTGGCTAGTCCCACAATCACCAGATAAATGAGGCCATCAAATAGATTTAACTCCTTTAGTTCGCGTTTTCCGATGATGCGAAAAGTGAGGTATAAAACGATATAGTTTAATACCATTCGGAAAAGAAGTATCAGACTATCCATCATTTTTCTCACCGTTCCATTCTAAAAGCCTCTCTTCATGCATACAATGTAACAAAAACGGAAAGGTTGAAGAGCATGGCAAAGCAACTCCGTTTAGCGCTTATCATGCTATTACTTGGGGCGGTAATCACCCTCCTCATCCTTTTTGGAACTAGTTTACTTATTCAGTTCAACGATTTCAGTGAAAAACAAATCGATATTATTACCTTTGTCTCTTCACTCTTTATTTTCATATTCATTGGATTTATTAGCGGGAATATAAAAGGCAAGAACGGGCTTGTCAATGGGATGCTATCAGCCGTTCTGTTAGCGGTTATTTTTGCTGTCATTAACATCTTGAACCGCTCGTTTGACTACATTCACATCGTCCGCTATATTATCATGATTCTGACAGGAGGGCTGGGAGGCATCATTGGCGTTAACTTCAAACCAATCATTAAAGCATAAGGAGGCGTCTATAAATGCAGGATCCTTTTCAATATCATATGCGCAAGCTAATTCTCATAAAAGTTCGTTCCCTTCTTTACACCATATTATTTTTGGTTTTTGCAACGATACTAACCTTCCGTTTCGGGGCAACCTCTATGATCATTCTTTCCATTTATTCCCTTTTAGTATTGGTCTGTATACTTCTTTTCATGCACCACTTGTCCCTCCTAAGTGACTTTCTCGACATCCAACAGCATGCACAATACCATGTGAAAAAGACTCTCATGCTTTTTGAGAAATATCTAAACGAAGCAGAAACGTTAAGGGAACACTGGCTATTAAGCGGTTTAGCGAATCACTTTCTCTTAGCCTATCTCGCTTATCAAGAAACCATTAACATCTCCGAAAGTGAAACAGATAGAACATAAGGCACACCGTTTTGGTGTGCCTTTGCCTTTGATAGATCTTAACCGGACAACAGCTGATCGAATAGTGGCTTTAATCGGCGATAGAGCGGTTCATAAGCGACAAAGACTGCCGAACTGCTGGAGATGGCCATGATGATTTCAAAGGGGAGATCTTGCACCAAATAGGCCCAAAAAGGAAGCTCCGTAACGATTAACCCTGCAGGAAGAAGGATCCAGCCATAAAGAAAGCCATGACAAAATGCAAATAGGGAGAGGAAATACACGCTGTGACATTCTTTAAAGGCGGTACGCATTAATAAGGGAATGACGAACCAACCTAAAAAGAGAAAGGGGATGAAGATCGGATTAACCGGCATATAGAGAATGTCAAACGTGATGTAGAGGATCAGAATAATAACGGTACGGCCAAATCCCAATAGCCGTGTATAAAGCATAAGGAGTAACGGTGTCAGCGTGATGTTTGGTAAAAATCCCAAAACGATTTCCTGAACAAAAACAATCGTTGCAAGAATTGGTAGTAGGACAAGCTCTAGCGTTCGATTCAATAAACGCATTTAACGGACTTCCTCCACTTTAAAGGTAATGACATCCCCGTCTTTTAACTCGATCTGCATGACACCTTTTGTCGAATACTCTCCATTGATCAGAATGGCGAAATAGGTATTCCTAAAATCTGTATTTACCTCATTAATGCTTAATATAATAACGTTTTCATTGTTATTAAAACCGAAAGTTTGCGTACAAGTCTTGTCCACCTTTTGATTCGGGGCTAGACACGTTACAGTATATTCTCTTTTCAAAACATCCAATAACGTATCCCCAGTATAAAACGAAAGCTTATCGTGCATGACTTCTAGGCCTTTCTCATCAATGACGATGACATCAATCATTCCATCACTTTTTGCCGTCTCCTTTTTGTTTAAGAAGAACATCGATGTAAGGTAGATGAGAACGATAGCCATAATGACGACGGCTGCTCGAAGAAGTATTGTTCGCATCATTTTCGACATATTATCCCCTACTTCTCTAGGGATTCAAGAGAGGAAAAATCATAGAAGCGTATGGCTTGTTCCTGCTCAATATACTTTTGATAGAGAACCAGTGCTAGAAAAGCCTGAGGGGTAGAGAAAGAAAGATCCGGATGATCGCTATCTAAAGACCAGTAGAACGTTCCGTCGTCATTTGAAAAGTCTAGTAGGCGATGGATGAGGCGATGGATGAGATTCGCATTTTCATTAGTAAGTACATTGGATAGACGATTGACATCAATCGCAATAAGACCAATAATGAGTTGAGCGAGCGATGAGGCGTTTTCATCAAAATGTTCATCCCGAATCCCACCGAATTCATTCAGATTATTTTCAAGAAACATAAGGTAATCCTGAATAACAGCGGACACGTCTTCCCTCTCGATGTAGGGAGAAAGAGCTGCAAGAGTTATTCCAGACAGATCTAACCCCAAGGCTTGGGATGGCATATTTGTTCCGATTAAGGTTTCTAATAACTCGGATTCATAGGCCGAGACGTCAACGCCATGATGACCGCAGTTTAAACCAATCAAAGCATAAGGTGCGCTATACTTTTTAGTATCATTGCGTTCTACTAAAAGACGAACGAAGCTTGATACATCTCCCCCCAGCGCATGAATGGTTAAAATGGCTTTGTATAATTCGCTAACTGATATATTGTCAGAATCTATCGATGAATAATCGGCCAATGCTTCTTCAAGGCTTATATAATCCTCTAGAAGGCCAAGATGAGCTAGGGCAATGACGACATGAATATCGAGCATTTGATCGTTGACATAAGTCGCTGCATGTTGATCGATAAAACGGTTTATAATGTAGGCGATATGAGCATCCTGGTCCCACCACTCTAAAGCCAACCGATACGTGTGATCTTTCTTCACATAAATCTCGTTGACACCCACCATGGACGGTTCTCCATTGACATAAAACGCGATAAATGAACCCTCAGGTGCTTCGATGGTAAACCGTCCTTCTTTTGTGCTGATCGATTCCAGCATCGGTCCAAAATCATAGGACTTGTACGTGATGTCAAACCGATCTTGCAGCACGTCAAAAAGCGTTCGTGTTTCGTCTTTAACATCCACTATTTCGGTTACTACTTGAAACCCCAATACGAGTTCAATCTTTGCCTGTTTTGTAGAAACAGGTTCCGATGTACTCATGGACGTCTCATCGCTGGGGCCGTTACAAGCAGCTAAGACAAACACGAATAGTACCATGAGTAGAGACATGATTTTTTTGTTCACAGTATCTTCCTCCTATAATAAAAAAATCATACCTCTCCTCGGGTATGACGATAAACGCAACATAAAAGAACGTCTATTCTCATCCCCAGGAGAATGACAACACAAGGTGATATAGGCAGGTCTACCGACTGAACATCAACCTACTCGACACCTTCCCACTCATTACGAGCAGTGGTTTATCGTCTTTCGTCCGTATCACGGTTGCTGGGACAGTTTGGGATTTTCACCCAATTCCCTATTAAGCTTTGCAGCACCTACATCACTATATTTAGTTGTTAACAAATAGTGTAAGGTATCATGTGACAAATGTCAATATAAACCTATATGAATATTTTTATTATTTAATTGTTAAAACTTAGAGAACAACATGAAAAATATTTTTCGATCAACGCGCCCATAAAGGGTGCAACCTATTATTTTGAGGACGATCTGCTCGACATATTTATTTCAATCCACGCACCCGTAAAGGGTGCGACACCAATCGTAGCATAGACGAATTCCTTTCTAAGTTTATTTCAATCCACGCACCCGTAAAGGGTGCGACGGTTGTGGAGGTTGTAAAAATTTATGAAAGTTTGTATTTCAATCCACGCACCCGTAAAGAGTGCGACTTGCAATTTTAATTTTAATTGGTTTTAATCCATTGCATTTCAATCCACGCACCCGTAAAG
>DATCJW010000016.1:0-18804 GCA_036562595.1 Haloplasmataceae bacterium | reverse complement strand
CTCCACATGAATGGAAATCCAATCGGCACCCGCTTCACTAAAAATGGGGATATACTGGTCTACGTTTTCAATCATGAGATGAACGTCAAAAGGGAGATCGCTATAGGGTCGCAAACTTTTAATGACCTGCGGGCCAAACGTAATGTTTGGCACAAAGTGCCCGTCCATCACATCGAGATGAATCCAGTCTGCACCTGCTTCGGTAATACTCCGGACCTCTTCTCCTAGTCGGGAAAAGTCCGCGGATAAGATGGATGGTGCTATTATCGCCATGGGTTTCACTCCTTTAGGCATTAGTTTCGGGATTTTTTGTGGTAAACGGGGCGCATCCCTAAGAGTTCCTTTTGAAAGCTTAAATAGTTCTGATAACGTGCGTCAAAAATGGGATCCTGTCCGAGTCGGGCCTTTACCGCACATTGCGGTTCATTCTGATGTAGGCAGCCACGAAACTTGCAGTCTTGGCTCAATTCCCAAAATTCAACGAAAGAATGGGCGAGCATCGTGGCATCGATATCAAACTCAGCAAAATCCAAACTACTGAATCCTGGCGTATCCGCGACGAGTCCGCCAAACAAACGGAAGAGTTCCACATGCCGCGTCGTGTGGCGCCCGCGACCTAAGGCCTCGGAAATTTCGCCTTCATTTAGCTTTAAAGAGGAATCGAGGGCATTTAAAAGCGATGATTTGCCTACTCCGCTTTGTCCTGCAAAAACGCTGATATGACCCTTTATGTAGTCCTTTAATGGCCTGATCGTCTCACTACGGTATTTCGATGTTTTTAACACCGTATAGCCAATCGAACGATAGTAGGAGACGTAAGGTTCCATCACGCCCTCATGGTCAAGCAGGTCGTACTTCGTCAAAACGATGACGGGGACCAAATCCATCGCCTCGATGATAGTCAGAAAACGATCAAGTAATACTTGATTAAAGGCTGGCTTTTGAACGGAAAAAACCAGAAGGACTTGATCCACATTACTGATCGGGGGACGAACGAGCTCACTCGTCCGAGGATGGATTGCCGTGATGTAGCCTTGTTTCTTCGCTTCATCCACGATATCGAAAGAAACGTAATCGCCAACTAGTGGGGTAATCTCATGCTTACGAAAGAGGCCGCGGCCACGGCATTCATAAATGGTGCTAGTCTCTTTATCCGTAACGTAATAAAAACCGCTGAGTGCTTTAATAATCTGTCCTTCAGCCATTACTTCACCTCGCTTATTTTTTTCGCCCGTAATTGTCCACATGCTGCATCGATATCTGCGCCCTTTTCACGACGAATGGTCACGTTCACCCCGTGATCTTCTAACCGTCGCTTAAAGGTCCGAATGGTTTCTAGTGAGGGTTTTTCATATCCACGTTCAAAAACATAGTTAATGGGGATGAGATTGACATGGCAAAAAAGCGGTTTGACGAGTTCGGCTAGGCGGTCCGCCTCTTCAATGGTATCATTTACGCCATTGACTAAACCAAACTCGATACTGATACGGCGGTTGGTCCGTTCATTATAGTATTGCATCGACTTGATCAAATCCGCTAAGGGATAAGCACGATTGATGGGCATGAGGGCACTGCGCACCTCGTCCGTCGTCGCATGAAGGCTGACGGCTAGCGTGACTTGCAAGTTTAAATCGGCAAAAGCATAGATTTTGGGGACAATTCCACAAGTAGAAACTGTAATATGCCTTTGACTAATCCCCAAGCCGCGAGGATCGTTGATAATATGAATAAAACGGATCGTTTCCTCAAAATTATCGAAGGGCTCGCCGGAACCCATTAACACGATGGAACGAATCCGTTCCTTTCGTGTATCCAGTAAGCGCTGAATGCCAATGACCTGAGCGACCATTTCACCACAAGACAGGTTGCGCTTCATCCCACCGATGGTGGATGCGCAGAAAGTACACCCCATCTTACAGCCAACTTGTGTGGAGACACAGACTGAATAACCATAGTCATGTTCCATGAGGACGGATTCAATAAAGCAGTGATCCCGTGTTTCGAATAAGAATTTGACGGTTCCATCCTTCGAAACCTGTGTTGTATTCACCGTCAATAAATCAAGATCGAACGTATCTTTTAAGCGGTTACGTAAGGCTTGTGGCAAATTCGTCATCTCCAAAAAAGAGGTGGCGCGTTTCTGATAGAGCCACTGAAAGACTTGCCGGGCCCGGAAAGAAGGCTCACCAATGGTTTGAAAATAGGACTCCAACTCAGAGAATGTATACGAATAAATCGTGTCGTTCATTTCATCACCTAACTTTTATTTTATCACAAAATAGGAATTTGTTAATTAGAGATTAACAGTTAAATGAATGGTTTATGGCTTATCATGATGATTTTAGGCCTTAAAGCATACGAATCATTTCATGACTATGTGAAAAGTTTTCAAAATACCTGCTTATCCCCTTGTCCCTTTGCAAAAAAATGTCTATAATAAGATTGTACACAGAAACCGCTTATATATTTTATTTAATAAAAGATTGTGGAGGGATGATATGTCAAAAGTCTACAGACTAACTTTACGTGAAGACGGGAAGTACCAAGTACTTCGTGAAGGCAATGAAAAACCAACACGCGTATTCGACTCGAAAGAAGACGCCCTTGCTTATGCTGAAGAGTTAAAGCAAGAGGAGGGGGTCACGGTCCATATCGACCTCGATCAGGCAACACATGACGCAGAACCGAATCAAGGGGAAGTGAAGGCAGACGATTCAACCGAAAAATCCACTCCAAGCGACCAATCAGCGGAAACCCCTCAAGAAGAATCACAAGATGAATCTATCACAACCGAAACGAAGGGGCAACCAGAAGAAAAGGTTGGATTTTTCAAACGGTTCTGGCGTAAACTATTCGGTTAATCCATCCGAAAAAGTCGAGCATCGCTCGACTTTTTTTATTCCTGCAAAGCCATATCCCCTGTTTTTACCTTCCGCAACTTTTTGAGGGCAAGTGATTCGCTGATAATGGAAAAAGCAACCGGATGAATAGCAGAAAGCCGTTCTTTCAGATCACCTTCAAACATAGCGTTTGCTGGTTCATCTAAGTCCAATAATAGCTGAAGAATTCTTTCATAGGTTAAATACAACGCATCCTCCGCCATCGTCGGTTTTAATGCCAAAAAGGAAGCGACGTTCCGGTTTAGACGTTCCATATTTTGTTCATGAAAGTGTAAGATGGCACGCCAAAAAAATTTATGAAATAGAAGCTGAGAATGTTCAAGTTGATTAATATAGCGAAGGAAATGTTTACGATCGCCCTCTTTCAAAGCAAGAAGAGCAAGCTTTAAACACAGCATTTGGTCCTTTACGGTGGGGAAGAAATTTAACCGGAACATGTATTTCGCTTGAAGAAGCGCAGTATCAGCATCCCCTTCAACGATCATTTTTTCTAATCGCCGGTAGCGTATGCCACTCATGAATCGTAATAAAAGGTAGAGAACGGTGATCAGTCCCACAACCTTGCTCAAGGACAACCAATCTACTTCGTCGCGATGCCGGACGAAAAGAAGGGCCAAAAGGCTTAACGCAATGACTAAAACACCAGCTATCCATTTCAAACGGCGGTTCATGTTTCACCCTCCGCTTCTACTCAAGCCACTGAATAAGGAGGCTCATATGTTAACTAGCCTTTTCGTTGGAAACAACTGATAAAGAAGGCGTCTGACCCTAAATGGGAATCAATCAGTTGAACGTAACCGCGTCCTCCATCCTTAAGCCCTAATTGCGCAAAGGGGGTAGGATCCAACTCCCATTCAGGATGGTGAGACAAAAGATAATCCACCATCCGTTCGTTTTCTTTGCGATTAATGGTACAGGTACTATAGACCAAACGCCCTTTAGGCTTCACCAGTTGGACGGCCTCATCGATCATCTGTTGTTGTATACGGACCAGGGCATCCAAGTCTTCTGGTTTGCGCAAATATTTGATTTCCGGTTTGCGATGGATGACCCCAAAACCCGAACAAGGCGCATCGAGTAACACGCGATCGAAATGTTCTTTGGGAAAATACGTTGTTAGCTTCGTCGCGTCCAGTTTGATCGGTTTGACGATGGTTGTGCCAAGCCGTTTCGCATGATGGGCAATGAGTTCCAATTTATGGTCATAGAGATCCCCGGCAATGACTATCCCTTGATTTCCCATTAACTCCGCAAGGTGTGTGGCTTTGCCGCCGGGAGCTGCGCAACAGTCCAATACCCGTTCTCCTGGTTTAGGATCGACGATTTTGCCCACCCATTGGGAGGACAAGTCTTGAACCGTTACCCAACCCTTCCGATAGGCTTCTGTGGTCGCGATGTTAGCCCCCTTAACGGAGATGGCATCGGGATTTTCGGGGACTTCCTCGAAATCAATGCCGTGATGACGGATCTCGGCTAGAAGCGCTTCTCGTTTTCCTTTTAAACGGTTCAACCGTGCAAATTGGCGGGGTTTCGAAAGCCCGAGTTGGCCTAACGTCCTCGCTAAGTCGATGTCATACTGCTTGGCCCATAGTTTGATAAGCCAGAGTGGGGTGGAGGTCTCAATGCTTAATCGTTCTAGGGGATCGTGTATGTCCGCTAATGAACGCAAGGGATGACGAAAAAAGGATCGTAACACCCCGTTAATAAACCTTTGTGCTCGCGGATGAACGGCTTTTGCGATTTCTACGGCCTCATGAACAATCGCATGGGGCGGAATCCGATCCAGATAGACGGCTTGATATACCGCTAGGCGTAAATTGTTTCTTACCGACTCCTCAACCCGTTTATCGTGGATAAACGGCTCCAAATAGAAATCTAACGTCAATAGGCGTTGAATCGTGCCATAGACCAGCTCCGTTAGGAGTGGCACATCCTTTTCGTCCACCCATCGCTTTTGGATCGCCTCATTCAGTAATAAGTTACTATACTGTTCGCCTTGCAAAATTTGCTCTATCATCTCAAAGGCTGTGCGACGTACCGTCTTCATAACCATCCTCTATTCAATGGGTGTTTCTTTTAATGGGATGAAGGATAATTCGGGCATGCGTTCCTGAAGGCGACGGGCATATTCCTCGATTCCCGCCCGTTCGGTGAAGATGTGGCTTCCAAGCAAAAAGTTCAATTTGACATGCTGGGCATAAAGAATCGTCTTCATTTTTTTCTCGCCGGTAATGTAGGCATCACATCCTTTTTGTACGGCTTCTTGAAGCTCGGCGGGATCGCCGCCACTCCCGGCTACAACCCCAACCCGTTTGACCAGCCGTTCGTTGAACTGCCAGACGCGACTCTTGTGTCCTAATGCGGCATCAAGAAGCTGCTCCAATTCAGCCAATGGTTTGGGTTCGTCCCATTCCCCCACAATACCAAAGGCATAGTCGCCCCATTTCACGATTTCATCCACCACCGTCAGCCCCAATTGCTTCGCCAGCATTCGGGTCGGGCCAAAATCGGAAGCATCTAACGGTAGATGGTTGAAGTAGTGAACGATTCCATATTCCTTTAAACGGGCGAGGGTATCGGTGGACAGCTCCAGCAAATCATCCCATATGTTATGGTGGGTTAAGATGAGATCGATGTTCTTTTTGTGCGCTTGTTCCACAATGTCAACGGTGAGGTTGATGGCATAACCCACACGCTGAATATCGGTGTCGATAAAGTTATTAAAGCCAAATTGCTGGCCATCATTGAAGAAGGATAACGTGTCCTGGCGAAACAGCGACTCGTTAATCCGGTTAAACTCGCGGATATTCAATCCTGATCCTCCTCCTTATAGATAATCATCGCACTATAACAATATATCTGGTTTTTATAATCATACATGGTTGCCACTTGGTATTTGATGTCGATCAGTTGTTCCGGCTGAATATTCGCTAAGAAGGCATTTACCTTTTCTTCTAAGTCAAGTTCATGTTCTTCATCGAAGAGCTTCACTTTAACCGCCATAACGATCTCCCCTCATTACTCCAATTTCTGTAAAATGAAATGGCCATACACGTGTTGGCTTTTAATCACATCGACAAAGGCGGACGGATCCACCTCGCGAATGATGCTTAGCATCGGATAGAGTTCATAGCTTGTAATGACGATGAAAAGAACCTGTTTCTCTTGCTTCGTATAGGCGCCCTGGGCCGTAAAGATGGTAATCCCCCGCATAATCTGGGCATGAATGGCCTTCACCATCTCTTCATGACGATCCGTCACGACAAATAACGTCAGCTTATGATGGCGGGTATGGATGCGATCGACGATAAGCGTTGAAATAAAGATATTAACGATGGTATAAAGAGCGGTCATCCAGTCATTCAAGAGGCCGGAAACGATGATGAGGCAGGCATTCAGCAAGAAGCTATAGTGACCGACCGACTTACTCGTTTTAAGAGAAAAGTATTGGGAGATGATGTCCATGCCGCCGGTAGACGCACCAACCCTTAGCGTCAGTCCGACCCCCGTTCCCGTCACCACACCGCCAATCATGGCAAAAAGCAGCTTGTCGACCTCACCATCCTGAACACCCAGATCGATTGGCGGGATGAACTCCATCGCCAAAGACCCAACGAAGACCGCAAGGACGCTTAAAAAGGTAAACCGCCGACCGACCTCTTTATATCCCAATATGAAGACCGGTATGTTAACCAAAAACCAAAGGATACTGACTGGCGGCTCGAAACGCCCATCGGTAAGGAGCTTAATCAAATCTCGGATAATGAGGGATAGGCCAGTAAAGCCGCCGGTATAAAGACGGGCTGGAATGATAAAAGTCGTGATCCCAAATGAGTAAATGAAGGCACCTAAAATGGTGATCGCGATATTCTTCCATTTATGTTGATCCTTATATTTCCACAAAACCATTGTCTTTCTCCTTTTATATGATGACCCTTTCATTATAAGCCATTTTAGCGGTTCCGTCGATTGTATCGTTTCATTTATGATTCGAAGGTTTTACCGATTGCGAAAGGATGATTCCCACGCAACACGTTTTCCATCGGCTGCCGTTTCCGACCAGCCAATTGGCCTTCGATAATGAGTATCTGCCCCTTCCCGCATGCGACCACCAGGCCTTGGGGCACCATATCAACAATCGTCCCCGGTACAGCGGTTTTCGTAGAATCCATCACCCTTGCTTCGTAGATTTTAAAACGCTCTTCCCCAAGACAGGTATAGGCACCGGGAACAGGGCTTAAACCGCGGATCTGGTTCACCACCGCCTGGGCATCTTTATCCCATACGATGCGTTCGTCCTCTTTCTTTATGTTCCACGCATACGTCGCCAAGGACTCATCTTGCGGTATCCGGTCATTCGTACCGGCTTCGATTTGAGGCAGGATCTCCATTAATAGTTCTGCGCCTAGACGGCTAAGCTTGTCGTGAAGGGTACCATAATTATCCGTCGGTTCAATCGGGATTTTTGACTGTGCGATGATATCTCCCGCGTCCATCTTTTCACTCATGTACATTAGTGTAATGCCGGTTTCCTTCTCCCCGTTGATGATGGCCCACTGGATAGGGGCGCCCCCTCGGTATTTGGGCAAAAGCGAGGCATGCACATTAATGGCGCCTAAAGGCGGCAAATCCAATAATATCTTTGGAATGATTTGACCGTAGGCACAAGTAATAATGAGGTCGGGGCGCCAATCTATAATCGGTTGATAATCTTTACGAATCGATTCGGGTTGAAAAACAGGAATCTGGTGCTGTTCGGCCAAAACCTTTATAGGCGGCGGGGTTAAAACTTGCTTTCTTCCCACCGGCCGGTCCGGTTGGGTGACCACCCCGACAATATCGTGTCCACTATGAATCAAAGCTTCGAGTATCGGAATGGCAAAATCCGGCGTTCCCATAAAAACGACTCGCATTGGACTCCTCCTATCGTTAGACTAAAAAGGTGGGATAGAGGTCGATCGCCACGTGAACCGACCCTGAACTGTAGGTCATGAGTATTTGTTCGAGTGCCGATTTGAGCTGAGGTTCACGTTTATACTTAATTATCACATGCGTGAAATACTGATTGTTTAACCGCCCGACTTGAGGAATGACCGGCCCCAGTAGAATGGACTCCGAAGAAAGGGACTCCTTCAAAAAGCGGACGATTCGTTCACCCTGTCGATAGCTTTCCTGTAAGGTATCCGAAGCGATGACGATTTGGCACATAAAGTAATAAGGCACATAACGCCCCAGGCGGCGGATTCGCATCTCTTGATAGAAAAAGGCTTTATAGTTTTGTTGGCTCGCAGCCTGAATGGCATAATGATGAGGATTGTACGTTTGAATGATGACATCGCTTTGCTCGCGATGCCGCCCTGCCCGGCCAGCGACTTGGGTGATCAGTTGGAAAGTGCGTTCACTGGCGCGAAAGTCCGGCAGCTTAAGCGTGGTATCGGCCATGAGTACGCCGACTAAGGTAACGTCTTCAAAATCTAGGCCTTTGGCGATCATCTGCGTCCCCAGTAGAATATGGGCCTTTTTTTCTCGAAACTGCCGTAGGATCCGTTCATGAGCCCCTTTCCGGCGGGTGGTATCCACGTCCATCCGGAGAATCGTGGTGTCAGGAAAAAGTTGTCGTAATTCTTCTTCCACTTTTTCTGTCCCATAACCGAATCCGCTAATGTGTTCGCTCCCACACATGGGGCAAACCTTTGGCGGTTTCGTTTCGTAACCACAATAGTGGCATTTCAAGCGTTGAATCCGTTTATGGTAGGTCAATGAAATATCGCAATTTTCACACATCATGGCATACCCACAGGAGCGACAGAGGATAAAGTGATGATAACCCCGCCGATTAAGAAGCAGGATAACTTGTTCGTCTTTTTTTAGACGGTCCAAAATGGTCTGATATAGCTTGTCTGAAATAATCGACAGGTTGCCTTTCTTTGCCTCAAGCGTCATATCGACGATCTGGGTATTCGGAAGAGGGGTAGAGGTAGCCCGATGTTGGAGCTCAACCAGCTGGTATACCCCCTTCATCGCGCGAGCATAAGATTCTAAGGAAGGCGTAGCGCTGCCTAAGACGAGAACACAGCGATGATAAGCTTGTCGGCGCTTGGCCACTTCAATGGCGTGATATCGTGGCATGTCCTCTTGTTTGTAGGTACTCTCGTGTTCTTCATCGATGATGATGAGGCCCAAGTTGGTGAAAGGCGCAAAAATTGCCGATCGTGCCCCAACGCAAATCTTCACCTTGCCTTGGCGAATCTTGCGCCACTCATCATACTTTTCCCCAATAGACAGGCCAGAATGCAAGACGGCCACTTGGTGACCAAAACGGCTTTTGAAATGAAAGACCATTTGGGGAGTCAGGGCAATTTCAGGAACAAGGACGATAGCCTCTTTGCCTTCCTCCAGCACCGCTTCAATGAGATGCATGTACACTTCTGTCTTTCCCGAACCCGTCACGCCATGAAGCAAAAAGGTCGTGGGTTCTTGTGCCTTTATTTTTGGGGCGATGGTCTCATACGCACGACGCTGTTCCTCGTTGAGCTCATGGCGCTGATCCCGCCGCTTGATGTCACCATAAGGGGTCCGGAACGATTCCACTTGTTCCTCTACGACGCATCCCTTATCGATCAACGCTTTAATCACCGAATCGGATACCTGAAGGGCTTTTTGGACTTCCTTTTTTAGGACTGGGCGGCCGCATGATTGGAGATAGGACAATACCAGTTGTTGCTTCTTTGCCTGCTTGACCTTTTCTAGATCTGCATCGACAAGCCTTAAATAGGTATCGTATTGGATGGAGGCGCGATCTTTCACCTCGTAGACGAGTTCCACCTGTTCCGCCTTAATCGCCCGTTTCATGGCTGGAAGATCTTCGGATCGGACCTCTTCCGCCCTTACCCGTTGTCGATTTTGAAAGTAGGATGCAACTTGTGGCGCAAGGTTGTCCGCCTTCGGAATAAGCCACTTCCGATACTCCGCTTTAATCGCTACGGGCAACATCGCTTGGATGCAGCTAATATAGAAACTTGCCGTATCCTCTGCCAGGTCTTTCGCCAGTTGGATGAGTTCCGGCGTCAACGAGGGGACGAGGTCATTCGTCCCGAGGATCTCTTTGAGTTCAAAATCCGTATCCTCATCGTCCCGTACGGTGACGACGTAACCCAACAGCTTTCGTGAGCCAAACGGGACAACCACCCGCATACCAGGTTCAATGACATCGACAAGTTCAGGAGGAATACGATAGGTAAAGGGGCGGTTAACCGGTTTGGCTTTCACATCCACAATGACATCGGCAACCATGGTCTCACCACCTAAAAAAAGCCTTGACCGGTGCCAAGGCATGTAACAACTCTACTTTTTTATTAATTTTCCTTCAGCAATTTCTTCTAATGCAATTCCAACGGGTTTCTTACTAAAGGGTTTTTCAATTAAAAGCGGGGCTTTTGCCTCAATTTGCTTGGCGCGTTTTGCCGCCACTAAGGCCAATTTATATTTCGAGTCAATAACCTCGAGTAACTTATCAATGGATGGATAACGCATCTTTACTCACTCTCCAACATTTTCAGGTAGTTGTGGATGGTACGTTCCGTCCGCGCATGTTCCGCGCGGATAATGGCCATGATCCGATCGGCCGCATTTTCAACGGTATCATTGACTACAATGTAATCATACATATGGGCCATGTGAAACTCCCGCTCAGCCTTTTCCATTCGCTGATTAATGATTTCCTCCGGTTCGGTCGCTCGTTTGGTAATGCGTTCACGTAGCGCCTTTCGGCTGGGTGGAGCGATGAAGATAAAGACGGCATCGGGAATTTTTTCGCGGACCTGCATCGCACCTTGTACTTCGATCTCCAGAACGACTTCCTTACCCTGAGCCAGCCGTTCTTCGACGTATTCCAACGGTGTGCCGTAATAGTTGTTGACGAATTCCGCGTACTCTAAGAGTTTCCCTTCTTTTATATAGCGTTCAAACTCCTCCCGCGTGACGAAATAATAATCCTTGCCGTGCACTTCGCCTTCTCGAGGCGGGCGCGTCGTCATCGAGACGGAGTACTCCAGGTTATGGTTTGCACGCTCGAAAAGAGCACGACGAACGGTGCCTTTCCCTACGCCGGATGGCCCCGAAATCACGATGAGCAGTCCACGATCGTTTAACTTCATCGGAATCTTCCCTTCATGTATTGTTGTGCGACAGATGCCTCTGGATATATCGTACTACTTATTTTAATATAATACCACTTTTCCCCCTTTTTTTTAAGTCCTTTTATCACTTTTTTACCGTTTCTCTTAAAAACCAGAATTCATTTTGTAACGGAAGGGCACACATGATAAAATAAGGGTGCATCTCGATTAAGAAAGAGTGATGATATGTCCTTCGATGGGTTATTCATTCACTACCTCAAGCAGGAATTGCAAAGCCAATTGTTAAATGGCCGCATCAATAAAGTTTACCAATTATCGGATAATGAATTGATCCTTATAATCCGGGCAAATGGACAAAACCATAAGCTTCTCTTTTCCATTCACCCCGTCTATGCTCGGGTCCAATTAACGCAGGAAGACTATTTCTATCCTCCTGAACCCCCAATGTTTTGTATGGTCCTCAGAAAACATATTGAGGGAGGAATTCTAAGGGCCATTCACCAAAAGGGGAATGACCGCATCCTGACCTTTGTCATCGATGCTTATAATGAAATCGGCGACTTGGCTCAAAAGGAGTTAATCTTTGAGGCCATGGGGCGCCATAGCAACCTGATCCTTCGGGAGGCTGAAACCAATCGCATCATCGACTGCATGAAACATATCCCTCCCTTTCAAAATCAGTACCGAACGCTCCAACCAGGGGCGCAGTACCTCTTCCCGCCCCAGCAACAAAAGATCCCCATCCTCGAAGCGACCCTTGAAGACTTCAAAAAGTTTGAGGGCCTGCAGCCGCTTAACAAAGCCCTTGTCCAAAGCTTCGAAGGGGTCTCGCCGATCCTTGCGGAGGAAATCTTGAAACGGGCCAATAGCCATACGGCCATCGGCCTTTATGAAGCGACGAAACGTCTGATCGAAACCTTAAATACCAACTTGCAACCGACGATCACGAAAACGCCTCAACGGGACTACTACTATCTCCTTCCTCTTGAAAGCATCACAGGGGAAGCGATTCACTTTTCAACCATCAGCGCCCTGCTCGATCGCTACTACTACCAAAAAAACGAACAGGAACGCATCAAACAACAAACCCAAGACCTCGAGAAGTTTATCCGCCAGGAACTGGAGCGGCAGAAAAACAAGTTAGCAAACCTTTTGCTCGATCTCAACAAAGCCGAACGCGCGGATGAATACCGCATATATGGCGATCTGCTGATGGCGAATGCTTATCGCATCGAAAAGGGGCGAACAAGCGTAGCCGTACAAAACTTCTATCAGGATGATGAAACCGTATGGATCGAGTTGGATCCAACGAAAGATGCGATTCAAAACGCCCAAGCCTACTATCAAAAATACCAAAAAGCGAAGAAAGCCATCCATCATCTGAAGCGGCAGATTGAAAAGACGAAAGAGGAAATTCTCTACTTCGAAACGCTCCAGCAACAGATCGAATCCGCGACCTTGGAAGACGCCCTCGAAATTAGACAGGAATTGGAAGATCTCGGCTATCTCAAGAAAAAAAAGGTCATTCGCAAACGAAAACAGGAGCGCCCAAAGTTTGAAGTCTATCAAATCCCTGGGGCAACCTTCTATGTCGGGAAAAATAACATCCAAAATGACTACTTGACCTTCAAATGGGCACGTCGGGATGACCTATGGATGCATGTCAAGGACATGCCGGGAAGCCACGTCATTGTCCAAGCGGACCAGTACACCGAAGAGGTAATTCGTACTGGGGCGATGCTCGCCAGCTTTTTCTCGAAAGGAAAGGATTCCTCTAGTGTTCCCGTAGATTATACCCTAGTCCGCTATGTAAAGAAGATCCCAGGGGCCAAACTCGGATTTGTCACCTACACCAATCAAAAAACCATCTATATCGATCCGGATGAAGAGTTCATCCGATCATTAAAAAAACAAAGTTAAAAATTGCCTTTTGAACTCAACCCCGTAAAGTAGAGATTGTCAAAATATAGCTTCGATGACTGGTTTAGGCTTGATTCCGAATCCCAATCGGAGTCAAGCCTTTTCGTTTATATAAAACCTTTTTCGGATGTACGGATCCTTCGTTTTGAAGTTTGGGGATGATAGGGAATAGCCGCCAACATTCTAGTCAATTCTTTCCTTTACCATTCGTTTTGACATAATTTGATAGCGAATTTTGAGGTTAATTCGCCCTGTAAGAACCACACTATTATTGACGCGGAAAAGAGGTGGTTCTATTCTAAGCAGGGAGTTATTGGAAAATGTTGATATCATTTATCGAAGTGAAAATTACCGTGATGACATCGTAATCGACTATATTAGCGAAGACAGTCGCGATTTAAAACAAAATACTTGTTTTATCTGTATCGAGGGAAGAAAAACCGACAGCCATAAGCTCATCCATGAGCTTCCGATTAATCCCAGCCTAATCATCGCAAACCGCCAATTGAATACGACTATTCCCTATGTTATAGTGTATAACACAAAACAGGCTTTATCACGGATCGCCCATAATTTCTATCAAAAACCTAGCCATTTTTTGGAAATCATCGCGGTCACCGGCACCGATGGGAAAACGACAACCGCAACGATTATAAGATCGTTACTGAATCTCTATAGTGACTGCGCCTATATTGGGACGAACGGATTCCAGACCAAATATTTCTCAATTGAGACCGGTTTAACGACTCCTAAACCCATCTATCTTCACAAATATCTCAAGCGATGCGTCAAAGACCGAATTCCCTTCGTCTCCCTTGAAGCCTCCTCCCAAGGCATCCATGAACACCGCCTCGATGATGTGAGCATATCCCGCGCGGTCTTTACCAACCTTACCCATGAGCATCTCGATTACCATGGGACTTTGGACAACTACTTTAACTGTAAATTAGAAATCTTTAAGCGTTTGCCCGATACGGGCTATGCGATTGTATGTCTCGACCAAGAAGAATATGCCCGAAGAATCATGGATGCAACCCAAGCCCATGTCCTAACTTATGGACTGCATCAACAGGCCATGTTCAGATATGAAGACGTTCGCACCAGTTTTGAGAAGACCACTTTTACCCTAGTGACGCCTGAAAAAACCTATCGGAACATCCAAACCAACCTGTTCGGGGACTACAACGTCTCTAACATCACCGCCGCCCTTGCGGTCATTTATTCCTACGGATTGGATCTTGATTTAGCCATTGAGAAGTTACGATCCCTCGAACCAATAGAAGGGCGGATGGTGATGATCGACACGGAAGATGGGCTGAAAGTTATCGTAGATTTTGCCCATACCCCCAATGCCTTGGAATCCCTCCTTTCGAATATTCGAAGCGTTTCCCACCATGGAAGGATCTTACTGGTCTTTGGCAGTGCGGGGGAACGAGACGTGACGAAACGTCCCCTAATGGGGCAGATAGCGGAAAAATGGTGTGACCGGATATTCATCACCAATGAGGATCCGAAAAGCGAAGATCCTATCGATATCATCGAGGACATCTATGAGGGGATCCGAAATCCCCTTAAGACCGAAATGATCCTTGACCGAAAGAAAGCCATTAGAAAGGCCATCCGCGAGGCCCGCCCTGGCGATATCGTGGTCATTACGGGTAAAGGAAATGAAAACATTCAACAATTCCGAGATTATTCCGTCATCCATAACGACATCGTGACGTCGATGGAAACATTGCGCTTAAGGACACAATTGTTTCGCCCGATATAGTCCTAGTCTGGATTAAAAAAGAACGATTTATCACAATGAAATGAATATAGGGGCTGTTAGACAGAATCCTAACAGCCCCTATATTTCATAAATACCTATTGCTTCATTCATTTCGTCAATAATGCTAACTAATTTCTGAGCATCTTCCCCAAAGAGATTGGTCACCCCACCGAACCGGGCAAATTCCGGATCTTCGATGATGGTAGTCTTCTTAATATAGCCATTGGCTTTAATGTAATCAATGATCGTTTTGATGAATTCCTGTTGATTGGCAGTTAGGTCCCCTCGATTCAGGAACTCGCTAAATTTCTGATTGATGGCGCTATGGTCGAGCGAGACGAGGGTCCGGACAAGTGCGCCCAAAGACAAATCTTTAAACTCCTTATAATAGTCCTCCTTCGTCCCTATTTCCTCCCAGAAGATTCGTTCGAGTTCCTTCAAATCCTCTTCGGTTAGCGGTTCAAGGAACCTAATCTTTTGAATGACGGGATTATCATAGTGGGCGTATAAGTATTCCTCTACCCGTTTTCGATAGGTTTTTAGGTCATCCTGGATCAGTGGGGGAACATTGCCCTTATAGACAATCTCATCCTCTAGATCCGTATAGATGATACGGCGATGTTTCTTTTGATCGAGGAATTTGATCAAATCTCTGAGATGGGTTCTGACCTGTTCACAGGATTCAATGGTCATATGCTCCCAGAATCGATGATCCTGCACCTTCTTAATCCATTCCATCTGTCGGGCAACGTGGGGGATATTCGTTCGCTTTTCCAAGTGGAAAGCCAACTGCTTAACCCGATTTATGGATTGAACCCGCTCGATGTGGTCATCTAGTAGGGATAGAATAATCCCGTACATCAGATAATCGAAGCGTTTAGCGGTTTCCTCCTCATCGCTGGGGAGGATAAGCGGCCCTAAGTGCTTTTTAATCAGTCCAATGTCAATTGCGGTGAGATGATCCCAAGCTTCCTCCTGGCTATATTGATCCACGTATTGTAAATTTTTTCTGACGAGAGGATGATCAGGATTTAGCCGCCGAATCTCTCGGATCAATTCTTTCTTTAAATGCTCATATAAGGATTGAGTGAACGCATTCTGATGCTTCGCCGATTGTAAATGATGAAGAATATCAAGTTTGATTTCAAAGAGATGTTGGGTGAGGCTTTTTACCTGTGGACTTTCTTTTCCATGAGGGTTGACACTAAAGAACCCAAAATTATCACAGATATCGAAGATAACGAAATATTCTTTGTCCTTCCCAGGTCCAAATAGATCTGGACTTAACCGCGTTCCCCGTCCGATCATTTGCCAGAACTTGGCTTTTGAACGGACCGCTTTGAAAAAAACTAGATTCACCACATCCGGTATATCGATTCCCGTATCGAGCATGTCCACCGATACCGCAATTTGCGGCATCTGGTCACGGGCACTGAACTTGCCAATTAGGTCCAAGGCATAGGAAACCGTATTGTCAATCAGTTGGCAGAATTGCCCCTTATATTCGGGATAGAGGTGATTAAAGCGATCCACAATCAGTTGGGCATGATGGTGGTTTACCGCAAAGATGATGGTCTTTCCCAGTTTATCCCCACCACTCACCTTAATGCCTTTCTGCATGACCTCAGACAGTACCTTGTCAATCGTGTCGGCATTCATGACACTTTTATTAATCTTATAGCTTTCTATGTATTTCGGAATATAACCTTCCTCAGTGATGAAGTCCTGTTCGTACCGCTCTTTCTCTTCCTCACTCAGCTCTTCGTACTTGATCCCCTCTTGAATGAATTTCGTCTGAACAGAAACGACGTGATAGGGGACGAGATACCCATCTTTCACGGCTTCATCCAAACCGTAGGCATAGGTGGGGACTTGGTTCTCCAGATCAAAGACCTCATAAGTGTTCCGATCCACTTCATCCTTGGGGGTTGCGGTTAACCCCAGCATGAGCGCATCGAAATAGTCGAAGATGATTTGAAACTTATTGAAGATGGAACGATGGGCCTCATCGATAATTAAGAGATCAAAGTGACCGACACCGAATGGCCTTTCCATCGGTTTTTCTTCCAGAATATTGATCATGGTTTGGTAAGTTGAGAAATATATACGAGCGGTATAATCGCGTTCCTTTAGTAAGTTGCAGGTTGGTACATTCGGTAAGAGATGGTTAAAATTCCGTTCGGCCTGTTCAACCAAGGCCTTCCGATCGGCAAGGAACAAAACCCGCTTAATCCACTTTTTCCGAATTAACACATCAACAAGAGAAATGGCCGTTCTCGTTTTACCCGTGCCGGTTGCCATGACAAGAAGAGCTTTCCTTCTCTTCTTCGTAAAGGACTCACAAACCCGCGTAATCGCCATCTTCTGATAGTAACGGTCGGTAATTTCATCCTTAATCTCCATGTGTTCCAGAGATTCTCGGTTATGCCGCTGTTGGATGAGCCATTCGAGATCATCCTTCGTGTAGAATCCGCTGACTTTTCGCGGAGGATACTCCGTATCATCCCACAACCAGATGTCATATCCGTTACTATAGAAGATAACGGGCCGGCGACCGGTTTCTCGTTCTAGACAGTCGGCATACAGCTTGGCCTGATATTTTCCTTCATCAGATGAAGAACTCGTCTTTTTGGCCTCAATAATAGCGAGTGGAAGGTTGCTGTCATCATAAAGGACATAGTCCACATACCCTACACCCGATTCATTCGGCATCCCTTGAACCTGAATCTCAATACCGACCTGTCCAGGAACCTTCACATTCTTCTTCTCAACAATTTCCCAACCGGCTTCCCGTAAATAGAGATCGATATAGCGTTCGCGCGTCTCTTTTTCCGTCATGAACTGCGGTTTCACATAAGGTGCCTTGACCTTGTTCTCGATGATCAGATTCAGTTTGTGAATCTCTTGTTCTTTCTCCTCAAGCTTCTTCTGTAGCTCATCAAGTCTTACGGTTACATCATAACGGGTGAGGAGCGATTCATCGAAGGTCTCATCAACCTCTAAATTCGTGTAGCAACGGGCAAACCAACAGGTGAACGCATGGAGGTTCTTCAGTGATAATAAGGCCTCATCATATTTTATTCTCCGTCCATAATGGACGGCGGCATTGCCAATACGTCGTATATAGTTAATGCTTTTAAAGACGTCGGGGTCATCGATGAAGTTTCTGAAATCGGATTGGTACATTAGGCTGCTAAGAGTCTTATCATGGGGGACTTCAAACTGTTCAATTTTATAGATCAGGTACACAATATACTCTAAGGTATAGCGGCATTGGGCAGCAGCCAATCTCGGACTATTCACAATTAGCTTTTCAGCTTGGTCACACAGTGAATAGAGTTCATGAAACTTCTCATGCCCTTTCAAAAACTGGAAGTTACTCACAGAACCACCTACGCTTCTATACCAATTCTCCCCTAAATGCCCGTTGCATCAGGCTATTAAAGTTATCTTCCATGAGTTTTAGGCTTTGATTTAAGAGATCTTTTTGTTTTCCGACTTTTTCATAAAATGCTACAAACTCTTTTTGTTGTTCTAACGGAGGAATAAGTATTGGTGTGCTACCCAAATTTTTTCCAGTAATTGAATCAAATGTACTACCTGCTTTTT
The DNA here is from genome assembly GCA_036562595.1 of Haloplasmataceae bacterium. GTDB lineage: Bacteria > Bacillota_I > Bacilli_A > Haloplasmatales > Haloplasmataceae > DATCJW01. The sequence continues at coordinate 466 of DATCJW010000016.1, read as the reverse complement.
TTGATTCGAAAATTATTTGACTAGTAGCTTTTAGGTAATAGAACAAATAATCCCTATATATTATTTTATTACTAGGCCTAATTGCTGCTAAACCTCGTCCTATACAACAATCGATATTAGCTATATTTACATCACCAACTGGTGCTCTTACAGAAATGAGAATATCATTTTTCTGTGCTATTTTTTTTGGTTCAGTGGTCCATTTAACTACTGTTGGATATTTATCACCAAATTCAGCGCTTCCTTGAAAAAATGGAATACCAATACCTTCAGTATTATAACTTCTACTTGAAGGGGATTGCCCAAGAATGATTTCGGCAATATTTTTTAACTCTTGTTTTTGGAAACTTTTAGTATTTAAAACTGGACTTCCAAACATCTCATAAAACAAACTCTGTATTAATTCATCACACAGCTTAATTTGCTCTTTTCTTTTGTCTATGAGGGCTTGGGCTTTGTCTAGTAC
>DATCJW010000015.1:0-14220 GCA_036562595.1 Haloplasmataceae bacterium | reverse complement strand
TTGTAATCCCCTATATTCTATTATATAATTCTAATAGTATAGGGGATTTTTTTCTAAAAGAGGGTGAGATGATGGGTAATACCAAGTTTAAGGTTCTCATTGCGATGCTGGCACTGGTTTTCATTGCCAGTATCGGCTACGTGGTTTATATCGTGATGAATCTTGAAGAGAAAGACGAGATTCTATCAAAGAAGGAACAGGAAAAACTCTTGGAATTGATTGAAAGTGGTGACCCATCATCTTATAGAGACTACTTGGATTATGGTGGTAAGTTAAACTTCGTATATGAAGACGGCGATACGCCTTTAGAGAAACTCATTTATCGGAACGATTTTGAAGGGGCGAAACGGATTCTGGAAACGGGATTCGACTTAAACCGTATCCAGGGCATAAATCCCATCAGCACCATTTCTAAAGTTTTGGATTACAATCGCCTTCGTTATGTCGAAGAGATCGACGCTATAGCCCTCCATTTGGTCAATCAGGTGAAGGATGACGTGTGGCAAACCGATGAAAATGGCTATCCATTACTCTTTCACGCCATTCGTACGAACAACACGCGCGTCGTGAAGGAAATTTTAAAATACACATCCGATCTTGAACGAGTAGTTGGTGGCCATACGGCCTTAAGCTATGCCGCCTATTACGGGGCAGAACCAGCGTTGATCTATACGCTGCTCGAACATGGTGCGCCTGTCAATGCCCGTATTGATATTGACTCACTCGCATTGAAGCAAGTGACTCCTGCGATGGTATATATTATCTTTCAGGGACAAGATCGAAGTGGCCTTTCCGCATTTATTTCCCATGACGATTTCGATCCTAATCTTAGGGATGAACGAGGGTATACCATTCTTCATCATGCGGTCGAAAGAGAGCGACTCGAAATGGTCCAGATGATTCTCCGTTTTACGGACATCGATCCATTGATTAAGACGAAAAATGGGGAGACGGCTTACGATCTCGCAATACGTTTAGCCGCTGAACGGGGCGAATCCTCTCTTTTTGATGAGATTGCGGATGCGATCGCATCGTTTGCGAATGAGAGTTAGAGGTGGTGAATATGTTTAAAAGGATTAGGTTTTCATTGTTGATGCTGGCGGTAGTCACCCTGTTTTTGGTGATGGCCCCATTAAACGTTAGGGGTGAGGACGATCCCTATCTCGAAGAACAATCAGAACTTCTCCACCAGCAAATCGTACAGGAATTTCCTTCATTCTCTATCCCGCCTACAGAATTCTACCAGCGGGTTAACGGATTAAAAGAATACCGTATTCTCGAAATTACGCCGCGGTATTATCAGGAATCTGGCGTTGAAGTGAGCGACCTATATGGCCCCATCCAGGATATCAAAGCGTTAATAAATAGTCCTTTTGAGAATTATTTGCTTGGTAATTTAAAACGTTTTACCGTGGACACGATGACGGTGAAAGAGTTCAACAGCTCACGGGAAGATATCGTTGGAAAATATGATGCAATTGTCTTTTCAGCGGGGATTTATAGCCACTTTGACGCTTGCATGATCGATCCCGTCAAAAATGAAGGGGAGCGCGTGGTCATCCACCATCCGGGTAAAGGCAACGATAAGATTCTTTATGACGGGTACATGAAGGATGGGAAGTATCACGGAGAGGGAACGCTCTACCATAATAATGGAAAGAAGATCGTTTATGAGGGAACGTTTAAAGAAGGGGAGTACCACGGCTATGGTGTAGAGTATTACAATGACGGAACCATAAAATACCGTGGCTATTGGAAGGAAGGGAAACGGCATTGTTACGGCGAGAGCTTTCGTCCAAATGGCTCCCTTGAGTATCGTGGCTATTGGGAAGAAGGCCGAAACAGCAACTGGTTGTATCAGCTCTTCCTGGAATTATTAAAACTCCTTTTTGGTGATGTTCCCGATTATCAACCCTCCCCATATGACCTGGATAATGACTTAACCGAATTAAAGGCCAATGAAATCATTGACGGCTTTATTCATCGTGGATTACCAGTATTTATTCATGAATCCGCTTTAAAAGATCCGAATTCTATTCTCTATCAAACATTCAACGACCTTGTTGGTAATGGTCAAGTGTTTAAATTAGATTACAAACTCACGGATCAAAATAACAATCTTGGAAAAAAGACCGTTGCCAATATAATGTTAATTACAGAGTTAATGTCTCTCAAACCTTTCGTCAAAATATATGAACAGCCAATCCAATATTTAGATAAGCCATCCTTTTCGTATGACGTGAACGATCCATTATCCTTCGATATGAATTTAATGAATAAAGCCCTAGCTGAATTAGAGTTTTACGTTGACATTAATCAAAACAACGTTATTGAGCCACAAGAGATGATGGATTCCGTCCAACTTCATCGGGGGAATAATTTTGTCCAGTTCAATGTGCCAAATGTCTTGCCCGGCTTATTAAAATACCAACTGGTTGTCCGTTCGGATGGTCACGAGCAAAAAATCGATGGGCATATTCGAGTTGGTGGGGATAGACAATCATTGAAAGTCCTCAACCTAGTTTCCGAAGCCATCTATTTCTTAAGACCTAACGGCCTTTTTGGACAGTCTTCTTATCAAATGGAAGACTATAGCCTTGATATTTTTACTTGCAGCCCGTTTTTAAGCGATCTCCATCTGTTTTGCCACATTGGCGACTATGATCAATACGATGTGATTATCATTGAACCCAATCTATTTGAATTTAGTTTGTCGAATTCTTTCCATACGAAACTTCTCGAACAGATCAATAAAGGAAAACCTGTCATTTTCACGCATAATGTAACGCGCGCTAAACCCGACTGGTTTAATCATTATAAAGATTATTTAGGCCTGTCTAGTCGACTGACCAGCTTTCCACCCGTTAATGTTGTAGACCGTTTAGAAATCATTAACGCCACATCTTATATTAGTTATCCTAATAATTTAACATTGGAACCTTTTGTCATACCAGGGGCCTTACCCATAGCGATTAATGAGCAGTATCAGATTGATATTGGTCAAACAGAAATTGTACCACTATTGAATCTGTATGATTCGGCGTTCACTACGTTTGATCGTTTCGATTCGGCGAATAATTATTATTACTATAAACGTAATAATGTGGTCTATCTTGCGGTCGGGCAATATGCTTTGGGATATACTCCACGTGAAATAGATTTGATTGGCAATGCGATCGTTAACAGCTATATCGAGTATGCAGGGCGTGACCGGGTGATTGAGGAGCGTCTCGTTGTTCGCCCAACCAACCCATATGAACAAGTGATAGTGGATTATAAGGATCCGATCCGTTTTGAGGTGGAGATCTGGAAGAACCGTTCAAAAGATGAAGACGTTACCGTTGAACTGTTGATCAATGATGAAAACGTCATGACGAGACAGGCCGCCACGAATGAAACCCTGACGTTCGACCTAACGGGCCGATTACCTACACCCCAGATTTATGCCGTTCAAGCGATTAATGTCAAAGTAATCGCCAAGGATAAGCAAGGACGTTCCGATACGTACAGTTTCGAACTCTTCGTTGCGAATGTTGATGAGTATCTCCGACTTAATCAAACGGTGGATTTAGAGGATAATATTGCGAAAAACGGGATTCCGTTCGCAATCGACTATTCACTCGAAATATTATCAATCGATGTTCATCACCTCATGGGCCGGGACCTACCAAAGACCATCTATGTTAATGATCTCATATATGAAGCCGTTTTGCCTAATGGCGTTTACGTTGATCCAAACAAGAACAAAGACTTTACGATTGAAAAACTAGCGGATGGAACAACGAAAGTGATGCGATCCCTCGGAATGCAAGCCTTTACGTTAACCAGTGACTATGTCTATGTTCCCAATAAGGCATTGCATTCTAACGTCATAACGATAGTCCCACGAGATTCTGGTTTGGTTGTAATTGATGATGTTAAAATCACCATTCATGGAATTGGAAACGATGTCAACGTCCAAACTTACGATTCCCTTAGCCTTCATGTCGATCGCTTCTACTTCGTTGAACCTGTTGTACCAAACTATATCCTGTTCCCAGGGCAGACGCTGTACTTCCCAGAGTACTCCATCACGGGAGAAGGGTTCACGGTAGTCTTCAGCAGCAACGATGAAAACGTTGCTACTGTTGATGGAGAGGGTCAAATCACGGCAGTCGCTCCTGGTCAAACGAACATCGTTGCCACCCTCTATGATGCCTATGGTTTACCTACAGAATATCAGTTACAGCTCTCGGTGATTGTGTCCAACTACTTAAGCGATCAATCCGGATTTACCGATGCGTATGACATCGAATATGAAGGTGAAACCTACTTCCGTCTAATCGCAAAGAGAAAATATGTACTAGATGATCTCGTCATCATTCGACCGGAACAACATGTCTATGGTATTGAAATGGCATTCTATCTCACAAAAGGCGACGAGCTCATCAATGGGGAGGCATTGCCACATGAATGGACATTCGATCAAGAACATACTGGAGATGTCTTGTGGGTCGTCATTCGCCAAGTGAACCATGAAGGGGAAGTCATCCGTGAGGTGGTCGATAAGGTGAAACTTTTCATTAGTACGGACCATCCCGATGACCGCCACTAAGGGTTAGAATTGAATAAGTCTATGTATTCGTAGCGATTTATGGCTTAACTCTGATACGTCATCGGAGTTAAGCCTTTAAATTTGGATTAATTTCACGTTTTTACTCTCACTTTTTATCCATTCACTTGAGATTTTAGAGTATCGACCATAAAAGCTTTTTATCAATTGTACCTCAGCATTATTGATTGACCGTAGCTATTTAAAACGAACAAAAAAACCCCTTTCCGTAGAATAAACCCATTTGGGCTTGCCTACTAAAAGGGATGGAGGATATGACGGATTATTTCTTTATGCCTTTTAATGCCTTTCGGACGAGAAAAAAATTGATGGGAATGGCAAGCAGATAGGTAGGGATAATGGCGAGTCCTTTACGTAGTCCTATCAAGATAAAGCCATTTAAAAGAATCAGTTGGATCAGATAGTTTGAAAGGTGTGCGAGGGTAAATCTTAAGCCGCGTTTGATCGTCGGGGTGGTTTTAAAGGTGAACCGATTAGAGGCAAAGAAATTGAATACCATGCTGAGAAGGTAACCTAACGTAAGGGCGATGTTATGGTGGAAGATGAGAAGGGAGAGTTGATAGATGAGAAAGCTAATGGTGGTAGCGATTCCGCCGATAATGACGAATCGCACCATTTCCTGCATCGGCTCTTCTCTTAAAACTTCTTTCACAAAGAAGGTAAATTTTTGGCCGGAGGAACGATAGCTTGTATAAAAAGCTTTTCCATGATGGTAAATAAGCGATCCATAACGCTCGATAACGATAAGTAACCCAAAGATAATAAGGGAAAGGAAAGAAATAATTAGGCCGAGCTTTAGGCCAGGCGTTTCATAGTAAAGGATGATTTCATGTTCCCCAGGTTCGGTAAGGATAAAGCTAAGGAGTCCCCCGTGGGCAGGAAAGGTTTCCACTTCCTCTCCATCCACCCACACCTTCCATCCTGATGCGTAACCAATCTTATAATTCATGATAACGGGCTCGTTATTTTGGACATAACTAGTAATACGGTTTCCCTCGATGGTCTCGTTATAGGTTCCCTGCTGACGCAAAGCTTCATAGCGGGCCTCTAACGATTCGGTATCGACAATCCAGAGGCGGCTACTTCTAGGGACTGCTTCGGAGTTTGAGCCGATGATCACCTTTTTAATACCCGTATCCGGAATATGGCAGAAGGTGGTATAACAACGATACATTTGATCCTCTTGATCCACAATCAACAAAACACGGATCGCTTCATAGCTTCTTGTGCCATATTCTACGAATAGAATACGTCCATCGGAAGGGGATAGGTTCACCTCATATTCCCCGAAATGGTCCACATGATATATTTTCTTAGGTAAATAATCCTTTGGGGGGGCACAGTCCGGGTCATTGCTTGTACATGTTATTGATGTGAATTTGGAATAATTTACTGAACGCAAGTAAGTTCGTCGATTCAGAGAAGCTTTTTTAAAACCGAGGGCTTCAATTTTTTCAAGTTGTTTCTCGTCGTGGATGTACAGGGCATCCAACCACATATAGTTGTAGTAGAACGGATCGTCCTCGATATAATAGTAGGTTGAAAAACCAACGCCTAAGGGGAGTTCCTTTTCTTTACGATAAATGGAAAGCGTCGATTGAAGCTCCGCAATGGTTTGGCTGGCGATTTTTTCACTCCGAGGATCCATCATGTGATTTATGATGGGATGACCGTCCTTCTGTGAAATGACCCATTGATTGGGATCGAGATAGAGGTAGTAGAAAAGCGGTGTGTTGGTGACCCGATAAAGTCGGCGGTGTTGTTCCTCATAATAGGGTTTGTAATAAGGGTTGATGAGCGAGTGGAAGGTGTCACCCGCCCCATAGGTGCTTTTCCATCCTAAATAAGAAAGATTATTAAAGGGATGGAGATCATTTACGTCATTATAATACGTAAAATAATGCGTGATGGTATAGTCTTGATTATTTAAGGTTTTAAAAAGCCTGTTCATCTCTTTCCCATAAACGTCATGATGACGGACCCCTTGCGAATAGGAAGGAGACATCATGAGCGTCGCAATGAGGACGATTAAAGCAAAACGCTCAATCAGAAGGACGAAAGATAATTTCGTTCGGCAATTGAAGCGTAAGAAAAGGACAAGAAGGATTAAAGTATAGGCGATAATAAAGGCTAAATTGATCTGGTCTTCCGTATAATGGAAACTGGCACTATATACCTCTGGCAAGTCGTTGTAATACCGGGCGAAAAAGAGGTAACCAATGGCTCCAAGTACCGTGATAAAAAGCAATTTGGAGCTTATGAGGCGGTGTTCGTAGAAAAAGGCCAGGTTAATAACAAGGATGACTCCGAAAAAAGCATAATACCGTAAATAGGGTGTCGTTGTAGCGGAAAAGATCATCGCGACGGCTGGGATAAGCATCAAAAAGGAGTATAAGAACGTGGTTACCATTAAAAAGAGATATAATTTAAATGCATTGGCTTCAAGCTTGCGCTTTACGAGATGCGGCGGATAAAAGAGAAAGTGAATAAGGGTGTATAGCGAAAGAATGGAGGTATAAAGAATAATATGATTCGTCGGAAGGAAATAGTTTTGCGTGCGGTCATAGAAATAACCCCTATAGGCGAAAAGGTTCGGTACAATCAATTTATAGATCGTTTTGAGGTAGACCATCTTGTTGAATAAAAAGAGCGAAGATAGAGTAAGCTCTGTTGCCCCTCCTGCCCTTGGCTCGTTTAGCATGATCCCCATAATGGGTAAGAGGAGAAAGCCAGAAAGACCCAAGCCCAGTAGGTAATAAATCAAGCTTTTGCCTGCGATAAATAAGGTATCCAAAAGGGTCTTGTTTTCAATCATAAGACGAATGAATAACGCAAAAGCAAAAAAGAGTGAGAGTGGCCAAGCCCAATAGAAGCTCCCTAAAAACATGAAGAAAACGGATACGGTAAGGAGGATATATTGTTTTTTCTGAATGATATACTCAATGGCAAGTAGTAGCAGGGGAATGTAGACGATGATTCCAGTAAAACTTGGAAAAACATTTTGTGCGAAGAAGAGATCGGCCGTACCGTATAATACGGAGACAAAAAGATTCGTTCGATTAGAAACGCCATAAGTCTTCAAAAGGTAACTAAAGATCGATGTCCCGACCAAAATTTTTAAAAGAAATGAGAGCCACATTTGGGAAGAATAGGGGAGGAAAGGAAAAAGGAGAAAGGGGAGGAATGAGAAATCTATGGAGATGTAGTAAAAATTGGCAAAGTAATCATATCCCATCGCATTATTCCAGTCCCACGTTGACAGGTCCCCTATGAATAACTTGCGTTGGAAATCAAACACGATGGAACTGTATTGATAGAGATGGTCGAGTTGAAAAAAGACGATATGGTGAAAGCAAAGGGTTAAAAGGGTAAAAGGAAAATAAAAAAGAAAAACATAAAAAAGGATTAGACCAAGCGTTTTTTTGTAAGTAGGCGTAGATAATAGAATATCAGATAGGCGTTTTAGCCATTGTTTCCCGTTGGTTTGAATCGGTTTAAGGTTTAATCCGATAGTCCCCATGGCATACCTCCATTCCCATTTTATCCCATTATATCATAACCATACGTTTCTGGTGGCTATTATAAGAAATTTTGTTTATCTTAAAATGGCTGTGGTATAATATGGAAAAGAATATAATTATAAGGATGAAGCCGTGATGAAAAAGAGATTGAGCATTATCATCCCCTGCTTCAACGAGGAACAAGCCATTCCCCATTTTTATGAAGTCGTCAAAAAAGAATTAGAGGCCATTCACCAACCCTATGAACTAATCTTCATTGATGATGGATCCACAGATCGGACGAATGCGATCATACGGAACATCCGTGATAAGGACCCTTACGTAGCGTTGATACAGTTTTCTCGAAACTTCGGTAAGGAAGCCGCTATGCTTGCAGGTCTAAGGCATGTAAAGGGAGAATACGTGGTCATTATGGATGCCGACCTCCAACATCCACCGCATCTTCTGAAAGAGATGATTCGCATCTTAGATACAGGTGAATATGACGCAGTAGCCGCATATCGCGTACGCGGTAAAAAAGAAAAAGAATCAATCTTCCGTCGGTTATACTCCCGACTGTTTTATGCTTCAATCAATCGCATGAGTGAAATCAAGCTTCGAAATGGAGCCACAGATTTTCGAATGATGACACATGCGGTAGTTGATGCGCTTTTACAGCTTGATGAATACCATCGTTTTTCGAAAGGCCTTTTTGAATGGGTTGGCTTTCGAACGAAATATATACCGTATGAAAATGTTAAGCGGGTAGCGGGCCGAAGCCGATGGAATGTTTTCAAACTGGTAAGCTATGCGATGGAAGGCATAACATCGTTTTCCACTGTTCCTCTTCGCCTTTCGATGTGGCTTGGTTTTTTCAGTGCTAGCGTATCTTTCCTTTATATGGCCTTCGTTATTATCCGAAAACTCTTAGATCCTGAATCCGCTATCACCGGTTTTGCCACCACCGTTTCACTCATTCTCTTTCTCGGCGGTCTCATTCTCATCTTTCTTGGAGTGATTGGAGAATACCTCGGCAAGGTGTATGAAGAAGTAAAAAAAAGGCCTCACTATATTATCCGCGAATGGCTCGATAGTGAGGGGGTACCCAATGGTGATCTGGATATAAAAGGCAATCAAAAAAGCTAGAAAATGAAAATAATTTCTAGCTTTTTTGATTGAATGTCGGTGATTAGTAAGATACTTTATAATCACCAAAAAGGTAGTTGAAATGGCCGTTGATCGGCAATCCTTCAGGCTGTCTGGTTAATATGTCTTGTGAGTGCTGAATGATAAAACGCGAGGTCAGCTCAGGATGTTCATCAGTAGGCGGTTGAAACGCCAAACGGTCCTCTCCATCCCGAACGGCCAAAGATACGTGACCGCGATAGCTATTAACCATCAAACCGTAGCTATCGTGGGTATGCTTTATAGGTTCGTTTCCTTCACCTTTGGCAAAAAGTCCACCGCTGATGGAAAGCAAAGAGGATACGGTATAGATTTCGAAATTCTGTTCCGTATGGAGAAATGCAGAAATGTCAGGGTAGATTTCGTACGACCCATCGTCTCGAAAACTTATAGGCGCTCTTTTTTGTGGGTCCAAAAACGAATGGATTTTCGAAATGTGGATGTTTCCTTTCGCAAGGAGGATGAGTCGACCCGCGGTGTTGTTTAGTCCCTGATAGGGAAGGATGGAGGCATTGTAAATATTAACTTGCCCCTTGGTGTAGATGATGCTGTTCATGGCGACATTGCCTCGAATGTCAACATCACCGTAGACTAAAAAATTCGCATTGATATTGAGATAAGGGGACGGCTTGTTGTTTTCAATGATGAGGTTTCCATTTACGACGATCCAGACCAATTCATCGGGATTGGTGAAAGCAAAAGTAGGTGCGTTTTTAAAATTCGGCATGGTTTCATCGGAAATGATAAGATCGCCATCATAGAGCACCGATACACCGCTTGCCCGGTAGTTATAAAGCTCTTGAATGGTCGAAACAGTTACGGGATCTATCGGCAAATAGTAGTTAAAAGTCCGATCGAGGTCGACCTGGAGAAACCGTTGAAGATAGGGGCGAATAGCTGGCACCTCACGTCCTGGAATGATATGGAGCGCTTCCGATAGATCATCCATGGATTTAACTTGAAGATAATTTTGCTTAACGATGGCAAATCGATTGTCTTCTATTAAATGGCAAGGCTTATCATCGGTGTACAGGCAATATTGTATAGGATTGGCGGTATAGATTGAGTGATTAGGCGTGATGAAGGGTTTGTTTACAGGCTGATTGTCATGGTATGTCTCCAGCCGCTGGTTATACACAAAACGAAACTGATCGCTAAGATAAGTCGTTCCGCCGATATAGATATCCCCATCAATCAATGATCCTCCGAATAGGCTGAGATCACGGTTGGATCCTAGGGCAAAAAAGAGAAAGGAGGGGAGATTGGTAATATATAGGGGGCGTTCAACCGTCACGGCATTGACTTGCACACGGATCAAGATTTCAGCAGTATAGGTGTTTAGTGGTAAGGTGTGGAGATCGGGGAGAATGATCTCCAACTGGCCATCTGGGTACATTTGATCGTATTTTTTTTGGATGTTATGAAGATCAGGTCCAATCGTTGCGATGAGCTCACGGATGGAAAAGGCGATGTCTTGTCCGTTAACAGGATCGGTACTCTTTTGATCCAACGTATAGAGATAGTCGGCCAATTCCATCGAAAGCACCTCTACCCGTCGAATGGCTTCTGCCATATCCCGTTCATTTCGAATACGGCGCTGAATATTGCGCGTTCGTTGGAGGGTATAGCCAGTCAGCGTACCGACAAGAAAAAGGACGAGGGCAATCACGCCAACGACATAGATCAACGCATAGCCCTTATTATTTCGCATGAAACTCCCCCTTTAATGAAAGATAATCGTATTGCGGTATTGAACGGATTCCGTGAGCGGTTTTCTTTCGGGATCATTCGGATGAATCCGATAAAGCCAAAGGTCGATGGTAATAATGGGATTAGCACATACCCCACTAACGCTTTGGTTATGGCATTCATATTCAATGGAACTTTTAGTAAGATCTAACTTAAATCCCTCATCATTCAGCTTCATGTCACCAAGATAGATATCGCCTTCAGCAGAAATTCTTAATATACGGATAGTCTCTATTTTATCCTGAATGAGAATGCCATCTTTCATTTTGAACTCCTGTTGCTTGACGAAGGCAATACAGGGCGTTGTTTCGTTTGCACAGTCACGCACGAAATCGGCATCAAATGTGTTGGCCGAAGTCATAATGACCGTGAGGATGCGGTTGGCCTGGTCCTGTAATGCGCCCCTCCCGTTAATCTCATCGTAATTGCGCAAAAGTTGTATAAAGAGATTCGAGATAAACATAAGTGCAAGCCCGATGAGCGCGATATAACCTAAAAGTTCCATTAAGGTGATCCCTTTTTTATTGAATCGTTTTGTTTTTTTCATTGGTGGTCACCTTTTCGATATAGATGTCATTCGATTCGCGATAACGTGAGCGGACGATGACAAAGATTCGAATCAAATCGTCGTTATAATCCGTGTTATCCGAATCGTATTGTTCCATTAGTTGATTTAGCCTTGAGGAAAGGATAGGATAAGGGTTTTCTGAAGCGAAACTTCGGATTGACGGCCCATGGTCAAATGCAAGGAGGATAATGTTCACATCCTCTCGATAGTTCCTCCCGTTCAGTTCAGGAAAAATGCTGTCGATACAAAAATGTTGTTTTTCAGCATCGTAGGGATAGAGTTTTTCACACGATTGATCATCGAAACTAAGGACATATGTCCCTCCAGCCTCTTCATCTGATGGATAGACGAGTGATTGTAACTCCTCGTATGGGATGGATTTTATGTAGTTGGCGACAGAATGGGCAACGGCAAAATTGACGAGTTGTTCTTGATTTAAGGCGTTTTGTCGCAAGTTCATCGTAATCGCATGGGTGACAACGGCAAGAAGCAAAGCGGCTAAAGCGATGATGGCGAGAATTTCCGTTAGCGATGCGCCCCGTTTATTGAAGCCTCGCTTTTCCATATTAACTCCGCCTTTCGTCTAGTCATGACGTTATTTTTAGTGTATAATAGAAGTACATAAATATTATAAAGGATATTCTACGCTTTTAGTCTAATAAATATGCTACTTGAATAATATATATGTAGAGTTTCTTTCATTATAACATATTTATTTTATTTTATATAGATATTTTGAAGGTTGAAAAAAGAGGGTGAAGAGCATGACACGTCAGAAAAAAATAGCCGTGTTTGTGGGGGGACTCACGGTTGTATTGATCGGCGTACTCATAGGGATCATAATTTTTCTTTTGCGGTCGACCAATCGATTAACGACTTATCGTATGGATACGCAAGTCGCGAATGTACATGTGGGCGGCCTTTATGTCAACCAGGCTCGCGAACAGATTACGAAAGAAGCATTAAAGTGGCGGGATGAGGCAGATATTCAACTCATCTATCAACTGGACTATCGTATTCCTATCGATAACATGGTGTTTTCTTTTGATGTCAATGGAACGATCCAAAAGATTCGAGACGGAGAAACGATTCCTATTGACGTCTCCTTCCAACCACAATATCAGGATTACTTGGCTAAACTGATTGAGGAACATGCCCATATCTTAAAATATTCCGATTTTGATCTCCAACAATTAGAGAACGATCTTCTCCATCAAGTGGGCATGTTAAAAAGTCCGATATGGATTGAACTCGGCCATTATGTATTAAATCTTGACATAAATAAAAAAGAGATTGCTACCACAACGCTATATGGAATTGATGACAAAATTTTCCCTTTGATTGAGGAATATTTTGATGGGCGGATTGAAATGACAATACAACCGAATGCATACTTTCATCTCACGGATGTGATGAAAGAATTGGCTAAAGAGCGTTTAACGGGTGAAAAGGCATCCATTTTTAATGACGAGCAGCTATCGGTCCTCGGTACTGGGATTTATGAACTCATTCTTTATACAAACTTTATGAACATCCAACGCTCAATTACGGAGGATCCTTTTGCTCTCCCAAACTATATCTATAACCGGCCCGGTTTTGAGGTTCGTATCGATACTAATAAAGGTATAGATTTTTCTTTTTATAATCCGAATGCGACGCCATACACGGTCATCATTACCCAATCCGGTGCGGGATTGAAGTTTATATTAACTGGGGCCCCCTTCATCCATACCATTGAGGTGATCGGGGCAGATGACGTTCAGTTGATTGACTATCCGACGATTACAATTGAACGGACGGAGTACTTGGGGAAAGAGATAAAACCGGGTCAACCGATTCGGATTAATGGAAAAGAAGGGAAGGTTGTTAAGATTTCACGGAAAATCACTTCTTTCAATACGGATGGTAGTGTAAAGGAAGTTAAGGTCTTGGTGATGAATGAGGACCATTACCTACCCAGACCCCAACTCATCATCTATCATCCTGATGATCGAAATATGTTGAACGTTTAGAAAGGGGAAGGAGAGACGATGCGACGGATAAAAAAACGGATTGGGGATATTCTCGTAGAGGAAGGATTGGTGACTGAGGAACAGATTGAACTGGCCCTATCCTTACAGATGGAGAACGAAAAGCTGGGGGATACACTCATCCGCATCGGCTACATTACAGAAAGTCAATTATTGGATGCATTGGAATACCAGCTTGGCATTAAAAAGGTCTCTTTAGCGGATTATGAATTGAATGAATCGGTCCTTCGCCTTATTTCTGAGGAGTACGCCCGTGAGAATTTGGTGATTCCATTAGGTTTTGAAGATGGACGTCTAGTTGTCGCTGTGTCAGATCCCTTAAACTATTATGTAGTTGATGATTTACGTTTGATTACCGGTTACAGTATCACGCTGGTGATGGCGCCGAAACACGAGATCGAGACCGCCATCTCCCGGTATTATGGAATCGACCGGTCGTTAAGCCAAATTATCTCGGGTTATCACCGTCGCGATGCTGCAGAAGAGGAAATAGAAGGTGATGACACGCCCCTTATCCGTCTTGTCAATCAGATTATTGTTAGTGCGGTGAAACAAGGGGCTTCGGATATTCATATC
>DATCJW010000007.1:0-5219 GCA_036562595.1 Haloplasmataceae bacterium | reverse complement strand
GAACTCTTTAGACTAGCCAATTGAAGCGGATAATTCCTTATACTAACAGTGACATTTTAAGGAAAAAAAGAGGGAAAACCATGAGAAAAGGGGCTGAAACATCACCTATTTAGGTAATTATTTTACAGCCCCTTTTTCATTTGAGTGAAAAAGTGTGCTATAATTTAATAAAAAAATGTAGATTTTTTAATGATAAGATGATTAAAAGTCGCATTTTATTTGGTATAATGGAAAAGAGGTGGTACTGTGGGTTTTGTAATCAATAGTATCGATCAAAAACAACATATCAATCTAAGCGAAGAAGCGTGGATCAAAATCGATGAAGATATGCGAAACTTTTATTTTAATGATGGACGAGCCAATCTATCCGGCTTTCTGAACACTGTTTTTACCAACTTTTATGAAGAGGCAGAAGCATCCATCTCCTATCGAATGGATGAACTGTATGACGAGCTGGAACGTACCTTTAGCGACCCCCTGTTTGATAAATATGATGAGAAGACGAAAAGGGATTTTGTCAACCGCATAGTGATGGTTGAACAGAACAGGCTCGTAAAAAAAGTTCGGAGCTATCCCAAAGGGCAAGGACGAAAATTCCGCATTAACAATCAGAACGTCGCCATTTTAGAAGAAAGTATCGACGACAAGTTTTATGAAGGATCTTTGGGTCTTTATCTTAAAGGGATATTCGAGGAGTATGCCAGAAAACCCTATGACGAACGTGAAAAAATTTTCTTTAAACAGACACTAAACATCATCCGTCTCAGTATTACCCAGAAAAAACGATTGAAACTGTCCCTGAAAGAGAAAGGTTATGCCGATGGCAGCATTCGGATGGAAAGAAAGTTTTATGTCTCCCCTCATTCCGTCGTGGTTGATAAGACGAGCAAGTTCAATTACCTCGTGGGATTCGCTCAAGAAATCTTGCCGAATGGCGAGATTGCGGAGGAGCGGATGGTAAGTTTTCGCATCGCACGGATCAATCAGATCCGGATGATGAGCAGCAAGTCTGGCCGCCTCACCCTTATTAAACAACGGACACTGGAACAGGAGCTTGCATCGAAAGGACCACAGTTTTTAAGCGGAGACATCATCGAAGCCGTGGTCCGATTTACGGAAAAAGGCATTGAAAACTACCAACGCCAGATCAACATGCGGCCACAGTACACACGGAAGATCGATGATTATACCTACGTCTTTCACTGTCCTGAAGTCCAAATGATCTATTATTTCTTCAAATTCGGTCGTGATGCCACCATACTGGCCCCTGAATCATTACGGGAAAAATTTCGGCAACGCTACCAATCGGCACTTAATAATTATCTTGATGAAAAGCAAAAACCAGAATCCATTGCGTGATTCTGGTTTTTGCATTTTTCTATATGGAGAAGCGAAATTATGGAAAAAAGAAGGCGGCGGGGTTGATCGCATACCCATATCAGTGAGAGGATGGCAAACGGTAAACGAATCAACCCCTTGATAAGTAATTTTATATGTTGAAGGAACGAATCGTCCCAGGGACGCTTTAATTAATAGCCACTATTAAATGGATGCCGATTCGGTAGAAACCGGTTCATCCGTTAATTGGGCGATAAGAGGCCAACAATCATCATCGGTGAATTCTCCATAAAGGATTTCAAGTGTACTAATGACTTGCGGTTCTGACTGCACATCGATGACGCTATGGGATAAAACGAGATCCCCTCTGCAAGTCACATAAGCCTTTAACCAAGTCAAGGTCTGGTTTAAGGTGTTGATCAGGTCAAGCTGTTCAGACCAGCCTTTAATATCATGGATGCTAAATTCAACGGTCATTCCCCCGGTGCCTAGTATGATGACGTTAAGGAAAACTATCCTTTCTGTATGTTTTAAGGGAAACTTTCCCAAAATACGAACGACGTTGTCAGCCTCTTCCTTCATCATAAAGTCAATCCCATAGTCGTCGAAGAAGGAAAAGGTAAGTTGCATCGCCCGTTAAAATTCATTATACCCTCCATACATAATATCCTCCATCATACTGAATTAAAGAATACTATAGTACACATATTATATTTTAACACGCGGATTATTACAATAATATGGGAAAATTCAACAATATTTGATGCATAGAAACGAATTTTTAGCCTTCTAAAACGTTTTAGTGGTACCTAATCAATGGATGATAATAATGACAAAATTGGTTTTGTGTTCTACAGCGTATTTTATTATCCCCTGACTTGTCGTAAAGTATCGTTCAGCATACATCGATTATTAACCATGCCGAAGATCTTCGTCATGGGCAAAAAGAAAAAAGGTATTAGTATCTTTCAGTTCTTCCGAGTTACCTTTTCCTTTCCTGAACACATCTTAAATCAGCCCGTTTTCGATTATCCGATCAAGGATTGGCAAATCAGCTTCTAACCAGTCAACCGATTTCAAGTCTTCTTTTCCTAGCCACTTTGCATTTAAGTGTTCCTTAAGGGTAAGTATTCCGTTGGTGATCGTAGCGAGATAGACATCCAAAACGACATTAAAACTTGGATAGCTATGTTCAACTCTCATTAAGAAATCGTTGACCATAATCTCCACATCCAACTCTTCGCGGATTTCTCTTACCAATGCGTCCTCTGGTTTTTCGCCAGGTTCGACTTTGCCGCCAGGAAACTCCCACTTCTTCCCATAGGGGCCTCGGTCCGATCGTTGGCAACATAATATTTTTCGATTTTTCCGAATCACTGCTGCGACGACATGAATGGTTTTCATTCCAATCCCTCCATTTTTAGATCCACGTTTCTTACGATAACCGTATTTGGATAAGTAGGATGATGTCCTTCGATTGTAAACCCTTGAAGTAATTTATGTTGTATAGTATTTATTTATCGTATCACTGAGATGAAGAAGGTGCAAGAATTTCGGTTTTTTTATTCAATAAAAACATCCCTAGCTTCACTCTAGGGATATTTTTTGATGATACCCATCTTCTAGGTTACGCTTTCGGCTCGATTTCGATGGAACCGGTCCGAACTTCAATTTTGACACGATTCCATCCGCTTTCACGAACGTAGCCAATGAGCTTATTCCGACCTTTTTCGGTTTGTGTGACTGGGAATTTACTACTAATATCGCCTGTACGGATTTCCGCTTGGAGATCGAACTTCGCTTCCGGCGAAAGGATCACTTCAACACTGCCGGTCCGAAGAAAAACATCAATATCAAATGCATCCCCAAGATGAATCAAATCTACATCCCCGGTGTTCAATGACACGTCGATATCTCCCCCAAGCAACGAGGCCTCGATGTCTCCCGTCGACAGCTTGATGACGCCACGATTGAGAGTTAGATTTTTTAGATTCACTGCCCCTGTCGATCCGTTAATCCTCAATTGGTCTAACGTCAAATCTTGAACGTATATATCGCCCACCGAAACGTTAAGGGACAAATCGTGTTCATACGCTCTAGGAAGCCAGACGTTAAGCACGACATTTTCCGTTGACTGCATCAATCCAATTAGGTAATAGTTATTGACCTCGGCGTGAATGAAAAGGGTATGATCCTCTTCCTTTACATCGATGCTAAAGACCTTTTTCTTCTTAAAGAGCGCATAATGTTCGCCCGTAAAGGAAAGGCTTAGGTGTTCTTCATCCGACGGGATGATATTGACACGTCCAACGTTGAGCCGGACCTCGATGGCGGTAATGTCACGGATGGATCGAGTATCCTGAAAGTCAATGGTTTCCCGAAAGTCTTTATAATCCTGACGGTATCCGGTCGCGTACACCACGATGAGTGTTCCCATTGCGGATACGACGAAAATGATGAATAAAATGATTAACCATTTAACGGTTTTCATGTTGTACCCTCCGGTTCGTTATGATATTAAGGTTCCATTTCAGATAGCGAACGATCAGTTTTAACAACCAACGCGTTCCTTCATAGACGAGCAGAGTGATGATTAAGCCTGCTGAGATGAAGGACAAGCTTAGGAATATTGCAAGAAGCAATTGCTGGATATGGATAACCCCCATAACGAGGACATAAAAGCCTGTAAATACTAAGGCAATGCCTGAGGCTCCAATACCCATGATAATACCGAAAAGACCCAATACCGGTCCTAAAACGAACAATAAATTAAAAAATCCAAGGCCAATGGTGGCCATCAGGGCTTGAAAGAAATGGCTGAGGGTAAATGATTCGTTGGCCTGATTGACAAAATAGTTCGCTTTTAACTCCTTAGCAATAACTCTTGGATTACCTAATGCCATGGCAATATCCTTTTCGCTTCTGCCTTCGGATAGCCCGATATCAAAATGTTCTTGATAGTCCCCAAGAATTTCCTGAACTTCTTCCTCAGGAAGCCCTTTTAACTCTTCCTTAAGCATTTGAAGGAATTGGTTCTTGTTCAACACGCTCACTCCCTCTTAATAATCGATTGACCCCTTCACAAAAGGTATACCACTCTTCTTTTAGTCTCTCGAATACCCTTCCGCCATATTCCGTTAAACGGTAGTACTTTCGCGGTGGTCCTTCTGGTGATTCCTTTAAATAGGTACTCACGTAACCATCTTTTCGGAGCCGATTAAGTAATGGATAAATCGTCCCCTCTGAGATGACGATACTTTTCGATATTTCATTTACAAGTTCATATCCATAACAATCCTTTTGGTTCAGTAATGCCAGGACGCAGAGCTCCAGTACACCTTTCTTAAACTGGATATTCAAAGCATCACCATCTTCCTTTTCTAATTTAGTACCTTTTTATGTAAGGTACCTGTTTATAGTATATTCATATTTTTAAAAAAGTCAACAATTATTTTATTTATTCATAGCTATATAACGAATAATAATTGAAATTTTAAATAGTAATCAAATACATGAAACAAGGAATGACAACACTTGTCTTAAAGAATAGTCTTTAGAAGCAACAAAAAATAAAAAAATTAAGAGTGGCAACATGCTTTACAAGCCACTCTTATCACTCGCTTAGTCGTATAAGTAAAGCTTAATCTGTTAATCTTGAAACAAAATATTAAGCCACCTTTTTCCCTAATATAATAAAAATTCCCCTGTCATAGCAGGGGACGGTCCGAGCCATTCGATCGGACGCATCATTCAATAGATCTAAAACCTATTCAGAAAGGGCGTATCACGAATGATTAAGCCATTCTTCACTCACTAATCTTAATCGTTCCATTAAGCATTCATCGCCTGGTCGGCTTCTTCCATACTATTAAAGATGCCCT
>DATCJW010000006.1:0-1574 GCA_036562595.1 Haloplasmataceae bacterium | reverse complement strand
GTACACGGTTGACATCGAGTATACCCTTAACGCCTTCAAAAAGGGATTGAAACTTCAAACGATTATCTTTTTTAAAGACGTGGAAGTCGCAAACGTGACGGTTGAACTCAAACGCCCTTTTTTCCGTCAAGCCATCGACATCATGTCAGAAACCCATCATTCGAAAATTAATTTATGGAACCACCATGAGCCCAATCTCTACGATGTGGAATTTCGACTGTACGATAATGACCAGCTGATTGACTGCGTAGGCTCCTATTTCGGTATACGTCACATAGGCATTGAAAACAGTTGGCTGACCATCAACTATACACCAAGCTATTTAAAAATGGTGCTTGACCAAGGATACTGGAAGGATTCCCACTTAACTCCCCCAAGCGAAGAGGCGTTACTTCTCGATATCGAGCAGGCGCTGGCTATGGGTTTTAATGGCATCCGTATGCACCAAAAGATTGAAGATGAACGGTTCTACTACTACTGTGACATTTTAGGGATTTATGTTTGGTTGGAAATGCCATCCTTTTATGAGTTTAACGATGAGGCTGTCTATCGTTTTACAAGGGAATGGATGGAGGTTATTCAGCAGCACTATAACCATCCGTCCATCATCACATGGGTACCTTTTAACGAGTCATGGGGTATTCCGAATGTTCCCATTAACCGTAAACAACAACATTTTACAAAGAGCATCTATTATCTTACCAAAACAATGGATCAGTCGCGCCCCGTCATTACGAACGACGGGTGGCAACATACCATTAGCGATATCATCACCTTGCACGACTACAAAGAATACGGTGAAGCCTTACTAAGTTGTTATCGACCGATTGAAGAGCTGTTGAACCATCAGAAGACAAAAGGATTACCGCCGCGACTTCCCTTCGCCTCCAACTATAGGTATCATGGACAGCCGATTATGCTGACCGAGTATGGAGGTATCGCTTTTGAAAAAAACAAGGATGAAGGTTGGGGTTATGGTCAAATGGTCAAAGATGAACAGGATTTCATCCAACGCTTGAAGAGCCTGACCGATGCCATCCAAAGCTTACCCTTTTGTAGCGGGTATTGTGTCACTCAACTGACGGATGTTCAACAGGAAATGAACGGTTTATTGGATGAAGACCGCAACCCCAAGGTCCCATTAGAGGCCATTCGGGCTATCAACGAAGGAATATAAAACAATAAAGAGTGGCGATATTCTTTACAAGCCACTCTTTTCTATTCTTAGAAAATATCGTGAATGCAAGTGATTATCGTCCAAATGGTATTATTTTCAATTGGTCGTTCAAATCGTGAGGAGGACAATTGACGGGTAAACTTAATTTATTCTATCATCTTTTGCAAGTCAAATCCAGCAACACTAAACACACCGATACTTCCAATAAATGAGAAAATCCCCTGTCATGGCAGGGGACGGTCCGAGCCATTCGATCGACGCATCATTCAATAGATCTAAAACCTATTCAGAAAGGGCGTATCACGAATGATTAAGCCATTCTTCACTCACTAATCTTAATCGTTCCATTAAGCATTCATCGCCTGGTCGGCTTCTTCCATACTATTAAAGATGCCCT
>DATCJW010000005.1:0-5142 GCA_036562595.1 Haloplasmataceae bacterium | reverse complement strand
CTTTAGACTAGCCAATTGAAGCGGATAATTCCTTATACTAACAGTGACATTTTAAGGAAAAAAAGAGGGAAAACCATGAGAAAAGGGGCTGAAACATCACCTATTTAGGTAATTATTTTACAGCCCCTTTTTCTTTTGTATTCGCATAATTCGACAGGGATAACCAAAAATAAGGTGAGGACAGTTTGAAATGGAGGTATTCCATGTCTGAACGCTACATTGTTGAGATGATAAACATTACGAAACGCTTTCCAGGCATAGTAGCCAATGATCACGTGACCTTGCAGGTGAAGGAAGGAGAAATTCATGCTTTACTCGGAGAAAATGGGGCAGGGAAATCGACCTTAATGAGCATCCTGTTTGGGCTGTATGAACCAGATGAAGGAGAGATTCGAATCCGCGGAGAAACTGTTCGTATTCCGAATCCGAACGTGGCGAATCGGATGAAGATTGGGATGGTGCATCAGCATTTTAAATTGGTTCATAACTTCACCGTCACCGAGAACATCATCCTTGGTCTTGAACCTAGGGACAGATGGGGACGAATGCGAATAGAAGAAGCTAGGAAAAAGGTTGCTGACCTCTCGAAACGGTATGGATTCAATGTGGATCCTGATGCCAAAATTGAAGACATTTCCGTAGGAATGCAACAGCGAGTGGAAATTTTAAAGATGCTCTATCGGGATGCAGAGGTGCTGATTTTCGATGAACCGACCGCAGTCTTAACTCCCCAAGAAATTAGAGATTTGATGGCGATTATGCGAGGGCTAGTCAAAGAAGGAAGGTCCATCCTCCTCATTACCCACAAGTTGAAAGAAATTAAGGAGGTGGCAGATCGGGTAACGATTCTACGGAAAGGGAAGAAGGTCGGGACATTTGATGTGCGAACGACAAGCGAAAAGGTTTTGGCGGAACGGATGGTGGGACGCCCGGTACAATTTGAACTTGAAAAGCCTAAGGTCGAAATCGGTCGTGATGTATTAGAGATTGAAAACCTACATGTTCGCAATAGTCGAGGATTGCCCAGTGTAAAAGGACTAAGCCTCACGGTCAGGGCAGGTGAGATCGTCGGCATCTGTGGAATCGACGGCAATGGTCAGACCGAACTGGTGGAGGCGATTACCGGATTACGGAAAGTGGACCAGGGAAGAATTAAGGTATTGGGGCGCGACATTACCAATCGACCAGCACGGGAAATAACAGCATTAGGTATAGGGCACATTCCAGAGGATCGTCAGAAATACGGTTTGGTTTTAGATTTTACGCTCTACGAAAATCTGGTATTGCAGTCCTACTACCATATGCCCTTTTCAAAAAATGGGTTGCTCCAATTCCCCGCTATTCGCACCTATGGGGATCGATTGATCCAAACCTTTGACATTCGAAGCGGGAGAGGCGGGACGACTGTCGTCCGATATCTGTCTGGTGGAAACCAGCAAAAGGCTATCATTGCACGTGAAATCGATCGTTCACCTGCTCTCCTCATTGCAGCCCAACCGACGAGAGGCCTTGATGTCGGGGCCATCGAATTTATCCATGAGCAGCTCATTAGAGAACGGACGAAAGGGCGAGCTATTCTACTTTTATCTTTAGAATTGGATGAAATCCTTAGTCTGTCTGATCGGATAGCTGTCATCCATGACGGCCGAATTGTCGGATATGTCCGTCCCGAGGAAACGGATGAAAATGCCCTTGGGCTGATGATGGCTGGAATACTTCGAGGTGAGGCGGTGATGACATGAACCCATCGCGTTGGCAAGAACGGCTGGAACGCCTATTCGTACCCATCCTGTCGATCGGCGGCGGTTTCTTAACGGGGGTCCTCATATTGCTTTTGACGGGAAAAAATCCTCTTCTCATGATTCAAGGATTGGTCAAAGGAATCAGCGGTTATGATCTCAGAACCATGCAATTTAACAGTCGTCTATTAGGGGAATTCATTACCTTTAGCATGCCTCTTATTCTCAGTGGGTTATCCTTTGGCTTTGCGTTTAAGACCGGTCTTTTCAATATCGGTGCGGAGGGCCAACTCATTATGGGATCCTATGCCGCCATCGCATTGGGATTTTGGCTTCATTGGCCTCGAGCGTTGCATCTTCCCGCCGTCGTTATTGGAAGCCTTTTAGCAGGGGCTATATGGGGTGCAATTCCCGGCTTTTTGAAGGCACGGTGGAACGTTCATGAAGTGGTGACGACGATCATGCTAAATTATACCGCGATGTACACGTCAAACTATCTCTTGCGTTTCTTCCCCATGTCGAACTCCATGCGGACCATCCCTGTACCTCCATCAGGAACCTTCCATAGCCCATGGTTGCAAAGTATAACGAATCAATCGAGACTCCACTGGGGCTTCATTCTTGTGATGATCGCCATCATTCTTTACTGGTTTATCATCCAACGGACAACGTTCGGTTATGAGTTAAGGGCGGTCGGCCATAACCCTTATGCAGCCGCTTATGCTGGGATGCGAGTTCGCCGCAACATCGTTTTCTCGATGATGATTGCTGGTGCTTTTGCTGGTTTAGCCGGAGCCTTAATCGCCGTTGGGACATTTAACTTTGGGCGTATACTCTATGCCTTTGAAAATTACGGGTTTAACGGTTTAGGCGTGGCTCTGGTAGGAAACAATACAACGCTGGGGATTTTAGTAAGCGGTCTTCTTTTCGGCGGTCTGATGGCTTCTCAACCGCATTTGCAAAATTTAGGGATTCCGAAAGAAATCGGTCAAATCATTCAAGCGGCAATTGTTGTTTTTGTTGCGATGCAATATGGTATTCGTAAGCTATTGGCTTTGTGGAAAACACGAGTGAGACAAGACCGTCCCCATAAGGAGGATCGATAATGGATACTTTATTTTCCATGCTCACATTAAGTCTTATTTATGCAACCCCGATTATTATTGCAGCCTTAGGCGGTCTTTATAGTGAACGGTCCGGTATTGTGAACATCGCTCTTGAGGGGCTAATGACTTTTGGTGGGTTTGCAGGGGCGACGTTGACCGTCATTCTTGAACCTTCAAACGCCTTATTAGCTCCTTGGTTGGGCCTGATGGCAGGTGCTATCGTCGGAGGGATGGTATCGTTGCTTCATGCCTACTTAAGTATCCATCTTCAGGCGGATCAGACGATTTCGGGGACTGCCATCAATATGCTGGCTTTGGGGGGGACGGTTTTTCTCTCACAAATTATTTTTAACCAACAACGGACAGAAGCCTTCCGACGTGGATTTGTGAAGATCACCGTCCCCGGACTTTCAAAGATCCCCATTCTTGGTAACATCTTCTTTACCAATATCTATACGACTGTCTATCTTTGCTTTTTACTTGTAATCCTGACGTCCTTTATCGTCTATCGGACGGTGTTCGGTTTACGCCTTAGAGCATGCGGCGAACATCCCCATGCGGCTGATGCCATGGGGGTTAATGTCTATCGCATCCGCTATATCGGTGTCTTTTTGTCAGGTTTACTGTCGGGTTTGGCCGGAGCGATTATGGTGCTGACTCAGGGGACCCAGTTTACTGTGCATTCGATTCATGGGACGGGCTTCATTGCATTGGCTGCACTGGTGTTTGGAAAATGGAAACCTTTTGGAGTGTTAGGGGCAGGACTGTTTTTTGGCTTTGCACAGATTCTTGCCCTGTATTCGAATGACATCCCCTTATTGTCGCGTTTACCCAATGAGTTTTATAATGCCTTACCTTATCTTCTGACGATTTTGGCTCTCGTTTTAGTCGCCAACCAAGAGGCAGGGCCTCGAGCAGCAGGTAAGGTTTATGAAAAAGGTGAACGCTAGCAGTGATAAATGATTTTCAAAATGGCGTTTGCCTGTTATAATTAAAATGATAGTATGTAGAGTTTCGAGTTGATGGATAATGGTCATTGTATATGGTGGTAGTTTTAACCCGCCTACCCGGGCACACATCGAGATCATGAACTATCTACTAAAAAAGTTTCAACCGGATCAATTGATCGTCGTTCCGGTTGGCGATCGCTATCCTAAAGCTCATTTGGCACCATTCCACCATCGTGTGGAAATGTTGAAAATCGCCACCCGAGGAATGGAGAAGGTCTTGATTTCTACGTTTGAAGATCGACCAGTATTTGAAGGCACAATTACTCTTTTGGAAACGATTCAACGCGAGTATGACGCCACGGTATATTTCGTGCTCGGTGCGGACCAATTAGTGACGCTTGATAAGTGGATACGGGTTGAGGAGCTCATCGCGCGTTTTCGTTTCATTGTCCTTCCACGTGATGGGATCGACGTCAAGGAATACATTGCGCATCATCCCATGCTCTCCCGGTATCAGGATCATTTTATCATTGCCGATGACTTCCCCCCGAGTGCTTTATCTGCCACCCTTTATCGTTGGAAACAGGATGATTCGGTTGTCCTTCCAGAAATTAATGAATACATCTATCGCCATCAACTCTATCAACGAGGTGTAGACTATGATGAATCATCAGTTTGTCCATGTAGCGGGAATATCACCAAGACTACAAGTCGGTAATCCCCAAAAAAATGTCGAATACATGATTTCCGCCATTGAGCGTATAAAAGGCACAAATCCGTCCATTATCGCTTTTCCGGAGTTAGCAATCACCGGTTATGCCGCCCATGACTTATTTTTTCAAAGCGATTTAATTAAAGAAACGATGCAAGCCATCCATTATTTTCTGAATGAAAATCCTTCCGATCGTGTCATCATTTTTGGCGCTCCAATACCTTATTTGGGACAATTGTTCAATACCGCAGTTGTCGTCCATCGTCATCAAGTATTAGGTATTGTACCGAAAATCTATCTCCCCAATTATGACGAGTTTTACGAGAAGCGTGTGTTTGCTTCGGGAAGCTTGCTTGGGGATGAAACAGTGTGGATTGAAATGCTCGATGCTCCGATGGGCCGGCTCCTATTTTATGAGGAAAGTCAAGATCTCACCTTTGGTATAGAGATTTGTGAAGACCTCTATGCGCCGATTGCTCCAAGTTCCTTTCTTTCCATAAATGGGGCGGAGTTGATTGTCAACCTCTCCTCTAGCAGTGCCATTGTCGGAAAAGAAACGGTACGGCGATCGCTTGTTGAAGGGACCTCTCGACGCAATCACACCGCCTACCTTTATGTCTCAAGCGGGCGTCACG
>DATCJW010000146.1:0-23965 GCA_036562595.1 Haloplasmataceae bacterium | reverse complement strand
CCTTATATCTATTGATAGATAGGTCATAATCATTTTCCCTTATTTCCTCTACATCTACCATAAAGCTTTGGTCCGTTCTTTTTCTATCCACTTCTTTATCTAAATTGTTGAATCTCTCAATTATATCTGGAATGTCATTTTCTTCAATAGGCTCCCTTTTATCATCCAAACTGTAGCCATCTGCTTTCATATCATAAAACCATACTTTATCTGTGCCACCAGCACCAGTTTTGGTAAATATCAATATGGCTGTAGATACCCCAGCGTATGGCTTGAAAACCCCGCTCGGCATGGAAATCACAGCCTGCAGTCTTTGGTTTTCTACGAGCTCTTTTCGAATATCTAAATGTGCCTTACTAGCGCCAAAAAGCACGCCATCGGGAACGATGACCGCTCCTCTCCCGCCTGGTTGAAGCAGTCTGATGAAAAGGGCTAAAAAGAGTAGCTCTGTCTTCTTAGTCTTAGCAACCGCAAGCAAGTCACTAGATACTATGTCGTAATCTAAAGAACCGGTAAACGGTGGATTGGCTAGGACCAATGTGTATTTCTCTCTTTCATCATTATTGGATGATAGAGAGTCTAGATACCGAATGTTCGGATAGGGCACATCATGAAGGATCATATTCATAGCCCCAATCCGAAGCATCGTGCGGTCAAGCTCGTTGCCTGTAAACATGACACGTTCAAAGTGTTCTTTATGAGACTTTTTATATAGTTCCTGCCGATAATGCATTTTAACATATTTGGCACATTCCACTAAGAATCCTGCCGTTCCCATCGCCGGATCAATAATCAAATCATCTAAATTCGGCTCCATCAATTCAACCATCATCCGGACAATATGGATGGGGGTTCTAAATTGGCCGTTTGTCCCGCTGGTTTGAATCTTGGATAGGAGATACTCATAGATATCCCCCTTCGTATCTCGATCCTTCATGTCTAGCTGGTCAATGGCCTCAACTGCTCGAACCAATAGCCTTGGGGTGGGAATGAGAAAAATTGCGTCCTCCCCCATAAATTTTGAATAGGCCGTATCCTGTCCTCTTTGTAAGTTTTTAATGAAGGGGAAAACCTCTTTCGATACGATCTCATACATTTCTTCTGGCGATTTATGTTTAAAGTTGGACCAGCGGAGGTGTTGTTGGTTTGGGCCAAACACCGGATTCTCTAACTTAATATTGAAAGTATTCGCATCCTTCTCTTTTTGGATTTGTAAGTCATCCAACCCTTTTATGAATAAAAGATAGGTAATCTGTTCGATGACGGATAATGGATTGGTGATGCCTCCTGTCCAAAAACTTTCCCACAATGCATCCAGTTTCTGTTTCAATTCTCCTGTAACCATACGATTCCCTCCAAAAACAATGGAATGTTGTCGCAATCTTATCTTTAATTATAGCTAATTATTCCCTCATTTTCTATAATCGACAAAATTTTTTCAAGCGCTGAGGCCAATTTCAGTCTATAAAAACTATACTCCCCTTGATGTAGAAACACATCAAGGGGAGCGTATTCCAATACGATCGATTACTTCACCACGATGTTCAACAGTTTATTTTTCACATAAATCATCTTGACGATCGCTTTTCCTTCAATATGGCGTTGGACATTCGGGGCCTTCAAGGCCTCTTCCTTGACCATCTCCTCGCTACTGTCTAACGGGAGTAAAATCTTATCCCGGAGTTTCCCATTGACCTGGATGACTATCTCAACCGTTTCATCGACTAACTTGGATTCATCGTAGGTCGGCCATGATTCATAGGCGATGCTTTGATCATGCCCTAGCTTCTCCCAGATTTCCTCGGTGATATGAGGGGCAACCGGGTTGAGCAGTTTGATGAAGCCCTCTGCGTATTCCTTCGGAATGACGGGGGCTTTATAGGCCTCATTGACGAAAATCATCAGTTGGGAAATGGCCGTATTGAAGGATAGCTTCTCATAGTCCTCCGTGACCTTCTTTACGGTTTGATGGTAGACTTTGGTCAAGGCGTCATCGTGTACATCCCGAATCTTATCGGAAAGCTCGCCCGTCTCCTCATCGATAAAGAGACGATAGACGCGGT
Source organism: Haloplasmataceae bacterium (assembly GCA_036562595.1). GTDB lineage: Bacteria > Bacillota_I > Bacilli_A > Haloplasmatales > Haloplasmataceae > DATCJW01. Next base: position 21,902 of record DATCJW010000146.1, on the reverse strand, counting down.
CTAGGAAGCGTCTGGCCCCATCCAGCCCTTTCGTCGACCATGGTTTGGAAGCCTCTAATGGTCCCATAAACATTTCATAAACCCGAAGCGTATCCGCACCATGGGATTCAACGATATCATCGGGATTAACGACGTTTCCTCGGGATTTACTCATCTTTTCCATGTTCTCGCCGAGAATCATCCCCTGATTGAAGAGCTTCTTGAAAGGTTCCTTCGTATGGACAACTCCGAGATCGTAGAGCACCTTATGCCAAAAACGGGCATAAAGAAGGTGCAATACCGCATGCTCCGCGCCGCCGATGTATAGGTCGACCGGCAACCAGTAGCGGATCAACCGCTGGGCCTCCTCGCTTTGAATATCAAGATAAGTCCCATCATCTTGTTTCAACAGATACCCGATATAATACCAGCAGCTCCCTGCCCATTGTGGCATCGTATTCGTCTCGCGGCGGCCTTTAACGCCATCCTCGCGATAAACTTCCAGCCACTCTTTCGCATTGGCCAGCGGGCTTTCCCCCGTCCCCGATGGCTTATAGGCAGTCAATTGGGGAAGCGTGAGCGGCAATTCATCTTCGCTGAGGATGGATAGGGTGCCGTCTTCCCAATGGATCACAGGGAAAGGCTCACCCCAATACCGCTGACGCGAGAAGATCCAGTCGCGGAGGCGATAGCTTACGGAACGTTTTCCTAGTCCCCGTTCTTCCAGATAGGCAATAATCTTTTCATTCGCTTCTTGAATGTTTAGCCCATTAATGAAATCAGAGTTGATATGCGGGGCATCATCCACAAACGCAGATTCCGAAATATCTCCTTCTAAAACTTGTTTCATCGGGAGATTATAGGCCTTGGCGAACTCATAGTCCCGTTGGTCATGGGCCGGAACCGCCATGACGGCACCTGTCCCATAGGAATAAAGAACATAGTCTGCGATCCAAATGGGGAGGTTCTCGCCAGTAATCGGATGAATCCCGTACGCCCCGGTAAAGACCCCCGTTTTCTCCTTCGCCAGCTCCGTCCGTTCCAGATCGGTTTTGCTTTTGGCGAGCTCTTGGTAGGTTTTAACGGCCTCTCTCTGTTCAGGGGTAGTAATTTCTTCTACCAACGGGTGTTCTGGGGCGAGAACGAGGTAGGTCACACCGAAAAGCGTATCCGGGCGCGTGGTGAACACATCAAAACGCTTATCATGACCCGCAACTTTAAACGTAATAGTGGCCCCTTCACTACGTCCAATCCAGTTTCTTTGCATCTCCTTAATGCCTTCAGGCCAGTCTAAGTCTTCAAGATCCTCTAACAACCGGTCGGCATATTCGGTAATCTTCAGTACCCATTGTTTCATTGGGCGTTTAACAACGGGATGACCGCCTCTTTCGGATACCATCTTCCCATCGACGATAACGACTTCCTCATTCGCTAGGACCGTTCCTAACGCTTCACACCAATTGACGTCGACTTCACGAATTTCGGCTAGCCCCATTTCATACAGTTTCGTAAAAATCCATTGGGTCGTCTTATAATATGCCGGATCCGAAGTATTGATTTCCCGATCCCAATCGTAGGAAAAGCCTAAAGATTGGATTTGGCGACGGAAGTTCTTAATGTTTTGTTCAGTAAATTCGCCAGGGTGTTTCCCCGTTTCAATGGCATACTGTTCAGCCGGCAGTCCAAAGGCATCCCACCCCATCGGATGCAACACGTTATATCCTTGCATCCGTTTCATACGAGAGACAATATCCGTTGCCGTATATCCCTCTGGATGGCCGACATGCAACCCTTCGCCTGAGGGGTAAGGGAACATATCCAAACAGTAAAATTTAGGTTTATTGGGATCCATTGTCGTTTTGAACGTTTTGTTTTTTAGCCAATATTCCTGCCACTTTTTCTCAATCTTGCGATGATCATAAGCCATCGTTCTCACTCCTTTTACTCTTCAATGGATTAGAATAAATAAAAAACGCCCTTAGCCATCTAAGGACGCATTGTGCGCGGTACCACCCTAGTTCTAAACGAACAACCGTTTAGCCCTTCTTTCGATAACGCATCCGCGGCATAGGCTACTCATTTCACCTATGCGACTCCGAGGCGAGTTCGCGACCCCCTCCTCTAGCTTCACACCACCCAGCTAGTCTCTGCAAAGAAGAAGGATCACTACTACTCCTCTTCAACGTCTTTTTATACCTATTTATTTTTATTTCATTTCATTATTATATTATTATAGCGTAAAAATTGCAACCTTATTCCAATATTTTTCGTTCGGTCGGAAACAATGCCCGATGCATATAGAAGAAGATGAGGATCGTTGGTATGATGGAAAGAAACCGGATATTGAGCAGATCCAAAATAAGTAATAGAAGCGTCGGAAAGAGTTGTGCGAAAGCACAAATTCGGAAAATGGACCCATAGCGAAATTGACGGAAAAAGAGAAAGAAGAGAAAACTATAAAAAAGCGTACGCAAGAGAATCGCAAAAATATGGAAACCAGCAATGAAAACCAGCATGAATGGTTTTAAACGAAGGAGGAAGGGATTTAATCCGGCAATAAAAAACTCAAATAACGCCTCACCCGGTTGGTCCGCTTCACGAATCGAAGAAAAATCTATGCTTTGCCATTCCTTTGGAAGTGATTGGTAATCGAAAAGAAAATGAAGATAACTCGTCGAATAATACAATCCTTCTTCCCCAAAGATAAGGTAAACATCCGTCGTATGGGCGCGGTATGTACCCGTTGGATCGACGACAATCGTGTATTTCCCCACGATTGTCGAAAAAGAACCAATGGTTACAGGCCCGTCCACCCCTTCGCAGGTTAACCGATTATCGGATAGGACACAATCCGGCAACCGGCTGGCCATGTCAGCAAAATCGGTTGATAGGACTTGTTCAACAAGTACCCTGTCAGTTTGACGAAAACCTTGGAAGCGCGCCATGTCGATAAAACTCGGGAGCATGGCGATCATCCCAAGAATCACAATGACAAAAAATGCGTTCCAAAGTCGGGTGTACTGGTAACGATTCAGTTTTCGCGGTCGAAACAGGAGGTCGGCTAAATAGTCAGTCATGTTAACACCTCGATTTGCCTTTCCTTACTATTTTAAACAGAAAGGAATAAAAATTCAATTGAAAACCTGAATTATCGGTCAGCAGAAATATTATTGAGCTATTTACGAACTATTACTTTGTAGTCCCCTTTTTGAACGTAGTCAGAATAGTTAATCCAAAAAATAAGGATTGAGACGCTTATTACTAACGATATAAGTTATCTGCTAGAACTATTGTCAGAATAGTTAACGATTAACGCGAAACGGTAATCTTTTGATATAATTAATATAATAAAACCAAACGTGTTATGAGGTGGCATGATGAACATTCTCGTCGCGAGCGATTCCTTTAAGGGATGCCTGAGCAGCCCACAGATCAATGATGCGATTGAACGGGGGATCCGGCAGGTCGTGCCCGACAGCCACGTCATCAAGATCCCAATCGCCGATGGAGGGGAAGGAACATGCGAGGCCCTCTTGTACACACTTGGTGGCCAGCGTGTGACACTTACGGTTCATGACCCATTGATGCGCCCAATTACCGCCTACTATGGCATCCTTCCCAATGGTACGGCTATCATCGAAATGGCACAAGCCGCAGGACTAACCCTGCTTTCTGAAGAAGAACGAAATCCCTTGTATACGACCACCTATGGCGTGGGCGAAATGGTTAAAGATGCGATGGCTAGAGGGTGCCGGGACTTCATCATCGCCATCGGTGGCAGTTGCACCAACGATGCCGGACTGGGATTTTTTACGGCCTTAGGCTATACCTTTTATGATAACGCCGGGAACGTTCTTCCCGGCATCGGGCCATCCTTAGAAAAGATTGCGACGATGGATGATGCGAAGGTGATCCCTGAGTTGGCGAATTGCCGGTTTCAAGTGATGTGTGACGTCACCAACCCCTTTTATGGCCCCAATGGGGCAAGTTTCGTCTATGCGCCGCAAAAAGGTGCCGATCCGAAAACGGTAATCCGTCTCGATCATGGATTGCGGCACGTCCATCGGTTGATCCAAGAGGCCTTTGGCATCGACCTTCAAACCATCCCCGGTTCAGGTGCAGCAGGAGGTTTTGGCGGCGGGCTTTATGCCTTCTTAAATGCGCAACTCATTCCTGGGATTGAGTTGCTATTAGAGTTGGTGAACATCGATTCCCTTCTAAAGGATGTGGACCTCATGTTTACTGGAGAGGGAAAAATCGACCATCAAAGCGCGATGGGAAAAGTACTGACGGGACTCGGAAAGCGGGGTTCCCGCTATCAAATCCCGGTCATTGCCCTTTGCGGTACGGTTTCTGACGGTTATGATGACCTTTTTTCGATGGGGATAACGAGCGTTTTTTCCGTTTTGGACGAGCCCCTTACCGCTGAACAAGCGCTGCACCCGGAAATGACGTTAAAACGGATTGAACGGACATCGGCCAATATCATGCGAGCAATTTGCGCCTGCAGGCAATCGGCCCCATAGCTTTCCTAAATCTTACAACCATTTGACATGTCGAACCCTTCATTTTATGGTACAATAGGGACTGGTGATGGAATCATGGACCTTTCACAAAAACGGTATCGGCCACTCGCAGCCTATTTAAAGGAACGGTTTGGGGAAAAAGTCTTCAAAGTTTCGCTTAATGCAGGGTTTACCTGCCCTAACATTGATGGAACCAAAGGTCGAGGCGGATGCACCTTTTGTTCCCCATTAGGAAGCGGTGATTTTGCGGGTAATAAAAAGGATGATCTTTATACTCAATTTCATGCCATAAAGGATATGATGCATAAAAAATGGCCAAAGGCCAAATACATCCCCTATTTTCAAGCTTTTTCGAATACCTATGCCCCTGTTGAGGAATTAAAAACGATCTATGAGAAGTTCGTGAACTACGACCCGAATATTGTGGCGATCGCTATCGCCACACGGCCCGATTGCCTGCCCGATGATGTCGTCGACTATTTAGGGGAATTGAACACACGGATCCCGCTCATCGTCGAGTTGGGATTACAGACGATTCACGAAGAAACGGCTAAACGGATTAATCGCGGCCATGACTTTCAAACATTCGTCGAAGGCGTTCAAAAGCTTAGAGAGCGGAAGATTGAAACCGTCGTCCATATCATTAACGGGCTTCCTGGCGAAACTCCAGAGATGATGTTGGAAACCGCCGAAGCGTTGGCAACGCTTGACATACAAGGCATCAAGATTCATATGTTACATGTGATCAAGCATACATGGATGGGAATTCAATACCAACGCCAACCCTTCCCGCTCCTATCCATGGAAGAATATGTCGATCTTGTTATCCGGCAACTGGAAGTCTTGCCCCCTCACTTGGTTATTCATCGTTTAACGGGCGATGCCAAACGGGAAGACTTAATCGCTCCGGAATGGACGTTAAAGAAATGGGTCACATTGAATGCCATCGACCATGAGATGCAACGGCGGGACACGTATCAGGGGCGACGGTATAAAGGAGTGTCCACATGGTCTTAAAACGGGTATTGGACTTCAGTAAACTTCTGGCCAAAGAAGTCCTCCGGCCCGGCGATATAGCCATCGATGGCACGACTGGAAACGGCCATGACACCGTCTTCTTAGCCCAATGTGTCGGCGAATCGGGAACCGTCTACGGCTTTGATATCCAAGCCTTGGCCATAGAACGCACACGCCGACGGCTACAAGAAGCACACATCGAAAACGTGAAGCTCATTGCTGATGGCCATGAACATTTGGATCGGTACATCGCGCCGGAACATCGGGGACACATCCGTTGTGCCATGTTTAACTTAGGATACTTGCCCCATAGCGACAAGCAAATCACCACAACAGGAAAGACGACCATTGCGGCCATCCAGGCCCTGTTCCCGCTGCTGGCCCCTCACGGATTGATCATCCTCGTGGTCTATACGGGGCATGCGGAGGGGAAAAAAGAGAAGGAGGACTTATTGGCTTATTTAAAGACGCTGGACCAAAGAAAGGCACAGGTGTTATGCTATCGATTTATCAACCAAAAAAACGACGCCCCCTTCGTGTTGGCGATTGAAAAACTTCGTGATGAACCCTAATAATAAAAGAGCCATCAGGCTCTTTTTTTTGAAGCGACTTCTTATTCATAAGAAATATTAATTGAACCGTTCTTGACGGTGATAATAGTTGTAAACCTCACGTTTGGCCAGCCCTGTCTCTTCTGCCACACGTTTAATGGCCTCGCTTTTGCTTAGGCCTAACTCATTCATATAGTAGTCAACCTTCTCTGAGATAGCCAGCTCTTCTAAGAGCGTCGTATTGGGCACTTGCGGATGCTCCGTCGCTTCTACCACAATGACAATTTCTCCTTTGATCTCCTCATAATAGGCATTCACATCGTTGACGAGGCCACGATAGATTTCTTCATACTTTTTAGTCAGCTCACGGCATATGGCAACAGTCCGCTCACCAAATATTTCACTCATCATCGCGATCGTCTCTCGAAACCGATGGGGAGATTCATAGAAAACCATCGTATAGGGGTGATATTTCAAGGCTTCGAGCTGTTTCCGTTTCTCGCTCTTTCGATGGTCCAAAAAACCGATGAACGTGAAGGGTTGAGGGGCAATGCCCGATGTGATTAAGGCGGTGATCACGGCGCTGGGGCCAGGCACGGGAACGACATCGATCCCGTAATCGATGGCCATTCTCACCAATTCATGACCGGGGTCGGATATGCAGGGAGTGCCCGCATCCGATACTAAAGCCACATTATACCCGTCTTGTAATTTCTTAATAATCCCCATTCCTGCCGTCTCTTTATTATGTTCGTGATAGCTAATGAGCGGCTTTTTTATATCCAAATGGTTCAAGAGTTTTAGGGTTACCCGGGTATCCTCGCAGGCAATATAGTCTACCATTTTTAACGTTTCAATCGCCCGTAACGTGATGTCATCAAGGTTGCCAATCGGCGTTGCCACAAGATACAGCTTGGCCGAATCGCTGGCAAAACTTCGTTGGATTAACATCTTGTCACCTCTTCTCGTTTTTTATTGTATCACGGTTAACCTTTGGTTTAAAGCTTTTCTCCCCTATCGGACAAAAAAGGACAATTGGTCTTGCATAGAAATAGAATAAGTAAGACTCCGATCGTTGCATCCTATCGCATAGAACGCTATAATGATCTTAAAAAGAACCCAAGAAAGAAGGAGAATACCATGCCCCAAACCAAGGTGGAAAGCTTCTTACTCGACCACACAAAAGTTCATGCCCCTTATGTCCGACGTTGTGCGGCGATCGCCACGCCGAAAGGGGATCTCATCACCAAATTTGACCTTCGCTTTACCCAACCGAATGTCGAGGCCATGCCCACCGGAGCGGTCCATACTCTGGAACATCTCCTGGCAGAATACATCCGGGATGAGTTATCCGATGTGATCGACCTCTCCCCAATGGGCTGTCGGACAGGCTTTTATCTTACCTTAATCGGCGAAGTCGATGAGGCCACCGTAAAAGAGGCCTTAATCCACGCCCTTAAACGGGTATTAGAGGCTGAGGAGGTGCCCGCAGCAAACCGATTTCAATGCGGGAACTATCGTGACCATTCCCTTTTCGGCGCAAAGGAATATGCCCTGCAAGTCTTAGAGGGATTTAACACGTCTCTTGATAAATAAAAAGGTGGGTGAACGAACAACCCACCTTTATTTTATGATAGAATCCCTAATCCCTGCCCGATGGCATGATAGAGAAATAGGATGACACGGGCCATCCCGTAATAAACGCCGCCCATGATCGTCATTAGTCCTGGCGCAAAAAGAAAGCCGGTGAAAAAACGGCGCCGGTTCGTACTTTCATAAGACGTGTATTGTTGAACCAAACCATCGATGAGTAAGGGGCAAATACCGGCCAGAAACCAAAGGGGGGAAATGGACAAGGTGAAAAGAAGCGGGCTCATCCACGTCCCAACAAGAATACCCGTACAACGCGAACATAGCGAAAAAGGCTGATGAAAAATCCGGAACGTGCGACAAGCTTTCTGGTGGCAACCGAACACCATCGGAAGGTAGGGTTTGCGGAAAAGGGTGTCGAGGACCAGGAGAAAGAAGAACATTAAAGCCATCGCAAGGCTCGTACTCCGAAAAGGGTCCACGCGCTGCCAGATTTTTCCGTTTTGAAAATATTGTCTGACGACCATATGCATTGGGACGAGGAAAAAAATAAGCTCCATGGCGATAATCTCCAACCAGGTGATGTTTGGCCCTTGTAAGTTGGGATCAGATGGGCTATGGCGTTCATTCATTGCGATTGTCCATCCCTTGTATCGTGTTCATTAAAACAGAAACTGAATAGTCATAAAAATACCGGCTTAAGCGATGAAGAGTGTATTCAGCCAACGGGACATCCGTCTCATTCGAGGCAAAACAAAGGATGAAAGGCGCCTCAGCAAACACGATCCCCACATCATGGGTTATCCCGCTCGACTCCCCCGTCTTATGCGCCACTTCCACCGCTTGGGGAAGCAAAAAAGGAATCTTATGATTGATTTGTTGCTGCTTGAGGATATGGATCATCAGCTCGCTCATGCTGGAGTCGATGAGTTGGCCCCGATAAATCTTCTCTAACAGCTCGCCGATTTCGCGAGGCGTGAATTCATTCTCAATTCCCCGCGCTTGGGCTTCTTCATCGAATAAAAGGCGCAAAATGCACGTTTTTTCAAGACCAAAAGATCGAAAAATACTGGCAATGCGATCAAAACCGAGAAGTCGAATCGCCATGTTGGTAGCCGTATTATCGCTAATTATGATCATCAAGTAACAGAGATCGAGGAGGGTCACCTCGAGCCCGTTATGCATGTAGTTCAAGGCGCCACAACTCGGGACCTTGTCTCTGCTTGTGACCGTTAGCCGGTCATCAAAACGGAGTTTGCCTGCCTTCACTTCATATAACAGCGCCGCAAGTAGGGGCAGTTTGATGACGCTAGCGGCACGAAACGACTCGTCCGCATGGTATTGGAAGACTTCACCCGTCTTCAAATTTTTATAGTATAGGCCGATTTTCCCAGGCAACGCTTGAAGTTTTTCTTGAATCCATTGACGATTCATCCCAATCCCCCTAAAGTCATCGTTTTTTCTATTATACCACCCGCCGCCAACCCCTTCAATTTTGTGTTGGCGATAAAAAAAGCGACAAGAACGAGTCTTGTCGCCACCTGATCTCTCAATCCTACGTATAAACAATCAACGATCGGGATAGAAAAGTTGGGCTGCCGTCTTGAACATAATGAGCAGGACGACGGCTGAAAGGATCGTTGATGGGATCATGTACAGTCCATTGTAGAAGATGGACCAAGTCAAGGGCGTAAACCCTTTAATCCCCAGGAAGGCCTCTTCTGGTACGTATGCCCGCCAAAACGTCACACCCGCGATAAAGTGTGACAGATAGCGAAGCAAGCCGCCAAGCGTTGCGCCCAGTCCAAGGGTCATTGGGTTTAACTTTTTATTGCCTTGTGAGATGACTCCGGCGAATCCGACGACCATAAAGGCGATGGGATAGTCCAACAGGTATTGGCGAATTTCAAGAATGTGTTGCACGTCATAAAGCATCTGTGTCAAGCCGACTAGAAGGCCTGCCAAAAGACCGGCGCGGATTCCCCGGCGGAAGGACAAAAGCATGATGGGTACCATCGTGAGCCCGATATTGCCCCCATAAGGCAATAGCCCGGGATAAAGGGTTTTTTGAAGCCACCCAAAGAACACATCGAAGACGAGACCGAGTGCGGCGGAAATCGCAATTTCGGTCAACACCATAACTTGATTTTTTTGTTTTGACATTTTTTCTCCTCCTTCTTTTTTGAGGAGCTCAGCTGGATTACAAAAAAACCCCTTTAGCTCTAAAAAGCATAAAGAGGCCCCAATTGGTATAACTCCCTGCGCTAGCATTACCTAGATCAGGTTCAATGGGTCGTTATGGTTAACTGCCGTTAACCCATAACCTCTCAGCCTTTACAGCTCCCCAGTTATATTATGTAGTTGTACCCTTATTATAGCAACAAACCTCACATCCGTAAAGAGGAATGCTTAATAGGCCGCAAAAAGTAAGATGAGATAGAAGAAAAGACTTATGGCCATCAATATGACTTGAACGAGCATACCGATCCCGATGGAACGAGCGGTATTTGGGCGATCCGTTCGGAGAACCAAATAGAGAATCAGGGAGACGAGGACAGGTAGGCAAAAGCCCAATAAAGCCCAACCAAACCCGCCACGGTCTAACGATTGTGGCGTCACTTGGTTAAATTGATACCCGCAGTAAGGACACACCACCGTGTTTTCATGAACTTGTGAACCGCAGTTACGGCAATACATGTTACCCCTCCATTAACCTTTTATTTCGAAATAGACTATTTAAACGTCAGAGCAGGATGGTGAATATCCATTTTTTTGATGCCGTGTGGAACCGGAAAGGCGATAACGGCGATATCTCCTTCGATCTGGACCACGACGCCTTCACCAAATTTGGGATGCGTGCACTTGGACCCGATCTTAATTTGGCTGATATCCCGACTGACCGATTCCGCAAAAAATGTTGAGGTATGTGCCGGTTCTGGCCCCTCCTGTTCCTGACGTTTCGTACGAATACGCTTGCGGTGGACAACCCCTTGAAAATCCAACAACTCATCGGGAATTTCAAGGATAAAACGGGATTCGGGATGGATCCGGTACTCACCATAAATTTTTCGCATTTCCGCATTCGTGATGTAAAGCCGCTCCATCGCGCGCGTGATGGCCACGTACATCAAGCGCCGTTCCTCTTGAATGTCCTCCCCCGTCGTATCTGCCCTTAACAGTGGGAAAAGGGATTCCTCAACACTATAGATGAAGACCACTGGAAACTCGAGACCCTTAGCGGAATGGACCGTCATTAACTTAACCCCATCACCCCGCTCCTTCGTCGGATCCGAGGCGATGGAAATCGAGTTTAGAATTAAGGCTAACTTGTCTAATGGGCGGAGCGTATCCCGGGCCAACACGTCATCTTCCGTCATGGCCTCTTCAAAATCAAGGACAATCGTTTTAAATTCGCGCAAGTTATCAATCCGGCTTTGGCTTTCTACATCCTGATCCCGCTCCAACATCGGGAGATAATCGGATTGAGTCAACACGTACTCAATAAACTCATTAAGCGTCATCTCTTCAAGCGCTCGGCGGAACGACTCGATTAAAGAAACAAAGGCCTGTAGGTGATTTATGGTACGTTTAGGCAGCGTATCGATCTGTTGGCAGGCCGCAAATAGCGATAGATCATGCGAGAAGGCGTATTCCTTCAATTTTTCAAGGGTTTGTTGCCCAATCCCCCGGCGCGGTTCATTCACCACTCGGAGGAACGACACGTTGTCATCGGGATTGACAACGAGCCTTAAATAGGCGATTAAATCCTTTATTTCCTTCCGTTCATAGAAACTCACGTTCCCAATGATCTCATAGGGGATGCGATACCGCTGGAAGGTCGTTTCCAAATTCAAGGATAAAGCGTTCGTGCGGTATAAAACCGCGATATCTTGAGGTAGATACCCTTCATGTTCAATCAGGTTCATAATCGTATGGGCGATGAATTCGGCCTCCCGATCGCTATTGACCGCGCGGTAGTAAACCACCTTTGGCCCCGCTTCGGCTCGATGCGACCAGAGCTTCTTCACCCGGGATGTATCCGGATAATTGTTTCGGATCACGGCATTGGCACAATCCAAGATGGATTGGTAGCTACGATAATTTTGCTCGAGGTATACGATTCGGACGGGTTTATCAGGACGCGAGAAATCTTTTTCAAATTCCTGAATGTTGCGGATGTTCGCCCCCCGCCAAGAGTAGATGGATTGGTCCGTATCCCCAACGACAAACACGTTATGATGGGGCTCTGCTAGCATCTTGACTAAACGAAACTGAGGAATATTCGTATCCTGATACTCATCGACGAGTATGAATTGAAATTTCTTCTGGTAGAACGATAGGATGTCTTCATTCTTTTCAAAAAGCAATAGCGTCAGCATGATGAGGTCATCGAAGTCTAAAGCATTGGCTTCTTTTAATGCCTGTTGGTAATGCGCATATACGCGGCTTACGATCGCATTGAAATCATCCGTCATTTGCTTGTGCGCATAAGTCGCTTGATACTGTTCAGGAAAGATATAGTCGTTTTTTAAGTTGGAAATTGCGTTTAAGAGGCGTTTCGGGGTATATAGTCTGGAATCGATGTTGAGGCCCGACATCACCTCTTTCACCAGGCTGAGTTGGTCCCGTTCATCATAGATGACAAAATGTGAATCATAACCGAGACGATAAATATCTTGACGTAGAATATGCGCGCACAATGAATGGAAGGTAGAAATATACATGTGTTTCCCCACATCGCCCACAAGGGCGATGACGCGTTCCTTCATCTCGCGCGCCGCTTTATTCGTAAAGGTAATGGCTAGGATATTATATGGAGAAACGCCCCGATCTCGAATGAGATAGGCAATGCGATTGGTCAAAACTTTTGTCTTCCCACTGCCCGCTCCTGCCATCACGAGCATCGGGCCTTCAAAATGGGTTACGGCTTGATATTGTTCCTTATTCAAATGGTCCAGTATGGGGTCCATAGTATCACCTTTTTCATTTCTCCATCCATTATATCAAATTCTCATAGGTTTATAAACAATAGGTCATAATAAAGAGAAAGGAGGACCCCGATGACAACCGATATCATTCTTAAAACATTATATGATCTCTTTGATATTGAAAAGATCTTAGAAGCCGTATTAAGGATTATCGTCATCCTATTGGGTTCAATCCTTCTCTATTGGGTGGTTCGATTAATCATTAAACGACTCTTTTCGATTACTTTTCGCCCGAAACGATTCCGCTTTAAAAATTTGGGAAACATTAAAAAAAGGCAAAAGACCATCGAACAGGTCATCCTGAGCATCTGGCAATACGCCATTTGGGTGGTCGCGTTCCTACTCGTCCTTGCCTCCCTGGGCATTAATGTACAGACGATACTCGCCGGTGCAGGGGTTATTGGCGTCATTTTCGCGGTCGGATCCCAACGTCTGATCCAAGATTTCCTCGATGGGTTTTTTAATATATTTGAAGACAACCTATCGGTCGGTGATTTCGTGGAGATCGACGGTGTTGAAGGCCGAATCATCGACATTCGCCTTCGTGACATTAAAATCAAAAGCTGGTCAGGCGAGATTCATATCATTCCCAACTCCAAAATCGGCCATCTCATTAACTACTCTTTAGATCACGGCAAGGCGATTGTTGAAATTCGGATCGCTTACGAAGTGTTGCCGGAAAAACTGATTGACCTTCTCACCACGCACTTGGAGAAAATGAAAGCGGGTAATCCCAACATATTGACCACGCCAACCATCGTTGGCATAAGCAAAATGGACGAGTTGGGCTATCACATCCGTATCTCGTGCGAAACCATGAAGGAAACCCATTGGTCGGTTCAACGTTATCTCCGTCAAGAGTTGATCCAACTCTTTCAGCGACATGGTATCCCGATCGCCGAAAATCGAATCCGCATCATCGATCAGCGGATGAACCTCAGGGAATAATTCCTTTTCTATCTTCCGGATGTTTCGCTTTCTTATTGTCAAATACCTTTATCCCCATTGTAACAGATCGCACTTGGAAGACAAGCTCAAAAATCAAAGGAAAAGTGACGGGATATCCGTCACTTTTCCTATGTGCCATTCTTCTTTCCTAAAACCTTCAGATGCCCCACGGGTACGGTAAACAAAAGCCCAATGCCCGGTTCATCCACCTCCGCAAAGAGGTTTTCAATATCCCGAATAACGGCTTCAAGAATCGCCTCGTCATGGATAACCGAAAAGATGGTTTTATTGTAGGGATGACGTTGTTTTAAGACATTTTTCAAGGAGCCAAAAAGAGGAATCGAGGTATACTCATCATTGACGATAGCACTCCCCATGCCCTGGCTTGATAAGATTGTCGCTCCCTTGACGTGGCGTTCTACAAGAATGGCGAGTATTTTTTCTAAGAAGTCGGTTTTATTTAACACAATGACCAGTACCTGCATCGAGACTCCCTCCCTTCCCTTATGATTCCGTAGTGAGCGGTTGCGACTTCGGCATGGACTCCGCCCTTTCTTTCATCGATGCCAGTTCGACGCGATCCATGCCGTTGATCTCTCCGGCTTTTTGAATCGCGATCTTCGCAAAGATCGGTCCGGTAATTTCATAAATCAACACACTAAACATGATGATGGTCGTGATTTCTTTTGCGAATTCGGGCAGTTGTTGGCGGACAAGAATGGAAAGGCCAATCGAGACTCCACCCTGAGGCAATAGGGCTAAGCCGAGGTAACGCGATACGACTTTTTCCGCCTTCGTGCTAACGGCTCCAACGAAGGCTCCCAGCGCCTTACCAATCCCTCGGGCAAAAACATAGGCCATACCAATCATACCGACCACCTTAAGAACACTCAGATCCAAACCCGCTCCAGCAAGCGCGAAGAATAAAACATAAAACGGCGGGACAAAGTCGTTAATGGCATTAAACGCTTTTTCATGTTGTGGGGAAAGGTTCACCAGCATTAGGCCCACCATCATGTTCACCAGAAGCGGCGATAAGCCCATTACCTTGGCACACCCCATGCCCAGTCCAATGGCAACAAGGGCGGTTACTTGGAAGTCATCCCGGGCTTTCAGCTTCGTACCGATAAGCGTCAATCCCAAACCAAGGATGCCGCCGATGAGTAGGGAGCCGAAAATCTCCCAAAGAATATGTAAAATCGACTGGCCGACGGACAACGCCGCATCATTCATCGTCAGTCGGGCAATCGGTATGGCGATACCGAAGGCGACAATACCTACCACATCGTCGAGGGCAACAACCGGTATGATTGTCTTGGTCAAGGGACCATAGGCACGATATTGCCGCATGACCAGGAGCGTGGCCGCGGGTGCCGTAGCCGCCGACATGGACGCGAGGACAAGACTAAAGGAAAGCGGTTGGCCAAACAAGAAAAACATGGCGACAAAGACGAGAAGGACGGCCCCTAAAGCCTCAAAGATCGTAATGATCATTATTTTTTTACCCACTTTTCGTAATTCGGAGTAAACGAGCTCACTGCCGATGCTAAAGGCGATAAAGGCTAAGGCCATTTCACTGACAATATCAAGCTGAGCCAACTCCTGTTCAGATAACAGTTTAAAGAATGACGAGCCAAGAAAGAGCCCAGCAATAATATAACCCGTTACGTTTGGTAGCTTTAGACGGTTGGCCAATTTTCCTCCGAGCAGACCAGCTGCCAACACAATGCTGATTTTTAATATGATGTTCATCGTACATCCTCCCTTAATGCTGTAATTTCGGCAGATGGTTTACGCTTTTCATGGCCAAATAAAAAGCGTACAACCATTAATGAATAACAGTCATACGCTTGGTCACTCCTATGAGGTTAGCTGACGGGTTAGGGCCCCAAGTAGCCCCTCTGATCGATTCACCCCAAAATCTTGGTTCCCCCACTATAGAACATTCTATATTCGGAGATCGCTTTATTATTATACCATATGTCTTTCGTCATGTCATCATCCGTTTGTCAACATCTTGGGGCTTCTTTTGGCGACTCATGAAGCGATGATCGCTTTATGATTGGCAATCAAAACGCAGGATATTGCGGCGCCAGATTCGGTCTCTCACCCAACCGGTTCGTGTCCACCGAAAACCTCGAATCCAATCCGGATTCACTTCGTCAATGTAAAACCAGAAGCGTTGTCCAGAACGCAGCCAAATGAGCGTCACCCGATTTAAGCAACGCCGGATGCCCTGGGAGCCGTCAGGTCTTGGAATAACGGGTGGTGCGGGGGGAAAAAATGGTGGTTGTGGGCGCGAAGGCCGTGGTCTTGGAGGGCGTCCCGATATAGGGCCTTGAAACGAGCCGAACGGTTGGCCTAACCCATCCTGCCGATAGCCGGCACAATATCCATCATCACAATACATCGCATCAGAATAGAAATCCATAGTCACTCCCCTTTCTCTTATCAATGTATTATATGAGCCTGGTGCGAAAATGCGCATCGTTTGGGAAGATGGCCTAACTTCCGATCAAGGATAATTTGTCAAATGAATGAGGGGCTTCAGGTTTTCGGCTTCCGTCAAAAGCGATAATTAAATGGGCCATACGACTATTGGGGTCCATCGCTTCGACGGATATTCCGCTTTTAGGATCCGTTTTCTGTAACATTTCGCTATAAAATGAAAAAGTGTGGGAATTAGTCCCACACCCCATCAAGTTCAATCATGTTGTGGCAGTTTAAACGAGCTTTTAAGTTCAACAATGCGATTAAAGACCAGATGGCCCTCCGTCGTATCTTTGGGATCAACGTTAAAATAGCCATGGCGAACGAATTGGAATTTATCTTGTGGCTTTGCGTTTTTCAGGTTGATTTCCACAAATCCATGCTTGACGATGAGGGAGTTTGGATTGAGCTTCTCATGGATCGGCAAATCCTTCGTTTCCTCCGTCTCAATGGTGAGGTGATCATAGAGCCGGAATTCCACGGGAACGTTTTGCTTCGCATCCACCCAATGGATGGTTCCTTTCACCTTCCGTGTGGACCCTGACCCGGAACGGGTTTCGGGATCATAAGTCGCATGGATTTCGACAATCTCTCCTTTTTCATTCTTGATCACGTCGGTGCACTTCACGATATAGGCGTTCATGAGACGGACTTCGTTTCCAGGATAAAGCCGATGGAATTTAGGAATGGGGTTTTCCATGAAATCCTCTCGATCGATATACACCTCGCGCGAGAAGGGGACCTTCCGCATACCGAGCTCAGGATTTTCGCGGTTATTGACGACGTCAAACCATTCGATTTGGCCTTCCGGGTAGTTTGTAATCACAAGCTTGACCGGATCGATGACCGCCATCACTCGGGGCACTTTCAATTTCAGATCCTCCCGAATGAAATGTTCCAGCATCTGATAGTCAACGATGCCTTCGGATTTGCTGACACCGAGCTCAAAGACAAAGTCCCGTAACGCTTCTGGCGTATAACCCCGTCTTCTTAAACCACGGATCGTCGCAATCCGGGGATCATCCCAGCCATCGACAATCCCATTCTCAACCAAATAGCGTAGATTCCGTTTTGATAGAATCGTATTTGAAAGAAGGAGCTTTGAAAACTCGATTTGTTTCGGTTTATGGGGCGTCTCACAATGTTCAATGACCCAATCATAAAGCGGACGATGGTCCTCAAACTCCAATGTACAGAACGAATGGGTGATGCCTTCAATAGCATCTTCTAAGGGATGGGCAAAGTCATACATGGGATAGATACACCACTTATTGCCCGTATTATGATGGGGCTGGTGGAGGATCCGATAGAGGATGGGATCCCGCATGTTCATATTCGGATGGGCCATGTCGATCTTTGCCCGGAGAACCTTTTCTCCTTCTTTATACTTTCCTTCCCGCATCTCTTGAAAAAGGCGTAAGTTTTCTTCCACGGATCGGTTCCGATAGGGCGAAGGGATTCCGGGTTCCGTTAACGTCCCGCGTGTCTCCCGAATCTCCTCTGGGCTTTGATCGTCAACATAGGCCAACCCTTTTTTTATGAGGACAACCGCATACTCATACATCTGTTCGAAGTAGTCGGACGCGTAGAATAAGCCGTCCCACTCGTAGCCCAGCCAACGCACGTCCTCTTTTATCGATTCGACGTACTCCTCCTCCTCCGTCATGGGATTGGTATCGTCAAACCGCAAGTAACATTTTCCACCAAATTGACGGGCAATTTCAAAATCGATGGTAATGGCCTTCACATGGCCGATATGCAAATAGCCATTGGGCTCGGGCGGAAAACGCGTGATGATTTCCTTTACCCGTCCGGATTTCAAATCTTCTTCAATGATCGGTACAAGAAAGTTGGATGTAAAGGTTTTGTTTATCATCGAATCACCTCTTAAACAAATCGATTATAACATAATACCTGTTACGATTAGAAGATGCCCCATGTAAAATTTTGGGCATTTGAATAGCGTTCATAAAGGGTTTTGGCTAACTGAAGGTCTTCTTCTAAATTAGTATATCCATTAAAGGAAATAATCAATACTAACACTTTGGTCGTGTTATCCGTTATCGCCGTCCGTTGCGTGTCACTAGTCGGCGAACCAAAGGGGCCCACCTCATCGCAATACAGCGGCATGTTCTCTACATTAAGAGGACCACGGCCAATACCCTCGTAGGGCTCTTGGCGCCCGATTCGGATCGTGATCGTCTCTCCTACGATTTGATCCTCATCCAATACCGCCGTTGATCGCATCGTCTGAAGAGACAGGACATTTCCGATGTCCACAATGTCATTAATCCGATACAATGGGTTCCCCTTAACAATCCGGCGATATAAGGATTCCACAGCTAGACGATAACGACTGGGATCTTTCCCCAACGCCTTATAGGCATTGCGTCCCGCCAAGATGTTGGGGATTTTAAGAACATCCGCTAATTGATATTGCTGCTGGATGGATGATTGGAGTTTCTTCAAATAGGTGTCTAACGGTGAGCCTTCAATATAGGGTTGAGGGGTTGCTTGAAAGGAAAGAACCCCCACGTGAAAGTCTGGTAGAATCGCTGAGAGTTTCTGACTGATGACGATGGTTTTCATCATTACCTCCTAATGAAAAAATAGGATGACTCCTATTTTTCTTGGTTTAATGGTTGATTCCGCTAAAAGGCCTATAAGAAGAAGATAATACCGATCAGAAAATAGGCTAGCCCTCCAAAGACCACCAAATGGCAGAGCATTCCCCCTAACTGAAGGAGGATGTCTTGGCGTTGAAACGACCTAACGCGATCGGTTAAATACGTCAAGTAATCATTGAGTTGTCTTAACGCTTCCTGGGAATCATAAATCTGCTTCATACGGAAAGTTTTTCGATAATATTTCGATCGGACAAGTTTCAACAGATGCCGTTTGAGCTCGCGGTACTGATCCCGGTAGCGCCGCTTGATTTTACGGAAAGATTTCCGGACATACCCTTCAGCTTGGGCCCCGAGGTCCCGCATCAAGCCATAGTAAGTGCGCAGGACGAGGTAATACAACGTTGAAATTAACGAAACGTAGGTAAGAAGGACGAGAACATTATTCCAATGGGGTTCATCGATCGTACGGTAAATATAGCTGAAAAGCCGCCCTAGGAGGGGAAGATTGGACAAAAATGCCCAACGGAACGATAAAACCAGAAAGAATAACGTCAATCCTCCAAACAGGAAGATTTTTTTTATCGCAATGGATCGGAACTTCTTGGATTTTAAAGCGGCCGCCCGGTCAAAATGATAGTGACGTTCTGATTTGTAAATTTTCATAAATTCTTTGTCCCAATGTTTCAGTACATCTTTCGCCACTCGTTTCCGTATCCTTTTCTTTAATGCTTGGTCCTTTAAAATATCAATTAACCGACGCGTTTCTTTAATGCGGCGATGGTAGACGATAATGTCTTCAAGCCGGGATACATCCACCCATACCGAATCGCGACGGCTTTGAAAGGGATTATAGTTCGTTTGCACCTTCACACGGTCTTCAATGAGCATGGGGACCTGATCTGGAGATAGCGTCTTTTTAACCAACATCGGCATCCCTCAATTCTTCGATCTGATTGCGAAGCAGATTTCGGCTGGATTCGGTTAAATAGGAGGAAGACAAGAGATATTCTAACGCATCGAGCGTCACCATCTGCTCGTCAACTAAATAATGGATATACGGTCGAAACTCTTTTTGCTCTGGGTCATAGATCTGGCTTTGGACCAAAGCATCTCCAAGCTGGCGGACAAAGACATCGTGGAGTTGGATCCGGTTTATCTGTCGCTCAATCGTTTTTAGTAGCCGATCCATTTCCTCTGTATCAATCGGAATCACCTGACCGCCTTCATCATAAGTAAAGGCATAAAGCGGGATATATACTTTCATTAGGCTTTGAAAGAAACTCTCATCGGGAAAAAAGAGAGGCTTCCGATTGATTTCAATCAACGTATCGATTCGATACATGGCTTCCAAAGGAGAACGCGTAGTTGTCCGCCAATCATCATCGATGACCTGTTCGGCGAGCATCTGATACAAAGGGGAAAGAGTGGATACATGGGGGATATCATCTCGGACCCCTAATTCTTTATAATCGTGAATAAAACGTTCGGCTTGTTGAACGGCATACAAGACTTCTTCATCCTGAACCGCTTTTAAACGTTCGAAAAGCCCCCCTGTATCCAACTCAATCAATAACCGATCGATTACAAGCGTAAACGTATCATCATGATACAGTTGGTAAATATCACCGATGGTCAGGCCTAGGGTTTGGGTTAACCACTGATAAACGATGACTTTAGACTCGAAAGCTAAAAGCTTGAGGCGTAAAGCACTATCGGAGGTCTCTGTACGGATGTCATCATAATCCTGAACGAAGGCCGCCATTCGTTCTTCTCTAGTCAATGAGGGGGTTTCATGGCGTTTCGACCATTCAATAAACCCTTTTAATGGCACGCATTGGTCATAGAGGGCCATCAGTTGTTCCTTCGTCTCTCCGTCTGGTGCATGAGTAAAGTAGGGATCGGGATTCGTTACAAAATGGGAAAGCAAAGCCAGCGAATCACCAAACGGAATATCATCCGTCGGCTTTAGTTTTTGAGATAATTGAACGAGTGCTTCCCGTTTCTGGCTTAAATCCCGTTCCATATCTTCCAAATATTCACTCAGTGACGTCAGATCCAATACAAATAGGAGATGGGCATAACCCGTAACCGACCGATTTAACTCATTGGCTTGGTTCACCAATCGGGACGTCGGGATAAAGCGTGGCGTATAGGAAAGCACCACCCGGGTCGTCACATCCTTATCCCTTGATGTAAATCCCATAAGAATAAATGGCAAAATAAATAGTGTCAGCAAGATATACAGGCGGAAACAGGCCAGAATGCTTCCGAATACCTGATTGAAGGATCCCAGTTTAAAGCGAACGATTTCGGAAGCCACCATCTTCCGAATTGGTAATAACACGATCACTAACAGATAGTAGATGACAACAAAGATCAACACATCAATGAGGATTACCAGAAAAGTATGCATGTAGGGAATAACCGTAAAAAGCGGATATCGTGAAAATAGGTTTTGAATGAAGGCGCCACGAAGAATAAAACGGCTGAGGGCATCTCCGAATACGGCAATAATAAGAAACGGGATGACGAGTTGAAAGAGGCGAATCCCCTCAATCAACGCCCCCGACAGATAGCCGATAATCATCAGTGCGATAATAATCATTAACACAAGCAGATCGAAATTTACAGCCAGTGTCACGCGATTCCCTACTTTCTCGACCATTTGATATTTTCATTATAACAAATTTTACCATTAAATAAAATAATGGTCGATAAAAGTCGAAAAGGATAAAAAAATGGATGGTACCCAAGGTACCATCCAAACGATTGAGGGGGGGGGGAGAAATGAGGTTTACATATCCATACCCGTATTGGGTAATGGTTTTTCTTTTTCGATTTCGATTACTGCCGCTTCTGTTGTGAGGAAGGATGCAGCGATTGAAGCCGCATTTTGTAGTGCTGTACGTGTAACTTTTGTTGGGTCGATGAGTCCAGCTTTAAACATATCGACGTATTCGTTATTGAGTGCATCAAACCCAATACCGGGTTCGGATTGCTTTAATTTATGAACAACAATCGAACCATCTAGACCAGCGTTTTCAACGATTTGACGGACAGGTGCTTCTAAGGCTTTGACGATGGTGTTAATGCCCGTTCTCTCGTCCTCGTTATCAGCCTCGACTTTTAGCACCGCATCGATCACGTTCAGATAAGCTGTACCGCCACCAGGAACGATACCTTCTT
>DATCJW010000144.1:0-11354 GCA_036562595.1 Haloplasmataceae bacterium | reverse complement strand
ATGCCATTTGATTTCGCAATTCGTAATGCGTCTTATAACTTAACTCAGTTCGATGATTTCTGGGAATTTGCGGGAAACTTTGCCCCTGGCGCCTTTGTCCCCTATGTACTCAATGATGGCGTCTACGCCTTACCTGAAACTCTTGACTTCAATGCGATTATCTATCGGAAAGACACGTTTGAAGCTCTAGGACTTGAGGTACCTGATACTTGGGATGAGATACTTGGAATTCTCCCAGTTTTACAACGGTACGGCATGAATTTCTATCATCCGATTGCTGGCGGTGCCTCGACAAAATGGTTTTATCAAACCACACCTTTCATCTATCAATACGGTGGGGACATTTACAGTGAAGACGGGCTTTCGACGACCATCGATTCACCGGAAGCCTCACGCGGACTTCAGTTTTTAACCTCTCTTTTCCGCTCCTATTCATTACCTGAACAAGTAGGGTCTTTCTATAACTCCTTCCGTTATAATGAATTGCCCATTGGGATTGTAGACTTCACGAACTACTTGCAAATCAAAAATGCGGCGCCGGAACTTATTGGTCAATGGGCTCTTTCCGATAATCCAGGCACGGTACGACCGAATGGGACGATCGATCGTTCCTATATCGCCAATGGGACGGCGGGGATTATCCTCAAAGGCGGAAAAAAAGTTGAAGAAAGCTGGGAGTTTCTAAAGTGGTGGATGAGTGAAGAGGTCCAGACCACTTTCGCCTTTACTTTACAATCAACTTATGGCCCGGAGTATGTCTGGCTTTCAGGTAACATCGAAGCGGTCAAAAACTCTCCAATCGAAGCGCATGATAAGGAGATCATCCTTAGACAAATCGAGTGGCTGGTCGATGTGCCGAGAACGCCTGGTCAATACATGTTGGAACGTGGCCTATCCGATATTTGGAATAAGGCGGTGTATGACGGTGTCGCCACAGGAGTGGCCATTGATAACCAAGTAGTGGTCATCAATCGTGAGATTAAGCGGAAGATGATTGAATTCGGCTTTCTCGATCCACAAGGAAATGTCATCAAAGAATATCGAATTCGTGATGTCCATTGGGTTCGCGAACAGATCGAGAAGGCGAGAAGGGAAGGTAAGTAAAGAATATGAGCAAGATTCAGACGACCTGGCAAAAAGTGAAGCAAACGATCGCTAAGGGAAGCTTTAAAGATCTTGTCGCCGTCATCCTTATGTTACTCCCTTATGCTTTGTTGTTTTCTTTATTCATTGCCATCCCGGTTGCCGTGGCCATCATGTTGTCGCTCGCAAGTTTCAATGTTATTGAAACCCCATCGTATCTTGGTCTGACGAATTTCATTAATATCTTCACACAGGATGAGGTGTTTTTGAAATACGTTCTCCCGAACACGTTGAAATATTCCATCATCGTCGGACCTGGGGGATATATCCTGTCCTTTCTCTTAGCCTGGATGTTGGCCCAAATTCCAAAGGTCCCGCGGACTATCTTAGCGTTAGCTATTTACTCCCCTTCAATGGTGGGTGGTGTTTTCATCAGCGTCGTGTGGAGAACCCTTTTCTCCGGTGACGAGTTTGGCTACATCAATTCCCTTCTCTTACGTTGGGGATTAATCCATCAGCCGATTCAATTCCTACAATCCCCTGACTATTTGATGACAATTATGATTATCGTCTCACTTTGGAGTTCCATGGGGATTGGTTTCTTGGCCATTCTTGCAGGAATAATTGGTGGCAACGAAGAACTTTATGAAGCTGCTTATATTGATGGTATTAAAAATAAATTTCAAGAAATTATCTACATCACCATCCCATCGATTAAACCGCAAATGTTGTTCGGGGCTGTAATGTCCATTGTAAACACGTTTAATACCGGATACATTGGCGTGGCACTATCTGGTGCGAATCCTACGCCACAGTATTCAGGACAATTGATCATTAACCATATCGAGGACTACGGTTTCATTCGTTACGAGATGGGTTATGCCGCAGCCCTTTCGGTCGTCCTGTTACTGATCATCTGGTTCTTCTCAAAAGTGGCCTACCGACTATTTGCGGAACGGGATTAGGAGGTGTTCGGACATGAGTCGTTTTAAAGGAACGAAAATAAATCCGAAATATTTTGACCGATCGCAACTCAAGTACTATATTATTCTTGTGCCCATCGGCCTATTCATGGTACTTCCCATCGTTTACATCTTTAGCCAGGCTTTTAAGCCTCTCGATGAACTGTTGCTATATCCGCCACGATTTTTCGTCAATAACCCGACGTGGAAGAATTTCCGCGATCTATTCCGTACCGCTTCGTCTACTGGAGTACCTATGAGCCGTTATTTCTTTAATTCCATTGTCATTGCCATCGT
Source organism: Haloplasmataceae bacterium (assembly GCA_036562595.1). GTDB lineage: Bacteria > Bacillota_I > Bacilli_A > Haloplasmatales > Haloplasmataceae > DATCJW01. The sequence goes on along the minus strand of DATCJW010000144.1, from coordinate 9,012 downwards.
CATGGTGGTCACAACAGTATTTTTAAGTACATTGACAGGTTACGTTTTATCTAAGAAGAAATTTCGGCTTAAAAATACATTATTATCAATCAACCAGCTTGCACTGATGTTTGTGCCGATCGCTGTGTCGATTCCGCGTTACATCGTCGTTAAAGAAATAGGGTTAACCAATAATTTCTTCGCGCACATTCTCCCATATCTCGCAATGCCCGTTGGACTGTTTTTGATCAAGCAGTTCATCGATGGAGTGCCGAATGAACTACTGGAGGCAGCCCGTATTGACGGCGCGAATGACTTGCAAATATTGACGAAAATTGTGATGCCGCTAGTCAAACCCGCAATGGCAACTGTTGCCATTTTAACCTTCCAATCCGTATGGAGTAACGTTGAACCGTCGAATATCTATATTCAAGATGAGACGATGAAATCCTTTGCCTTCTATCTCAATGCGCTTGCAAACCAGCAAAACGTTATCGCCGGTGCGGGAATGGCGGCAGCAGCCTCGCTCATCCTGTTTATACCGAACCTCGTCATTTTCATTTTCATGCAATCGAAAGTCATGAATACGATGAGCCATTCTGGCATTAAATAGGGGGCTTTGACATGAAGACAATAAATAAATGGCTTGTATTGATTATCCTTACTTTCATCGCATTCCTCATAAGTCCCATACTTTCAGTTGATGCCTCACCGGCCACCTCATACACCTATACGCTTAATGCGAAGGGGAGAATGGTTCGCACGCAAGATGCTTATCTTCCTGAACGGACCATCGTCGAGTTGAATTTAAAAGATCCGCAGGATATGTTCTTTGATGAACAGGACATCCTGTACATTGCGGATACCGGTAACCGGCGGATCATTAAATATGACCCGAATACCGATACCATCCTATTAGAAATCCACGATTCGGATTTCCGTGAACCAACGGGTCTATTCGTATCAGGCGACCATCTCTACATTGCCGATCGACAGGCGCAAAAGATATTTAAATATCACGTTGATGGGACACTCGTTCAAGTCTTTGGAACGCCAAAAACCATTGCATTTGAAGAAAAGGCGTTTGATCCGGCAAAAATAGCCGTTGATAAGGCAGGAAATATGTATATTCAAGCCGCCTCGCTTGTTGATGGGATCATTCAGTTATCCGATACGGGTGAATTTTTAGGATTTTTCACTTCTAACCGTGTCAGCCTTTCCCTCATCGAAAAGATTCAAGATTGGATTTTTACCGAAGAACAAAAAGCACGATTTTTTAGACGGGAACCGATGATCTTCTCAAATGTTTACATCGATCATGAGGGCCTTGTATACACAACATCTATGAATGCCGAAGGTCAAGGCGTTAAACGGCATAATATCGCGGGCGGCAACATGTTTGACTTTGTGTTTGCCCCGAATGATCCGGTTGACATCTACACCAATAAGCAAGGCATCATTTTCGTTGCCATGGTATCTGGTCAGATATTCGTCTATTCTCCAGATGGCGACTATATCTTTTCGTTTGGCGCAAGTAACTTCTTCAGCGGAACATCTGATGATATCTCTGGGCTTTTCAATTCGATTTCATCGGTTGCTGTGGATTCACAAGGGCAGGTTTGGGTACTGGACAATAAAAAAGCGTTTGTACAATCGTTTAAACCTACGGAATATGCCATAAAAACATACGAAGCCTTGTCTCTATATTATGAGCATCGGGATTATGAGGCTTCAGTAGAAGTTTGGCAAGAGGTGTTACGCCTCAACCAAATGTCGGTTTTGGCTCATAACTATATTGGAAAGAGTTACTATGCATTACAAGATTATGAAAAGGCGATGGAACATTTTGAAATCGCAGGAAATCGGTATGATTATTCTCAAGCATTTTGGGAAGTACGGAACCAACGTCTCCAAAAATATTTAGGACCGATCTTCATCGCCATTGTTGTTTTGTTTGTCATTGGTGCCATTGTTAAAGTGGTGGAACGTTATCATCCATTTCAACATCACATTAAATCCTTCTTTAGCCGGATCAAGGAAGTTAAGCTAATCGAAGACCTCCTCTATATCTTCCGTGTTATGCGGCATCCACTGGATTCGTTCTACGAAATCAAGAAAGGGAATAAAGGGTCGCTCCTGGCGAGTATTATTCTTTTCTTTATCATCTTTATTGTTTATATGTGGTATCTCACGGGAAAGGACTTTATTTATCAATATGTGGCGATTGAGGATATCGACTTCAATTCGGTGGTCTTAGGATTTTTTGGACTGGTGCTTCTATTCATTATTTGTAACTATCTGGTGACCTCCATCACCGATGGGGAAGGTACTTTTAAAAACATCTTTATGATGGTGGTTTATTCTGCCGGACCATTGCTGATCTCTTTCATTCTCGTCACGCTCCTTTCTTACGTTGTGACTTATAATGAGGCTTTCCTTCTTCGTCTTATCCACACGGTGGGGATTGGCTGGTCGGCGATTAATCTCTTTTTAGGTGTCTCCGAGGTTCACAACTATACATTTATAAATACGGTAAAGAGTATTCTTATCACAGTTGCCTTTATGGTCATTTTCATTATCTTCTGGATCATCGTTATCGTGATGTGGGAACAGCTCTACAATTTCTTTGAAGCGATCATTCGTGAGGTGATTCGAAATGCGAAAGATTAAGCTCCTGCTCGGTTTCGCCATCGGGTTCATTCTGATTATCACCTTATGCGTTTATGCCCAATACATTCCAACGAACAAGGATACGCGCAAGGCACCGGAACCGGTGGAATACATCATCCAACGGCCTGAGGATTTTCAATTGTTAAAAGAAACGGAGCATTTCGCCTTTTACTTTAAGGATGAAAGGGATGTATTGGCCATTTTCGATAAGCGGAATGGGTATCTATGGAAAACCGGCCTCGATGTCCCCTTTGCACAAGAGGTACGGAATGCCTGCCGCGAAGCTCCTCTAGAGGAAAAAATGAAGGTTTGTGTTCCGATTGAAGATCGTTTGAGCACGCCTTTTACGGCTCTGGCCAACTCCTTACTCACCATTGAATATTACGATACGGCTTTAACCATTAAACGGATTTCTAGTGCCTCAGACTCCAATGTCCAGTCAACCCTCTATCAAGTCATCGGCGACGACTCTCACTATATCCTCGACATCAACTTTTTCAGTCCACTCATCAATATTAAGCTTCATATTTATTTGACAGATAAGGGAGTATCCTACGAAGTCCGGTATGACGAGATTACGGGGAAAGACCGTAATAGACTTGCAGCCATTCTTCTATCGCCGTTTCTCGGAGCATCGGGCGGGAAACAGATTTTTTACAATCCTGGGCTATTGGATGAAAATGGAGAATATATCACCGATGAGTATGGTTTTCCCATCGATGAAGGCGGTTATAGTGGAAATGGGGATTATGTTAGAGATGAGAATGGGAACATCGTATTCGATGAGTTTGGGCGTCCCATTAAAAATACTGAGCCTGTACCGAAATACCGCGTTCCTGGCTACGTCCTAGTTCCTGATGGTCCAGGCGCTCTCATTCGCTTTGTCGATTTTAACACCGAATTGACGAGTTATACTGGCAAAGTCTATGGAAATGATAATTCTCTTAATATGATGTACTACTCGAGTCAACGCGGTTTCGTCGCCTATAAGGAGCCCGTCATGCCGGTCTTTGGTATCGCACATGGGCATAATCAAGCCGCCTTTGTGGCCTATGCCACGAAGGGGGATGAGCATATGGAAATTATTGTTACTCCGGATGAGGGGATGCGGACGCACTATACGTGGGCCTATCCACGTTTCGTCTATAACTATAAGTACTTCCAAATCTATAACCGTGCCGGAGCGGGTTATGAAAAACTGCTTGATCCAGAACAAATGAGCCCATTTGACATCAATATCCATTATGAGTTTCTGGCAAACGATGGTAGTGAAGATGGCAAGCCAGCCAGCTATATCGGAATGGCCAAAGCTTATCGTGAGTTCCTTATCGAACAAGGAATCCTGACCCCCATGCAGACGAATGCCCATCGTATTCCGTTACGCCTTGACTTCGTCATGTCCGATGCTAAGCGCAACATTGTAGGTTTTGACGATGTGGTGGTCACGACAATTAATGATGTTGAAGACATCATCCATGATATCATGGACATGGGCATTCGGAACATCAATGTTGGCTTGATGGGATTTCAAAAAGGAGGGATTACCCTCGGTCGACCCGATCGTATCCGATATAATCGTGAAATTGGCTCCAAAAAAGAGTTTGTCCAGGTTATTGAACGATTAAAGCATGATGGAATCGACGTTTCACTAGTGCAAGACTTTGTAACGATTAATGAACACCGAGTTTCCTTGTTAGGTAATGCGACGCGTCATGCTACCAACTGGTATACACGGACTTTCCTTTATGATCCTGAAGCCCCGGTAAACACCGTCTATTATGCAAGGGCGAAAAAGTCGAAGGCTTGGCTGAACGATTTCATGAAAGATATGGATGATCTTCCAGTCTCCTCCTTTACAATTGACGGAATGCAGAGAATCCTCTTCACAGACTATACAGGCGGTCTAACCACACGCCGATCGATTATTACGACTTATCAAGAAGCATTTGAGAAAGCAGCTTCAAAATATATGATCAATGCGAAAAATCCCAATATGTATTCTTGGCGTTATATCGACCGTTACTTAGAAGCTCCTGTATTTAGTACTCAATACATTATTTCCACGGACACGGTTCCCTTCCTTCAAATGGTTCTTCACGGAACGATGGAAGTGTATGCACCGTATTCCAACTTCTCTTTCTACACGGATCAAGATATTTTACGTATGATCGACTATAACGTCTATCCCTCCTTTGTCCTGACGAAAGAACCTGCCTACCTTCTCATGGCAACCAACTCATCAAACTACTATTCGACAGAATATACCCTCTATAAAAATCTCATTGCCACGATTTATGAGCGGGTAGATCGGGCCCTTGGCCAAGTTATGGGGAGCGACTGGATAAATCGAACGGTCGTTGAAAACGGTGTGATTGTAAATACATATAGTAACGGAGTCGAAATCGTGATTAACTATACAGACGAGCCCTTCACCTATAAAGGCATCACCATCGGACCCGTATCCTATGAGGTTATTCGTTAAGGAGTGAGACGATGAAAAAGAAAAGCAGTTCAAGCTTCAAACGTAGACAAAACTTACCAGCCTACCTCTTCTTAACGCCTTGGCTCATTGGCATTGTCCTCTTTACCATCATTCCAATTTTCTACACCATTTATTTAAGTTTTAATAATGTCAATCAGACGGGGCTAGGCTATCAATTGACATGGGTTGGGTTCCGTAATTTCTATACGATGTTTTTTTCAATTGTCGAATTCATTCCAGCATTGATAAATTTCATCCTGATGCAGATTATCTATGTCCCGGTCATTGTTGTGGTGTCCTTCATCCTGGGACTGCTTCTAAATCAAAAGTTTAAATTCCGAACAACGTTTCGAACCATTTTCTTCTTGCCGGTCATCATTTTGTCTGGTCCGGTTCTCCAACAATTCATGGTCAGCGGTGCGACCTCATTTGCGAGTATATCCGATCTCTTGATTTTTCGAATGGTGGCTAACTACTCAAGATCGCTTGCCCGCGGCATTGAAATTTTATTCCTTAACTTCACAATTGTCCTTTGGTTTACGGGCATACCGATCGTTCTCTTCATCAATGCTTTACAGAAGATCGATCGCGGACTTTATGAAGCAGCGGACATTGATGGCGCCTCTTGGTGGCAAAAAATTTGGAAGATTGTCATTCCGAATGTGAAATCGACGGCATTAGTCGTTTCTATATACACCATTGTCACCTTAGGGCTTTATGATATTAATCCTCGAAACGATGGGAATCCCACCCTGTATCAACTTATTCAGCGAGCGATTGCCGATTCGACGAAAAGCTTAGGAATGGCATCCGCCTATGCGGTCATTTACACCATCGTCGTGCTCTTAACCATAGGGCTGGCATTCTTGATTTTCCGTGACCGTGATGTGCTGAAGAAACAGGAATCGCTTCAAGAACGACAACGTAAAAAGATTCAACGGATTCAACGGCGGAATCGTCGTCGTGATCAATCGGTCCGGGAGTTCTTCCAAGAAATAAAAATGAAATTTCAAAAGGGGAGGGTAGAAAAGCATGAAAAAGCTTGATCGGACGAAATATTTTGAACAGGTTACGAAGATCCGCAAAACGCTGTTCGGCAATGCGACCAATGACGGCCTTCTCTTCAAGTTGATGATTTATATTTTACTCATCGGTATCAGTTACGTATTTGTCTATCCTCTTATTCAAATGTTGTCGATGTCTTTCATGTCCACATCCGACCTCCTTGACCCTGAAGTAGAGTGGATTCCCCGTAAGTTTAATCTGAATACCATACGTGTGGCGATTCGAGGTCTCAACATGCCGTCTTCACTCATTAACTCCATCTGGTATTCCGGCCTACTTGGCAGCATTCAAACCGTGATTGCCGCTCTAACGGGTTTTGCTTTCGCACGATTCGATTTTAAGGGTAAACGATTCTGGTTTGTTATTCTACTTGCCTCCTTTATCGTTCCCTTGCCGCTCGTCATGATCCCTAGAACGATGATGTTTTTGTCCTTTTCTGAACGGATTGGAGTAAAATTGGTCGGAACCATCACGCCGATGATTGTCTTAACCTTACTAGGCCAAGGTGTCAACAATGCCATCCTTGTTCTCATCTTCCATAACTTTTTCCGCATGATTCCCATTTCGCTAGATGAAGCAGCTCGTATTGATGGCGCAACACCGTTACAAGTGTTTTGGCATATATTCATTAAGATGTCACTTCCTGTCATTGTCGTCGTATTCCTTTTTTCCTTCGTTTGGAATTGGAATGAGTCTTACATGTCAAACATGTTGATGGGACGAACGGTGGATCTTCTGCCGAAGCGGCTTGGGGTTTTTGAAAGTGCTTATCAAGATATTATTGCTGGCAATCCGAATCAAGTTCGATTAAACGAATCCTTCCGCATGGCGGCAACCCTGATGTCGATCATTCCTCTCTTTTTAATCTATATTTTTGCCCAACGTCAGTTCATTGAAGGCATCGAACGGACGGGAATCACAGGCGAATAATCAGGAAACAGGATAAGAATGGGCTACCGCCATTCTTATCCTAACTGTCTTTTTCCATCCTGCTTGTTGATCAATCGTAAAAAACATTGGAGGAGGAAAGGGTTCAATGAGCACGTACTACTTAAACGATCAAAATCAATTCGTAATCGAAAATTATGATAAGACGAAAACGTTTGCGAGCTTTTTACCAAGCGTCGCTGGCGTCGATGGCATTCCGATGTGGGTCTATTATGTCAATCGCGGCCAAGCCATTAGCTCTTTCGGCGTTGAGAATAAAGATCAACCCATTCTTGACTTTGTGCCTGCGAATATCGCCTATCGGCAAACTGAAATTACGGGGTTTCGAACCTTTATCAAGCGTAATGGTACGGTTCATGAGATTTTTTCATCCGTGTCACCGGATGATGTCCAACGGCGAATGATTATCGATACCAATGTGCTCACGATTGAAGAGGTCAACCATACGTTACAGTTAAAAGTGGTTGTGCGCTATTTCACCGCAACTCACGAGAACTATCCGGGCCTTATTCGTAAAATTGAGATTACAAACTTATCCAACCAACCAGTGGCGATCGAGTTGCTTGATGGCCTCCCCGTTTTGTGGCCTGCTGGTGTCGATAACTATATGATTAAAAACATGGCCAATTTATCGGTGGCATGGAACGATGTCATCATGGCAGATGAGCATTTGCCATTCTATTGCCTCCGTTCAACAACAGAGGATACAGCCGTTGTGGGAACCGTCAGTGTAGGTCACTTCTATGCCACCTATGATGAACATTCCCGACGCCTTCCCATTATCTACGATGCGGACTACGTTTTTGCGGAAAATACGTCTTTCTTGCGGCCGAGTTACTTCGAACGGAACAATCTTAAAGCGATCGTCTCGTCAAGACAAGTCGTTGCGAATAAACTTCCTTGCGCTTTCACAGCCTTTGATGGAACGATCGATAAGAAAGCCACGTTCTTTACCGTGGTCGGTCGGATGCCCGCCATTGAAGCCCTCCTGGAAAAGGCCAAGTCATTTGGTTCCGACTATTTTATCAGTCAAGAACAAAAAGCCTTTGCATTAGGCGAAGCCTTGAAAGCCCCTCTTATCTCACGTACTGCTTATCCAATTTTTGATGCGTATCTTGAACAATGTTTTGTCGATAATTTATTGCGTGGCGGTTATCCAATCGTATTTAAGGGTAAAGATCAACCCATTGTTTATCACGTCTTTTCTCGTATTCACGGCGACATGGAGCGAGAGTATAACTATTTTGTCGTTGAACCCACCTATTATTCCCAAGGAAACGGCAATTTCCGTGATGTAAATCAAAACCGGCGCAACGACGTTTATTTCGTAAAGGAAGCCGGTCTCTTCAATATCAAACAATTCATGGAGCTCATTCAACTCGACGGCTACAACCCGTTAACCATAAAAGGTTCCTCTTTTTACTTCGACCAAAAAGCGATGGACGTTGTGCTTAAGTACGTCAAGACGAAACCTGAACGCGTTAAAGAACTGTTACAGAATAAATTCACTCCCGGAAAACTGTTAAAAGCGTTAGAAGATGAGAAGGTAGAGTATGAATTAGATAAAGTCTCTTTCTTGGAGCTCATCCTTAGTCATTCCCAGCAAGAATTCGAAGCCGCATACGGTACTGGTTATTGGATCGACCACTGGACCTATAACCTTGACTTGATTGAAAACTATTTAAACGTTTTCCCTGATGATATCGAGCGACTTCTATTTGAAGAACGTTTCCGTTCGTTTGAAAGTCCAGTGTCCGTCTTGCCTCGATCTGACAAATATGTATTGATGGAGGATGGAGAGGTTCGGCAAATCGATGCCATCATGAAAGATGAGGAAAAGATTAAACGGCTTGGCCTCAATCCAGACG
>DATCJW010000143.1:0-2691 GCA_036562595.1 Haloplasmataceae bacterium | reverse complement strand
ACTCCTTCCTCGATTATATCAAATATAAGAAGTTAAATATACTTATTTATGGACCATAGAGTTATATTTTTCAAAATAAAAAGGCCATTGACAATGATACTTTGTCAACAGCCTGAATGAGCAGGAAACCTGCTCATTTTTTCTTATTTATTATTCGCATAAAAGGATGGATGGATCTCCCCAAAAGTCCGTTTATGGTAAAGCAGCGGCTTCTTTCCGTAGTCTTCAATGGCGATGACCTCGCCGATCAAAATCATATGGTCACCCGCCTCTATGGTTTGATATGTCTGACATTGGAGTACACCGGCGACGTCAGACAGAATCGGTAACCGGTAAGCGGACCACTCCCATTTTGAAAGGGCAAAACGGTCGATTCCTTTCGTCGCAAAGCGTACGGCAAGGTCCGCCTGATCACTGGCAAGAATGTGGACCGCAAAACGTTTGGTTTGCGTGAACACGTCATAGGAATTAGCCCGTTTATCAATCGACCATAAGATGAGGGTTGGCTCCAGAGAAACCGAAGCAAATGAATTGACAGTCATGCCAAAGGGTGTCCCATGCTCATCCGCCGTGGTCACAATCGTCACGCCGGTAGGATAATTCCCCATGACTTGCTTAAACCGATCGCTATTGATGGACATGCTATCACCTTTCTGTTCATGTTGATGCCAAGCAAATCCGTTGTATCCATCATAACACAGATCCTTCAGAATGATAAACTTTTTGCTCAAACCCCATCCTCTATTGTGCCTTGAGGTTTATGCATCATTTTCGTGATAGCTTCTATCCATTCATTTTTTTCCTTGACCATAAAAAAAGCAGCTAAATAACTTTAAGCCGCCAGCATGAGTGATTTATCAACGGGATAACCTGTTTTACACCTGCCTTATGATAAACCGTTTGATCCCAGGCAGGTTTTGTTTATTATTTTAATTTATAGATGAAACTCCCTTGTTTATCAACGCGATGCGTTTTAAATCCACTACGAAGACGATAGACGGGATTTGCGGTCAGAGGCCCCGTTTTCACGTTGCGCTGGAGCCGAACCTTGATTCGAGAACTTTGATGGGGTAAGACGATAAGATCAAAATGCTGGTACACCAATGACTTGTTTTTAAAGTTATAGTCTGCATTTCCTATAGAAATAAATTGATCTTTATAACGTAAAAATAAGCTTAGCCCATATCGCTTCATCGAAACGTCCGACTCAAAATAAACTTGAAAATCGAAAGCCGGGTGTTCAATGGTAAAGACAGAAGTATTGGCGACGTATTGAAGAAAATAAAGCCTTCCTCCGTGACGGATGATTGTCCGATACAGCCGAAACAGATTCAGATGATACTTCGGAATATGCGGCATAATCCAATCACAGGAAAAGAGACGGTCATTTCCATACCGAATAGCCGCATTGTAATTCTCTTTCTCTAAACTCGAGATGATGACAAAATCCGGTTTATGTCGGGAAAAACCTGTATAGTGATATAAATCGTTCGCCTCATCTTTCACGTAGCCAATGTTAAAAAAGCCGCGGCTAGAATCCCCTAAATTGAGATAGGAACAATTTCCTAGGCCAACATAGTATTGGCTGTAGCGGACACCGACCAATTCATTGAACGTCTCCCCATAGGATAGTGAGAGGTGTTTCGTCAACGTACTGTGTTCCTTCAACCAATTCAGCTGTCGAGCCATTCGCTGTTGGTAATCTTGCTTGACCTCATCACTTGCTTTCGTCACCTTTACATAGATGGTTTTATTTTTAAACGGATTAAAACGGTCATAACGACGGTGAATATTCAAAAGGATTGTAGCGGGAAAACAATCGGGATGTTGCTCTATCTCGTCAACCCGCTCAAATTGGTAAATGGCTTGTCTTTGACTGAAAAGATCGGTATGGTTTGTCTTAATGGCGAGTTCAAAAGTATAGGGGACCATATTCACCGTTTCCATTTGGTCGACTAGGTCATCAAATCGGTTGGTTCGTTCATTGAAAAGATTGAAATAATAACGGTAGCGAAAACCATCCCGTTCAATTTTCTCGATCGTCCCATAAAAAATAGTATCCTGTTTCAGGTTTTGGAGCCATTCAATATATGCCTCATGCTGCAGGTGGATCGACATAGTATCCCTCCGTTTATAGGATCCTTTCGTCATTCACACAAAGGGCGTGATAGACGAATGAATCCCGTACCATCCCTTGTTCGTCATGCAAAAGGTTAAAAGAACTTTTTCAACGCTTCCACCCAATTGTCGATGACATGGTTAATCTTTGATATATTTAAATGGTGGATTAACACCAAGATGATCAGCGTTAGGGCCATGAAAGCGATACAATGAAAAAGCAGTTGCAACGCAAATGGAAGGGACCGCCGCCCTTGTCCTTCTGTGTTCGATGCTTCTTGATCCTTATCACCTTGTGGCGAGCGGGTCGGATCTTCTAAGGCCTCGGGGTCATTGGCCATGTATTGGGCCTTGCGTCTTTCATAATTTTCAATTTGTCGTTTTATCTTTTCAGGCCCAACGTATCCGATAACTTCTTCCGTAAGATCGATAATTGGTGTTGCATGATGATCGGTTCCGGCTATGGGCTTTGGCGTCTTTCGCTCGGTCATTTGCGGCGGCTGTGGTGTAGAAGGCTTGGCTGCTTCCACTGACCGATGATTGGTTGCCATAGAAGCCTGCTTGTTAGAGTAG
>DATCJW010000065.1:0-4386 GCA_036562595.1 Haloplasmataceae bacterium | reverse complement strand
CTACTGGATGGATCGCAAATTTAACCGTTGCCCCTCGTTCTTTTAAACGGTCGCTCAGCTCTTTAAGGTGGTGTTGTGCTTGGGCTAACGCCATCCCATAACCCGGAACGATGATCACGCGTTGCGCATCACATAAAACGGTATCAAGCACCGATTCAGTGGAGTCTCGAACCAACGCATCCTGAACGACCGCCTTATGGTCCCAAATTCTTGCGGTCGTCTTCCCCAGTAAGATATCCCGTAATTTGCGGTTCATCGATCGACACATCAGCTGGGTGAGGATCAATCCGCTAGCTCCAATAATACCTCCTACGGCGACGAGAAGCACGTTATTAATGGCCATGCCTGCAATCGCTCCAGCAACACCGCTTAGGGCATTTAGAAGAGAAATGGTAATCGGCATGTCTGCCCCACCTATACGAATCGTTGCCAACCCACTAAAGGTTGCACTTAATAGGACAAGAAATGCCAATGCCCATCCCATCGATTCAGGAACAACAAATGGGATAATAAACGGGATGACCAGGAGAAACAAGGAGATTAACACATACCCTTGATGGTACTTGATGAAGATGGGTCTTCCTTCAATACGGCCGCTTAACTTTATAGCAGCGATGAGGCTCCCGACAAATGTCACCACTCCAATGGCAACGGCTAAAAGAGCGGTGAACAATTCAAAAGACGGGCTCTTCAACCCAAACAAGGTCACGGCCCCCACGATGGCAGAAGCAGCTCCACCAATACCATTTAATAGAGCAACAACCTGTGGCATTTGAATCATCTTGACTTTTTTCGTCACCCATATCCCGATGATGCATCCAATGAGGAGAAACACTCCCAGACCCGTCACATCCAACAGATATTCTACAGTTAATACGTCTAAATGGAAGAGAGTCAATAGGATCGCCACTAAGGTTGCCACGGCACTAATCGTGTTGCCCCATTTTGCCGTTTCTACCCTCTGCATCAAATAAATTCCAAAAAGAATGGCTAATACGAGGAACAGACTAATACTATAGAATTGAGGATCGGTCATTTGCGATCCTCCTTCTTGCGAAACATCCGCAACATCCGTCCGGTCACGCCGAATCCAGCGACTACATTAACCGTTGCAAGAATGATTGCCAATCCGCCAAAGATGAAGGCAACATACGGATGATTATCGCGAAGCAAGACCACAAACACCGTTAATGCTCCTAGGACGGTAATACCACTCAAGGCATTCATTCCCGACATGAGTGGCGTATGAAGCAGACTTGGAACTTGTTTTATAAGCAAATAGCCGATGACCGTGGCTGCTAAAAAAATCAATATGAGCGAAGCGGGGCCCATAAGATGTTCCGGTACGATGGAACCGATCATCATAACAGTCCCATGGCCTCCTTCGCGCCTTGATGGACAATCTGGCGGCCATCGGTAACAATAATGGAAGCAATGATTTCATCTTCAAAGTTTAAATGAACCTGATCATCACGAATTAAATAGTCAACAAGGTGGTATACATTTTTCGCAAACATGCGGGTTGACGTTTCGGGAATGTGCCCGGGAATGTTCTTAATTCCATGAATCAAAACCCCGTGTTTGGTTTCTGATGTCCCGTGTGGCGTAATGTCGCAATTCCCTCCTTGGTCAATAGATATATCGACGATAGTGCTTCCGGGTTTCATCGACTTCACCATGTTTTCGGTTACTAAAATGGGGGCTCGGCGATTGGGAACTAGTGCGCTGAGAAACACGATGTCCATCTCGGGAAGAACTTCAGAAAGCTTGTTTCTTTCCTTCTCAAGCCAGATCTCCGGCAACTCGTTTGCATATCCTCCAGTGCCCGTCGCAACTTCCGCTGGAATCTCCAGATCGACGATTTTTGCCCCGAGGCTCATCGCCTGTTCGTTAGCTTCAGGCCGTATATCCGTGGCATATACGATAGCTCCCAGTTTTCTCGCGGTTGCAATCGCTTGAAGGCCAGCAACCCCAGCTCCTACCACAAGTACCTTCGCAGGAGGAATCGAACCAATCGCAGTGAAGATGGGAGATACGAATTTTGGTAAGGCATTCATCGCCATTAACATGCCTTTATATCCTGCACACGTACTCATCGAAGTCAAGGCATCCATTGCCTGAGCCCGTGAGATACGAGGAATCCCATCAAGAGTCAGTCCAATGATCCCCCGCTCCGCCATCATCTTCACCATCTCGTGATTTGCTGGTGAAGCAGGATGTAAGAAAGTGATGAGGATTTGTCCCGAACGCATCATCTCAAGCTCGTGCTTGTTCTTTTCTACATTAAATTGAGGTTCCTTTACCTTTAAAATCAGGTCTGCCTTTGCATAGAGACGTTCAACATCCGGTTCAATGGTAGCTCCTGCTTCAACGAAATGCTCGTCGCTAAAATACGAGCCTTGTCCTGCCCCTTGTTCTACAATCACTTGCCATCCCTTTTTGATGTATCGCTGGACCGTTTCTGGCGTAGCAGCGACACGTTTCTCATGAGGCATGATTTCTTTCGGTACACCAATAACCATCATATTATCCTCCCTTAAATCAATTCCTATACTCTCTTGCGCATCTCATCCAAAAGAAAGCGCTTTAACAACTTTAGTATAGTATCCGGCTTTCTATTTGTCAATGTAGAGCGTTGGACTGTAAATGTGAAGAATATTTAAAAAGCTTGTTTTTTTCTGTCGAATCGATAACAAAACTGATATAATAAAAATAATCGCAACAATTAAGAAAAATCCATTTAAGGATGAGGATACGATGAACAAACTAGGAAAAACATTCAAACGAGTTCTACTGTTCATAATCCTATTGATAGCCTATCTATACATTGGAGGCGTTCTTGTATTCGCTTTTGATCAGCCAAGTCGATCCGATTTTATAGATCAACACCCCGTCGATCGCTTCTACCATGATGGCGAAGGCCCGGATCGGGTTGTACTGATTGAACAGCGACTCGAAGCCCTGCTAGCCCGCCTTGATCTCATCCGAAATGCGGAAAATACACTCGATATTGCTTACTATCGCTATTTTAACGATTACGCGGGTAAACTATTTTTTCATGCCCTATCAGAAGCAGCAGATCGTGGGGTGCAGGTCCGGTTGCTAGTCGATGGCCAATTCGTAAAATTTCAAGACGTCCGTAAGGCCTTCTATGCATTAACGCTTCATGATAATATTGAGATTCATATCTATGAACCGATCAACCTTCTATTGCCTTGGACGATTCAAAATCGACTGCATGACAAATTTATGATTGCTGACCAGAAGTATGCCATGATCGGTGGACGTAACATTCAGTATCGGTTTTATGCGCCAGATAATCATCCAGGGAGGATTACGAACGATTTAGACGTTTTAATCATTAATACCTCTGAACAAACAGATAGCAGTGTCATTCCTCAAATGAGTCGCTATTTCGATTCCCTCTGGTCTTCTTCATATACAAAACCGTTAAAAGTCAAGCGCTCAGACCTAAAAAAAGGGAAAGCCTATCAAGATGCGCTTGAAGCCTTTATCACCAAAGAAAGAAGGATCAATCCCCATTTCTTCCAGAGTGCCATTGATTGGCTCTCTCATAGCTATCCAACCCGCCGCGTGACACTCATCCACAATCCTATCGAACGATTGAATAAGGAGCCATGGATCTGGTATGACTTGACAAGGCTGGTTGAGAGAGCCGAATCTTCCGTCTTTATCCTAAGCCCTTATGTGGTTCCAACTAGAAAAATGTTGGAATATATCGATGACATTAAAGTCCCCTCTGAACACATCACTTTTTTTACCAACTCTATACCTGTAAATCCCAATCGTTTCGGTATGATGGGATATATGAAACGTCGTAATGACTTAGTCGATAAAGGCTACAAAATATATGAATATCAAGGTCCTGAAACCTTTCATGGTAAGGCCTTCATGATCGATGAACGGCTGACCCTCATTGGCTCATTCAATTTGGATGCTCGTAGCACTTTTCTAAGCACGGAGTCAATGGTCGTCATCGATAGTGTGGAATTTGCTGAACACTTTAAAACGGTAATTGAAAATAAATATCTTAATAAAAGCTTACTGGTTTTAGAAGATTATACTTATGGCCCAAATCCTATCATCACACCCGCTACGATGAAGCAAAGAGAACTTCGACTCTATAAACTATTAGGCATTGTCTTTAATTGGCATGACTATATGATCTAAACTTAATGAAAAACCATCTCGATCCTTAAGATACGAGATGGTTTTATTTAATATTTTTCCGAAATATTATAAATAGTGGCAGGACAAATGGCTTGTTTAATCTATTCAGTCTTTTGTCAATTTATTAATATCGTTTTCCAACTTCTATTTACTGTCCAATGTAGTCTATTAGTCAATAAATGAATAGAATAGCAT
>DATCJW010000139.1:0-31725 GCA_036562595.1 Haloplasmataceae bacterium | reverse complement strand
TTCATTAACCGTAGAGGTTTCTTGGAGTATCTCCAGTACTATTTTGCTTTTGAATTCCGCTGAGTATTGATTTCTCTTTTTCATGCTTCCATTATAACTTACTTTTTTATTTTTGTGTCTCACACTATGGGAGCATTATAGGCCTCGAGAAAAACTAAATGTCTGGAAACCCTTTATTTACAAGCTTTTCAGTTTTTTATTTCTCAACCTTTGACATCAATGTGACGCACTCAACGTGAGAAGTATGAGGGAAAAGATCAACGGGTTGAACCTCATGGATCTGATAGTAATCCTTTAAAAGGTTGAGGTCACGTGCTAATGTACTGGGATTACAAGACACATAGATTACTCGTGGAATTTTCATCTCAACAATCGTATCTAGCAACCGTTGGTCGCAGCCCTTTCGCGGTGGATCTACGATTATGAGGTCCGCTTGAATCCCGTCATTTTTCCAATCCCTGATAACTTCTTCCGCCTTGCCAACGATGAAATGGGCGTTGTTAAATCCGTTCAGTCTCGCATTATATTTCGCATCTTCGACTGCCTCACGGACGATTTCAACGCCGTAGATTGCTTTCGCTTGTTTGGCAAGATACAAACCGATCGTGCCGATACCACAATAAGCATCGATGATAACCTCGTTCCCCTTTAAATTCGCAAATCGCGCGACCGTATCATATAACACCTTTGTCTGTGTTGGATTGACCTGATAGAACGATTTTGACGATATCGCAAATTGAACATCTCCAATATAGTCATGGATATAGGAATTGCCATAGAGTACGATTTCCTCATCCCCGAGTATCCGATTCGTTCGATCGGGATTGACGTTTAGTATGACGGACACAACCATAGGAAACGCCTTTATTAGGTTTTCTACGAAAGCAGTTAATTGCGGAATATCCTTCGTTCTGACTACCAGCGTCACCATATACTCCTTTGTCTTTTCTCCGTGGCGGATGACGACATGACGCAAGATGCCGCTATGGCTGATTTCATCGTAAGGAACGATATGATACGCTAATATCGTACGTTTAATATATTTCATGATCTCTATCGTTGTAGGATTATCGATAACTGACTCATTTAAATCGATTATCTCATGGGTACCAGGAGCGAATAATCCTCCAACGATCCGTCCATCCCTCATCCCAAAGGGAAAGGCTGACTTATTTCGGTAGTTATACGGATGTGCCATTCCTAAACAGGGATTAACATCAACATCAATCTTTCCAATCCTTTTTAAATTTTCTTTCACCAGATTAGTTTTAAATTTAAGCTGCCCTTGATAGGAGAGATGAAGGAGATTACACGCCCCGTAACGATACAGGTCTTCTGCATAAGGTTTCACGCGTTCAGGCGAAGGATCGATGACCTCCAGCATTTTTCCCAAGGCAAAATTTTTCTTCAGCTTGGTTATTTCAACCCTTACTCGTTCATCGGGTAAGGCTTTCTCGATAAAAATCGGGAAACCATTAACCTTGCCGATGCCTTCGCCATTTGACGTGAGGTCTACGATCTCTAATTCGAGAATTTGTCCGACATCTACCGGTTTCATATGTATCACCTATTTCCAACCATGTCTTTCCAATACAAAATGCCACTGCCCTTTTCTAGTCTGTGATAGGAATAGCCATTCATGCCTTATAAATTATATCACGCTTACTTTATAAACAAAATATCCCGACAACCGATGGTCGGGAATAGGATCACCATGTGAGAAACGATACCATTTAGTCAAATAGCTTTTTTATTTTATCAAAAAACTCTTCTTTTGACAAAATGCCGTAGTCAACCAGATCCTTCACTTTTTTTATTACTTGCAGATTTTCCGGAAGATGATCGGCGTGATGCTCCTGTTGGCGGATGTATTGCTTTAAAAGTTCCGGTAATTCCTTCGTTGCCTGATAGTGATGAAAGAGAATCATCAATGCCTTCTTAACCCCACCGCTTGCTTCGATAAATTCGACAAGACCTCTCTCGCGTTCCGGATTAAAGCGAATGGATGTGGGATTATTGTATTTGTTCATCTCCAACCCCCTTATTTTTCCATCTCTACTATACAAAAATATGTTGAAATCTGAAAAAAATGACACCTTTATGTAGAAAAAGATAATCTTAATCGGGGATTGGCATATTCTTCTGTCAACTGTCAAAAAAATTATACTGCGTCCTGGTCGGTCAATATAAGAGGGCCATCCTTGGTGATGGCAACCGTATGTTCGAACTGCGCAGACAGCTTCCCATCAATCGTACGCGCTGTCCATCCATTACGATCGATCTTACACTGCCATTTCCCCTCGTTCACCATCGGTTCGATGGTGATGACCATTCCCTCTTTTAAGCGCAGTCCCTTGCCAGGCTGCCCGTAATGAAGGACTTGAGGATCCTCATGCATAGACGTCCCAATCCCGTGCCCAGTAAAATCGCGTACGACGGAAAAGCCGTGAGCTTCTACGAAGGATTGAATGGCATGTCCGATGTCCCCAAGGCGATTGCCCACAACCGCTTGTTCGATCCCTCGATAAAGGCTCTCCTTGGCTACTTCAACCAGCTTTTGGGCTCGTGGCGTAGGATTGCCTACAATATAGGTCCAGGCGGAATCCGCTAAATAGCCATTTAAATTGACAACCATGTCAATCGTAACGACATCCCCGTCCTTTAGCGGCTGATCCGACGGAAAGCCGTGACAGATCTCGTCGTTGACCGATGCGCAGATTGCATATGGAAAGCCGTGATACCCTTTTTGTTCAGGAGTGGCGCCGTGTTCATGGAGGAACCGTTCCACGAAGGCGTCGATTTCTAACGTGGTGATTCCTGGGCGAATTATTTTCGCAATTTCTTTATGTGTTAATGCGAGCAATTTCCCCGCTTCATGCATCATCTGAATTTCACGTTCGGATTTAATGATGACCATGTTTTCATTCCTTTCTAACGTCTCCATCATTTTCAGCCATTTTACAAATCATCTCTATTATAACATTTTATCGCTTATAATTAATCGCTGATCTCTATTTATCCATCATTGCGATCATTAAAATCCACTTTCTTGATCATTTTCTCTTTTTCTTTTCGAAAGATATGGTATAATGGACAACGTGAAAAAAGGGGGCTCTCATGATGATTGATATTCTGACCAACAATTTCATCCAAGCATTGAACACGAACAACGATATCCTATTAAACTATCTTCTCGATGACCAATGCGAATGGACCGATTCGAACCGACACCGGATTGTCGGAAAAGAGGCGGTCATAAAATCGTTAATCGACACCTATCGCGATCGCCAACTGAAAATCATTAACGGAAAGAAAAGCGATGAGCGTTCGCTCATCCTCTTATACCAATGCGATCGTTCCAATGATCAAGAGCCCCATACGTTATTCATCCGACACAATCACCATAATAAGATCTGCCTCATTCATACCCTCGCATGATGAAAAGCGTAATCAAAGCAGGCTTATGGCCTGCTTTTTTTATGATAAGTTGGCTTTTAGTTCAAAAATGACATCCCGCAATGACGCCGCAGTCTCAAAATCGAGTTCGCTTGCCGCTTTGCGCATTTGCGTTTCGAGATTTTGAATCAATGTTACAATCTGGTCGCGGGATAGATTTTTTATCTCTATCGCCTGGCCGTGACCGATGCCTTCCTCTACCGCTTCGGTGGCGCGAATGACATCCCGGATTTCTTTCTTGATCGTTTTGGGAACAATACCATGTTGCTTATTATAGGCTTCTTGAATGGAACGCCGGCGGTACGTCTCGTTAATGGCATATTCCATCGATTCCGTTATCGTATCGGCATAGAGAATGACCATCCCGTTGGCATTCCGGGCAGCCCGCCCGGCCGTCTGGATGAGCGAACGCTTACTGCGAAGAAATCCTTCCTTATCCGCATCTAAAATGGCAACCAAGGACACTTCGGGAATGTCCAGCCCTTCCCGCAGCAGGTTAATTCCGACTAAGACATCGTACTTCCCCAGCCGGAGGTCACGGATGATCTCAATACGTTCCAACGTTTTAATTTCATTATGCAGGTAGGCCACCTTAAATCCCATATCCTGGAGGTAATCCGTGAGTTGTTCCGCCATACGGATGGTAAGCGTTGTGACGAGGACCCGTTCATCCCGTTCAATCCGTTTTCGGATTTCATCAATGAGGTCATCGATCTGGCCTTCCGTTGGCCGGACCTCGATAATAGGGTCGAGCAATCCCGTTGGCCGGATGATTTGTTCAACGACTTCATATCCTGCCTTTTCGAGTTCATAATCACCGGGAGTAGCCGATACGTATATCACTTGATGAATCTTTTGTTCGAATTCTTCAAAGCGAAGCGGCCGGTTGTCGAGCGCCGAGGGTAGGCGGAACCCATACTCTACCAGCGTCTCCTTTCGCGATCGGTCACCGTTATACATCCCGCGAATTTGTGGGATCGACACGTGCGATTCGTCAATGATAAGCAGCCAATCCTCCGGGAAGAAATCGAGTAAGGTGTAAGGCGTTTCCCCTGGCTGACGCCCCGTGAGATGGCGGGAGTAGTTCTCAATCCCTGGACAATATCCCATTTCCCGCAACATCTCCAGATCATAGCGGGTACGCTGTTCTAAACGTTGGGCTTCAAGCAGCTTCCCGGCATCCCGCAGTTCCTTTAAACGCCATTCCAACTCCTCTTCAATGCTTTGAATGGCGCGCTTGAGATTCTCTTCAGACGTGACGAAGTGGGAGGCGGGGAAGATGGCCACATGCTTCCGATCGCCAAGAATTTCTCCCGTAACGATATCAACCTCGCGAATGCGGTCCACCTCATCACCAAAAAATTCCACCCGAATGGCATTGGTCTCATGCGAGGCGGGAATGATTTCCACAGTATCGCCTCGGACGCGGAAGGTGGCACGGTGAAAATCGATATCGTTGCGTTCGTATTGAATCCGAACCAACTCGCTTAACAGGGTATCCCGATCCAACTTCATGCCAACCCGGATGGACACCACCATGTCCTCGTATTCCTTTGGATCTCCTAAGCCATATATACACGACACCGAGGCAACGATGATGACGTCATTCCGTTCCAAAAGGGCAGACGTCGCCGAGTGGCGCAATTTATCGATCTCATCGTTAATGGACGCATCCTTCTCGATGTAAGTATCCGTTGCAGGCACATAAGCTTCCGGCTGATAATAGTCGTAGTAACTGACGAAGTATTCCACGGCATTTTCTGGAAAAAACTCTTTAAGCTCAGAATACAATTGCCCGGCTAAGGTCTTATTGTGTGCCAAAACGAGTGTCGGTTTATTGACTTCTTTTATCACGTTGGCAATGGTAAATGTCTTACCGGTACCGGTCGCCCCGAGTAAGACTTGATGCTTCTTCTTTTGTTTAATGCCTTCGACAAGTTTTCGAATCGCTTCCGGCTGGTCTCCTGTCGGTTGAAAGGAAGACACGAGTTTAAACTCGCGAAACATCTTCCCCATGTCCATCACTTCCTTTTCTTTGCACCTATTATTATATCACGCGATCGGAAAATGAAAAGAAAGAACGCATCACCACTTTCTTATCCAAAGGCAATACAAAAGGTGTGAGCGCTCGCTCACACCTCTAAGCTGCTTTGTCCTTCAAAATGAGTTGGATGGCCGCTTGCAGTTGGCTGTCGTAACAGCTTTGTTTCGACTGTTTGATAATCTCGCGGTTGATATAATATACCGTTCGAAAATCGATGGCCGCCTCATTGCCTTCGCCGCTCCAGGGTATCGTTTGTTGATACTGTTTTAAAGCGTCTAAAGTATTTTTATCGATGTACCCATCTTCCCGAACCCGTGCGTTCTTTTGCGTCCGATTTAAAAAGCGTTGGAGCGGTACGGCTTGAAGGTTAACGGTATCCAGCTCGATCTGAAGCTGATAGTCGAGAAAATCAAACCGGTGGGCTTGTTCGACCTCGACCGTCGGTTTAACCCCAACTTCGTGGATGAAGTTTTTCTTCGGCGTCAACCAGGCGTTAATCGTCAGCTTCACCGCTTTGGTTTCCGCTTCATTCAAGGGGAACAACGCTTGCATGGTCCCTTTTCCAAAGGTGGTCTTCCCGATTAAAGGAACGCCTTCCAACTCGTTTAGTGTCGCCGCAAAAATCTCAGAGGCGGAGGCGCTGTTTTCATTAATGAGCACATAGAGGTTAAAATCATAGGCTTGGTATCGATTTTGTATATGAGGAATCAAGTTGCCTGACCACTCTTTGACGAAAAGAAGGGGTTCATTTTTATCTGTCAATAGATCCAACATATTTTTAACCGCAGACAACAAGCCACCTGGGTTATCCCGAATGTCAATAATGACATCCGTGATGTTTTCGGATTTGAGTTTCGTTAACGCATCTTCAAACGCTTGAGCCGTATTCGTCGCAAATTGCGTCACTTTTACATAACCAATCCGATTCCCCGACACTTCAAGGATCGCATCGGTTACAGTGGCCATCGTAACTTTTTCTAGGATGACTTCAACCGTTTCTTCTCTCCCCTCTCGATAGACAAGAAAATGTCGTACTGTTCCTGCTTCGCCGCGTACACGTTTGCCGATCTCCTCGATGGTTAACCCGACAACCGATTCGTTATCCACGGCAAGAAGCACATCTCCCGCAAACAGTTTATCTTTTGCGGGTGAATGATCGATAACTTCGACGATGAGGCTATAGTCGCCCGCTTGGGCAATGACGATGCCTACGCCCGCATATTCCGCTTGAATGGATTCGTAGAAGTTTTTCAACTCTTCTGAGTCCAAATAGATGGAATAGGGATCCTTTAATTCGCCTACAATGCCGCGAAGCGCACCTTCTAAGAGCTGCTTGCGCGTCAATTCCTCTTCATTAAAATAATACGAATATTCTTCGATTGCCCTTATGATTTCTTCGATATCCCTATACTCTTTCCGATATCGATGCGTACTCCAAGCCATTCCAATAACGAGGCCTATAAGAAGAGTAAGAGTAAGGGATAAGATTTTCTTCAATTTCATGTCGTTTCACTTCCTAGGATGGTGTTAGTCAAGCGTGATTTGGGAACGTAAATATTCAAGGATGAATGGTTCGATTTCCCCATCCATAACCGCTTGGACGTTGCTCGTCTCATAGTTGGTCCGGTGGTCCTTTACCAAAGAATAGGGATGAAACACATAGGAACGGATTTGGCTGCCCCATCCGATTTCTTTCTGTTCGCCCCGTAAGGCTTGGAGTTCTTTTTGTTGTTCTTCAAGTTTCAGCCGATACAGTTTCGCCTTCAACATTTGCATAGCCCGCTCACGGTTTTGTATCTGGCTTCGTTCCGCCTGGCAACTGACGACAATGCCTGTCGGAAGATGCGTGATGCGGACGGCAGAATCAGTGGTATTGACGTGCTGCCCGCCTGCACCACTTGAGCGATAGGTATCGATCTTCAGATCATCGGGATTGATTTCAATGTCAAGATCCTCATCCATTTCTGGCATCACGTCACAGGAGACGAAAGACGTATGGCGGCGGCCCGAGGCATCGAAGGGCGAGATGCGGACAAGGCGATGGACCCCTTTTTCTGCCTTTAAATAACCGTACGCATTCTCCCCTTTGATGAGGAGAGTGACACTCTTGATGCCTGCTTCTTCTCCATCTTGATAATCAAGCACTTCCACCTTAAAGCCTTTGCTTTCGGCATAACGCATATACATCCGCATGAGCATCGAACCCCAGTCTTGGGATTCCGTTCCACCCGCACCGGGATGAAGTTCTAAAATCGCATTTCGATGGTCATACGGACCATTAAGAAGCAGCTTGGTCTCAAAGGTCATCACCGTCTCCTTGAGTGAACGCAAAAGTGACGCCAATTCATGGTAAAAATCGGCTTCTTCTTCCTCTTGAGCGAGTTCAAAACCTGTTTCGATATCCTCGATCTGCGCCTCAACCGACTCAAGGGTTTCGATAATGTTTTTCAGCCGATTGGCTTGATCGATAACTTTTTTGGCTTTCCGTTGGTCACTCCAAAAACCGTCTTTCGTCATCTCTAGTTCAAGCGCTGCAATATCGCTTTTTATTTTTTCTACATTAATATGCCGTTTTAAACCGCTAAAAGTATCCACGATTGCCTTGTATTGTTGTCTCAACTCATATAGATCCATTGGAATCATCCCATCATCGAGAGTTTAGAACGCTTATTTCCCACAACAGTATTTATACTTCTTTCCGCTGCCACAAGGGCAAGGGTCATTCCGCCCGACCTTGTTTGTCTTTCGGACGGGTTGCCGTTTGATCTCCTTCGATCCGGACGAGGCATGTGTCGGTTTCGCCACCTCTTCCCGTTGAAGATTGGATTGAATATGGGCACGAATGACGTAGCGGAACACATCGTCGTTAATCCCGGCAATCATTTCTTCAAAGAGTTCAAAGCCTTCCTGTTGATATTCATAGAGGGGATTCGATTGCCCGTACGCCCGTAACCCGATGCTTTGCCGCAAACCATCCATGATATCGATATGATTCATCCATTTCATGTCAATTACACGCAGGACGATGACCTTTAAAAACTCCTTAAAGGTCGCTTCATCAATGGAGGCTGCTTTCTGATCAATCAGTTTTTGAGCATGTGCATAAATCGCATCCACCAGTTCCTCTGGCTTTTTCCCCTTTAAGTCCTCGATTTGAAGGGGTACATCGACAAATACGGTACTATTGAAGTGTTTCACCAAGCCTTCAAGATCATCATCGCCTTCCATTCGGGCAAACTGGAAGACGCGATTTTCAATGGCCTGGCGAACCATTTGATCCACAATGGGACGGATATCGTCCTCAAACAACACTTGCCGCCGTTGGCCATAGATAATTTCCCGTTGCTGGCGAATGACGTCGTCATATTGCAATAGCGTCTTCCGCAAATCGAAGTTATTTCCTTCAACCCGCTTTTGTGCGCTTTCAACGGCCTTGCTAATCCAGCGATGCTCAATCGCCTGGTCTCCAGAAATGCCAAGCCGTTGGAACATCAGCTTAACTCGGTCTGAGGCAAAACGGCGCAACAGGTCATCCTCAAGCGAGAGGTAGAACCGGGAATAGCCTGGGTCGCCTTGCCGCCCTGCCCGGCCACGCAGCTGGTTATCGATCCGTCGCGACTCATGGCGTTCGGTCCCGATGACGGCAAGACCGCCTAGCTCTCGAACCCCTTCGCCAAGCTTAATATCCGTCCCCCGACCGGCCATGTTCGTCGCAATGGTGACGGCACCCTTCTGTCCCGCATTTTTAATAATTTCCGCTTCACGGGCATGGTTTTTGGCGTTTAATACATTATGCGGAATGCCTTTACGTTTAAAATATTGCGATATGATTTCCGACGTTTCTACCGCGACGGTCCCCACAAGAACCGGTTGCCCCCGTTTGTGGCGTTCGTACACCTCTTCGGTTAACGCCTTAAATTTTGCTTCCTGTGTAGCAAAGATCAAGTCATCCGCATCCACGCGAATGACGGGTTTATTGGTGGGGATCTCTACAACGATCATGTTGTAGATGTTACGGAATTCCTCTTCTTCCGTCTTAGCCGTCCCCGTCATCCCTGCAAGTTTTTTATACATTCGGAAATAGTTTTGGAAGGTAATGGTTGCAAGGGTCTGCGTTTCCTTCTTAATTTCGACGCCTTCCTTCGCTTCCACCGCTTGGTGCAAACCATCACTCCATTGCCGACCATGCATCAAACGGCCTGTAAAGGGGTCAACGATAATCACTTGATTGTCTTGAACCACGTAATCGATGTCCCGTTTCATCACGATGTTTGCCTTGAGTGCGTTGTTGATATGATGCAACAACACGGCATGTTGGACGTCGAACAGGTTCTCTACATTAAAGTATTGTTCCGCTTTCCGAATACCAGATTCGGATAGTTGGACATTACGGGTTTTAATATCGTGGTCGTAATCTTCTTCCCGTAACGTCTTTACAAACAAATCGGCCTGTTTGTAGAGGTTCATCGTCCGCTTCACGCCGCCGGAAATGATGAGCGGCGTTCGCGCTTCGTCGATGAGAATCGAGTCCACCTCGTCAATGATGGCGAAATTGAGCTCTCGTTGGACAATGTCTTCTTTATACAGAACCATGTTGTCTCGGAGATAGTCAAATCCGAGTTCATTGTTTGTTGAATAGAGAATGTCGCAGCGGTAGGCCTTCCGCTTTTCTTCTTTGGACATTTGATTGAGGTTAAGGCCTACGGTAAGCCCAAGCCATTTAAAAAGGGCTCCCATCCATTCGGCGTCCCGACTGGCAAGGTATTCGTTGACGGTCACGATGTGGACCCCCTCACCTGTCAACGCATTCAAATAGGCGGGCATAGTCGACGTTAACGTCTTCCCTTCCCCAGTCTTCATCTCGGCAATATTCCCGTAGTGGATGGCCAAGCCCCCTAAAAGCTGGACATAATAAGGCCGTTCCCCTAAAACCCGCTCGGCTGCTTCCCGTACGACCGCAAATGCCTCGACTAAAATATCCTCTAGGGTTTCGCCTTGCTTTAGTCTATGCTTAAATTCGTTTGTTTTATTCTGTAGTTCTTCATCGGACAGCCGTTTCATTTCGGGCCCTAACGCGTCGATTTGATCAGCGATCTTTTCCAGCCGTTTGAGTTCACGATAGCCTGGATCGAATAGTCGTTTTAATAATCCCACTGGATTACGCTCCTTTCCTCTATAAATGATCAAAAGGTCTATACATTGTCGGATATATCAGATTATATATTATCATTTTTTATAGTAAATGTCACTTTATATTGTGGGTTATTCCACTCTTTTTATATACGCAGTTCAATAGAACTGCCATCTTTCGTCTTGAGGATTTCAAGCTGAACATCTATCCGCTCCTTCAATTCCTCGACATGGGAGATGATTCCGACCGTACGGCCCGTTTCCTTTAACTGATTCAACGTCCGGATCGCACGGTCGAGGGCAATGGGATCAAGACTCCCGAATCCCTCGTCAATAAAGATGGTCTGGAGTTCGATGCCGCCTGCATAACTGGACACGATATCTGAAAGGCCAAGCGCTAAGGCGAGGGACGCAATGAACGATTCTCCTCCCGAAAGCGTCTTCACGCTTCGTTTCTGATCCGTATAGGCGTCATAGACTAACAGATCAAGCCCTTGGTGACCACGCCCGCCAATATACTCCGTATCCCTTAAGAGGGCATAGCGATGGTCCGTCATCTCCCGGAGGCGAACGTTAGCGGCTTGGATGATTTCATCGAAATAGGCCGCTAATACATATCGTTCAAACGTCAGTTTCAGGGCATTTTGGCCATTGGTCACGTGATGGAGATATTGGTAGGACTGGAACGTTTTAATTTGGGATTTTGTCCGTTGGTAGAGTTGTTTGAGTTTGTCAAGCAGCGGTTCATTCCGTTGTAAAATGATGTAATAGTCCCGCTCCTGAAGGCGGATTGCTTCATATTCAGCTTCCAAGAGGGCCCGCTGCGCTTCAATCTCAAGGAGGTCAACAGGAACACCGTCTCCTACTAGGTTTTCCAACTCGGCGACACGGGTTTGATAGTATCGGACGTCTTGATGGTACTGTTGGACATCCTTTTCAAGGGCTTCGTGCTCATTGAGCTGTCCGAGGATGGATCGATAGTGAGACTCATCCCGAAACTGGGCATTTTTTAATCGGATCAAAAAGAGGGCTTGCCCCTCCTTTTGTTCGGATGCGATCTCGTGGAGTTGATTCTCCACACTTTCCTTTTTTGCCTTTATCGTCGACAAAGCCTGCAAGTGTTCATTGTACTGAGACGCTAGCGTATGATACCGTTGTTCAATCTCTCGGATTTGATGCTGAAGGAGTTGAATCTCCTGTTCTAACGTCTCGAGATCCAGTTGGGCTAGCCCATAACTTGCCTCTAGCGTTTCCAATCTCCCCTTTTCCGTGTGGTAATGTTGCGCGGTCTGTTGGTATGTCTCTTGTATCGATTGGAAACGGGTGGCGAGCGCATTGAGCCGTTCGAGACGCTCTTTTTGAACTGTTTTTAATTTTTCTAGCCGCAACTTTTGTTGCTCCAGCGTCTCCATTTTCTGTTTAAGGTTTTGGTAATGCTCCCCTATTTTTTGTGCTTGTTGCCGGATGTAGCTTTCCATCACTTGAATATCTTGTTCTTGGATCCACATATCATGGGATTGTAACAACTCTTGAAGCTTTTGAACGAGGGTATCCTTCTTCTCTTTCGTCCGAACAAGCGTTTCGTATCGTTTTTGACGTTCCGCTTGCATGGCCTCTATTTCCTTTCGGAAAGCTTCTAGCTCCTCTTCCGACAAGACCACATCTATCAAGGAAGCTTTTTTCGGATGGTGGGTGGAACCACAGACTGGGCACGGTTCCCCGTCTTTCAATCCTCGGGCCAGAATCCCTGCCTGGGACTTCAAATACGTTTGATAATGCTGATCATAAGCTTGCATCTTTGCCCGGGTCTGGACCTCGTATTCTTCATAATCTTTGGCTAAGTCCTCATACATCCGTTGGGCGGCTTTGATGTCTTCACACAACTGGATGGCATTCATTAAGGCCGTGTGCCTTGCCTCTTGGTATAGGAGTTGGAGGGCCACATCTTGAGTCTCTTGGAGCGCCTCTTCTAACCGTTCCCCCTCCAGTTGCGCGGTTTTCCATTCTTGATCGAGTGCCTGCCGTTCCTTGTTCAGTTCCCGCTCTTCTTCCATTAACAGTGAAAGTTGTTCGCCCAGCGCCTTGACCTTTGACGATAAAGCTAGCCATTCCTCTAGCCGATCCCGCTGTGCCTGCTTTTGGTTCCGGCGTTCTTTTAGGGCATCGAGGCGGGTATATGCCTCATAGGCCTCTTCTAGGGATTTTTTGACTTCATCACGATGCTTTTCCATTTCGGATAGCTGTTTTTCAAGTCCCATAAGCTCATTTTCTAGCGCCTTCCGCTTGGCGTCGAGCTTGAAGAGACGGTCTTCTGCTTCTTGAACGAATTTCGCTTCAGCCATTTGAAGGAGCAGTTGTTCCTTTTCCTTGACCGTCGATTCCAATGCTTTTAGGTCATTCAGTTTTTCTCTTGACTTAGCCAGTTCTTCGATCTGGGCATTTCTCGCTTTTCCCTGTTGATAGGCGAGGTCTAGATTCTTTATGTCTTCCTGCAAAGTATGGAGTGTGTTTAAAAGCCTTTTTGTCTCTTCCTTCAATCTTAAATGGATGGCTTCTGTTTTCTCAATTATTGCTTCATAGTTAAGCGGTTCCTGTTCTTTCAAGCATTCCAACTCGCCATCTCCAGCCGCATCGATCGCTTCGACAACCTGGCGCATCTCCATATCCAGGTGTTGAATCGTCCATTCCAACTGTTTTGTTTTTTCCTTTAACCGTTCCTGAAAGGCTTTATAGAAATCCGTCTTAAAAATTTTACGAAAGATCTCTTCCTTCTCATGACTTTTTGCTTCCAATAGCTTACGGAACTCTCCTTGGGGCAACATGACGATCTGCCGAAACTGATTTGCATCAAGCCCTAACCGTTCCTCGATCATTTGCTGGATTTCGCCCACTGAGGTGTAGATCTTGTCTTTCGTGATGAGCCTTGCTTCTGCCGGGCGTTCCACCAGCCCCTGCCCTCGTTGTTTGGGAAGGTATTGTTTCGGTTGACGATAGATCGTATAGGTTTCCCCTTTTAATTCAAAGGTCAACTTAACGAAACACACTTCGCTTGGGTGACGGTGCTGACTAATTAGGCCGTCGACATCCCGGCCTTCGACACTCGATCGCCCGTAGAGGGCGTAAGTGATGGCGTCAAAAATCATCGTTTTCCCTGAACCGGTTGGTCCGGTAATTAGAAAAAGCCGTTTATCATTCAAGAGTCGGAAGTCGATCGTTTGCTTCTGGCGATAGGGGCCAAACGCTTGCATCGTTAAGGTCAACAATTTCACGCCTCATCACCTTCTTCATGGATTTCCGACATGACTTCGCGGATAATCGTGAGCTCGGAAGGTTCTAACTCTTGTCCTGTCATTTCAAGGAAAAAGTCTTGGTACAGCTCGAAGGGGGTTTTTGTCTTTACGGCTTTCCGGCGCGTACTATGAACCGCTTCAAGTAGAAAATGAGGGCGGTCAATTTGGAGAATATAGGGATATACGGTACGCAATTGGCCAAGAGGGTCATACAAATCCTTCTCATCCGTCAATACCGCGTGGATGTAAGCGTCTCGATCTACCGAAAGGTATACGTCAGGCTGAAGCAACTCCTCTAGCTTTCCTTCAATGCGGATGAAGTCCCGAAGCGGGCGGAGGGGGCAAAATGTCACGCTAACATTCCCCTTCTCTTTTAAATCGACAAGATAGACACCCTTGACCGTATCGATTTCCGAGACCGAATATTTTAGAATCGAACCGCTATAGCGGACATGATCATATTTCACCTTTTGAGGCCGATGAAGATGTCCCAGGGCCACATAATCAAAATCTTTGACCAGTTCTACATCGATGACCTCTGTCCCCCCAATGGAAAGGAGCCGCTCCGAATCCGATGTTTCCATTTCATCGAGCGATCCAGCAAAGAAATTGTGGTTAACCAAAACATGCCGACCCCCGTCAAGATGAATGGTCTCTAAGATTTTCTCCATGACGTCCTGATGGGTTTCGATAGTATCATCACCGAACAGATGACGGGCGTAAGCCGGGGTCACGTAGGGAATCAAGTGGAAGTGAATCGGACCATAATCGTCTTCTAACACCACCTGCCGGATCCTCGCATTGAATGTTCCTTCGATGTACACGTTTCCCTTTTCAAAAAAAGCCTTGCCAAAATCGAGCCGCTCTTGGCTGTCATGATTCCCGCTAATGATCAATACGGGGAGTTGATAGGTTATGCTCAGTTGGTTTAACACCTCATCAAACAACTCCACCGCGCTTTTAGGCGGTATCGAACGATCGTAAATATCACCGCTAATAATGATCACATCAGGGCGCTCCCGTTCGATCAGCTGGTAGAGTTCACGGAATAGGTAAGCCTGATCCTCTAACATCGAATATTCGTTAACCAACTTGCCTAAATGCCAGTCGGCAGTATGGAGAATTTTCATCATTTTTCCCCTCGCATCCATAGGCTCATCATGAGCCCCCTTCATTTTCTTCCATTATAACATACCCCTTAGGCATTTTTGCTAGCTTGATCTTAACAGCAGTTTTCTATTAAACCATGAAATCAAATAAAAGAAGGCTGAGATGCTCAGCCTTCCTCATATTCCGTTTCAATGATTGCCAGTTCATGATCTTTCTTACGCCGATAAAGAATATTGACTTTATTCGTCTCCTTATTAAGGAAGATAAAGAAATCGTGATCGATCATTTCCATCTGTATGGCCGCTTCTTCTACCGTCATAGGGATTAACTCAACCTTTTTGGTCTTGACGAGGTTGATGCCGACTATTTCTGCATTTAATCCTTCGATGTCCAGTTCCTCATTGGACTTAAATAGGTTGGAAAGCCCTTCGTTGCGACGATAAAGCGAGTTGATCTTGTCCTTGTGTTTTTGGATCTGCCGTTCCAATTTGTCAACAACAAGATCCACTGCGGCATACATGTCCTTGGCGCTTTCTTCCGCCCGTAAGAGGAGTTTTTTCGTTGGAATCGTCACTTCGATAATCTGTTCAGCATCATAGACGCTACCAACCACCCGTACCTTCAAGTCTTCGGGATGACGGAAGTAGTTCGCCACCCGGGTGAGCTTCGCCTCTATATAGTTAGCCAATGCATCGGTGAACTCAAAGCCGTCTTTCCCTCTAAAGGTCACTCTCATACCATCAGCTCCTTCCCCTATGATACTTTAATTATATCATAGATTGACGGGGGAAAAGAATGATTTGCCACGTTTTTATTTCCTATTTTAACTTCTGAAGAGGGTAAAGCTATAAATTGATTGTGGCTCAAAGGCTTTAAGAAGACGGGCAATCTGGTGTACGGTACTCCCCGTCGTATAGATGTCATCGACGATCAGGATTTTCTTGCCTTTTAAATCAACCGGTTGCTTTAGGCAAAAATCCGCTCTTGCTGTGAGCCGTTCTTTGCGGGTGCGTTGGCTTTGTGTAAAGTCATGCGCTTTATGAATCCCATTATAGATAGGAAAAGGGAAGCTTTGAGCGACGACGAGGGCTTGGTTAAAGCCCCGTTGTCGATACTTGCGGCCACTAAGCGGTACCGGGACCACTACAAAATCCTGTCCACCCATTTTGCGAAAGACCCGTTTATAATATTTCTGGATCATTGGTGTGAAGGAATGGAGAAGGCGTAAGTCTCCATGGTATTTCACCCGTTCAATGAGAGTTTTCGCAAAGGCATTATAGTAATACAACGAATGGTTTTGAACGAGGATGCCTTGTTTTTGCCAATACAGACAATTGTCACACCAACCCGAGCTTCCCCTTTTACCACAATTGGGACATCCTCCTTCGACAGCTTCCAAATTCATCTTACAATTCCAACAGATCCGCTCTGGCGCCCGAAAGAGCTGATTAAAACGAAGGGATTGTTGAATGGGTTCGCCACATATCCAACAAATCACCTATTCCCCTTCTCTCTACACCGTTCATTTAACCGATTCATCATCAGAATATGGCGTATTGCCTCTTTTATTCCTTTTGTATAGGTTTCACAAAAAAGACGGACATCTGCGTTGGGATCATCTTTCGCGCGACCAGCACGTCCCACAATCTGAACAATGGCCCGTTCATCAAAAATCTCGTCATCCGCCTCAATGATGCACACGTCTACGTGAGGAACCGTCACCCCACGTTCCAAAATGGTGGTGGTGATGATGAAAGAAAGGCTCCCCTGTCGAAAGCGTTTGACAATCTCTTTGCGATCCGGTGATTTGGATGAGACGAATTGGGCGTCGTAACCCTGTCGTTTGAGGATGCTCTCAAGCTTTGTACCTAGCTGCAGCCGGGGGACGAAGATGTAGACTTGTTTATTGTTCGCTTTCTTATCGTTTAGCCATCGCTCGATGGCTGGATGGAGTTTGCCACGGCGAAGATAGGATGGGAATCCATGAATAAGCTGTACGCGAGGCACGGGAATCGGGTGTCGATGAAAACGGGAGGGGATAATGGTATAGGCTATTTGGCCCTTTCGCATGGCTTGTTTCAATTCTTTGGTTGGCGTAGCGGTAAGGTAGATGATAGGAGCTCCTGGCCGCTTCGCTTTATGCACGAAGTACATCAACGTCTTGTTATTGTAAAACGGAAAGGCATCGACTTCATCTAAAATGATGAGATCAAAGAAACGGTAGTAGTGAATGAGCTGATGGGTAGTAGAGAGAATGAGATGCCCATCCTTTCCCCGATCAGGGCTGCCTCCATAAAGGGCAATGATATCAATATTTTGAAAGTCGCGCTGAAACCGGGGTTTTAGTTCTAAAACCACATCCTTTCTCGGCGTAGCAAAACAAACCCGCTTACCCTCTCGAATGGCCTCGAGTATTACCGCATAAACCATTTCGGATTTGCCTGCTCCACAAACGGCGAAAATGAGCATGTCTATCCCGTTTCGATAGGCCTCTAAGCATTTGTTGGAGGCGATTGTTTGGAAATCGCTTAAGGCGATTGGCTGGGAGAGGGCGGGATCAGCCTTTTTCAGAGGCGGCAACCGTTTACGCGCAATAAAGCGATAGTCCGCACTTTTCCCAAATGTGAGGCACACCTCACAGTAATACCCCCTATCGTCTTGATAAAAATGATTTTGCTGCTGATTCGAACATCGATTGCAATAACGTTTTCCTTTATGCCGCGTAACTGCAGGAACCATTTCTTCTTGTTCCATCGTATATTCGATGAGTTCCATTCCATCACCTCATCTAGTATATACGCCATTATTTTCTCATTTAACGAGAGAATTAGGCCAAATCGTTGAATTTGAACCCTTTAAGCGGAAAACGACACTTTTATTGAGTTGAAACGTCATAGAAAAACGGTCACGAGATTTGTCATCATTTCTCCCTAACCGGAAAATAAAATAAAATAAAAAAAGGAGGTTTGAACCCTCCTTTTCATGCTTATTTTTATTTTTCGAGAATAAAGTAGCCAATCGCAGCAGCGCTGTATCCGATATGGGCACCGATAACTGCCGGAAGAATGGCATCAATGAAATCGTTGCGCCCTGTTCTTTCGATGGCTTCCTGCATGAACTTCTCTTTTAACTCCTTATCTCCCGCATAGGAGAAGAAGGGTTGGATTTTCTTGTACTGTTTCGTGTCCTCGATAAAGGCCTCGATGAGATAATTCGTCGCTTTTTTGGTCGTCCGGATTTTCTGCGTACCGATGATCTCCCCTTGATCATTAAAGGTCAGAATCGGCTTAATTTTTAGGAAACTGCCGATAAAGCCAGCTGCATTAGATAGACGTCCGTTTTTAATTAAGTAGGTGAGGTCGTCAACCATAAAGTAGGCACGATAATTATTCGAAAGGTAATTACTATATTCAATGACCTCTTCAAGACTCTTGCCTTCTCGTACAAGGCGAGCAGCTTGGAGTACAATATAACCCAGGATAATGGCGGTTGCCTTCGTATCCATGAGGTGGACGGTGATGCCTTCTACCGCATCCTTGATGGAGTGAAGGGCTTGGTAGGTCCCACTAATCCCTTTTGAAATGGGATAGTGGATGATATCCGTATATCCGTCATTCCGTAGCTGTTCGTAGAGCTCCATGGTCTCACCTAAAGAAGGCATGGAGGTGGTTGGAATGATGTCCTCATTCTTCAGTCGTTCATAAAAATCGTCCACTGAGATCGTCAGCCCATCAATATATTGGTCATTACCGAAAGTTATGGGCATGCGAATGACGTAAATATTGTCATAATCATGGGGCATAAAGTCAATGGCAGATGAACTGTCCGTTACGATTGCAATTTTTCTTGTCATATTTCCCACCTATTCATTTCATCATTATTTTCAATATCAAAGTATTTCGTCCCTATTATATCATAACGTTTCTGCTCATTGAAGCCCTCCAGCTTGATTTCTAAAAGTTGCTTGTTTATAATGCAAGTGGGTGAAACGAAAATGAACCATGAACGCTATTTAACGATTAAAGGGTATACGCGGCACGAAATCGTCATCGAGAAATCGCGCTTTATTTGTACGATGGAGCGGGTAGGTAGCGAGGAGGAAGCCCGAGCCTTCATCCAATCCGTCCGGAAAGAACACTATAATGCGACTCATAACTGTTATGCCTATATCATTGGGGAAGATCGGCTTCATCAAAAAGCCAATGACGATGGGGAACCCAGTGGAACCGCTGGAATCCCGATGCTGGAAGTGCTCCGGAAGAACCATCTTACGGATATTGCAACCGTGGTAACGCGTTACTTCGGAGGCATTAAACTCGGAGCAGGCGGACTGATCCGTGCCTACAGTACCGCCGTTAGCGAAACCCTGAAAAAAGCCCAAATGATCGAGCGCAAGCGGATGCAAGTGATGGCCATTAAAGCCGACTATGCCGACATCGGCCTTCTTGAAGCCAAGTTAGACCCTCAGTCCATCGTCAACAAAACCTATATGGAACGCGTGACTTTCGAAGTAATCGTCCCTGTTGAGGAAGTTGAAGCGTGGGAAGCCTGGTTCACCGATCTGACCCATGCGAAAATCCCCTATGAACGGAAGGCCCTCAAGTTTATAGAAGTCCCCATTCCATTTCCATCTGAAAATGAATACCGATCGAACATGCCTCGGAATTGATGGAGAACATGAAGACCTATGATTTGAGTGCATTTAATGGTAAACCCATCGCTAGTAGCTAGTAAATATGCTGGTGCAGGGAGAGCGGTATTGATGAACTCCTACACCCCTAATCCGTAAGATAAAAAAGGTAGCGTCACCGCTACCTTTTTGACTAGGCGTATTCACATTCTAAAAGCCCTACTTCCTATTCTTCCACAACAGTAAAGTAGTCGCTTAATGCTTTAAAGACTTCAAGCGCAATCTCAATTTCGCCGCTATTGCCTTCGATGAAGATTTCAAATTCGCTACCTTTCAATACAGAAATCGAAAGCAGGCCAAGAATGCTTTTCGCATTGACACGGTAATTGTCCTTTTTAAAGTCAATGTTGGCGCCGAGCTCAGAAAATGTCCCCATGATCGTCACCAGTACGTTCGGGGTAAAATCAACCTTCGCAACGGCTTTTACTGCTTTTTCCATCCTTTCCCTCCTATATTTACCATTATTTCATTTCTATTATAGCTTACTTCTCATCGTTTACCAAGCCTTTCGAGTAAAAAACATCCCTTATCCCGCTTTATTCCATTTATCTTTTCATCAAGTACTTAAGTTTGGTTGAATGGCCACCCCGAATATGACGCATCGACTTATTATACTCCATTAATTTTTTTACCTGTTCGTACATTTGGGGATCGATTAAGAGCAAGCGGCTACTCAAATCCTTATGTACCGTACTTTTCGATACATTGTACACTTTGGCAATATTACGTATCGTCTCTTGGTGCGCAATAATATCGCGAGCAATGCTTAACACGCGTTCTTGAATCTCTTTGTCCATCGTTCTCCCCCTGATGTATGGATTGTCCTATTTTTATATATATGACGGCCTGTACTCGACTATGACGAAAAAACCTTAAGTCACGATGGACTTAAGGTTACCTCACTAATCCTCATTATCAGTATTCACAAATTCTTTTAATTTATGTCCAATCATATTCTTGGGGTTGAGTCTTGCTTCGCCTTTTAAGATTTCAAAATGTACGTGATTTCCGGATTCCGTGTCATAGTTTGTGCCCGATAGTCCAATGACGTCGCCTTGTTTGACGGTATCGCCAACGCTGACTTTCGCTTCGCTGAGGCTGTAGTAACGTGTTCGCAGGTCATCGACGTGCTCGATTTCAACGATGATGCCAAGACGATCATCTTCATCTACACGGACGACTTTACCTGTGGCTGCTGCGACGACTTTAAAGGTACTCTTATCAATGGCACGATAATTGATTCCCCTGTTTTGTTCGTATCGATTCTCGTTTTTAATAATCGTTTTAAGCAATTCTTCCTGTGGGAGTGTGGGATCCCAGTAGTCTCTGGCGACCTCATATTCGACGTCAGATTGTACGGGGATGATGAAGGTTTCTTCTAAAATGTTCGTTACGTCATCGGGATCAGGGTTAAGGACGGAAGTATCTTCGGTGCTGGATTCGTCGCGCGTCCGTTGACGGATTTGGCTGATTGCAAAGACGATGACGAATGCGATAACAAGTAAGCCAATGAATAGAATGAAAGAATATGATTGGAGCTTCTTAATAACCACATCTAACTTGTCTTTCACTGTTATCACCTCGGTCTTAGTATGAACAGTGAAAGACTCATTATACAAAAATTGGTAATAATTTAAAAAAATTATAAGACGCCGAATAATTTAAGGAATATTTCCATCACATCAAGGAAAAAATCGCCGATTAATTTCGAAAAAACGATGACAACGATGAAAAATGTCATCTGGCTTTCCCCCTCTTTATGCTTCCGAAAGACTTTACTGAAGTCCACAGCTGTTAGGGCCCGATAGACTATCGGAATGAGGGCAAAATAGGTAATAACCCGTAATATCAGGATAGACTGATCAATCATGGCTATCTTCCTCACTTTTTCCTACTGTTTTTCTAGTTTGTTTCTATTCCACCGTATCATACCATAGTTCGAAAACCTTGTTAAGGTTAGACGGAAACAAAAAAGCTGTAAGAACGCCAGCTGAGGCGCCCTTACAGCATTTTATTAACGCTTTTTATAGGTATTTGCCGGCTTGGATTTCTTTCACCTGTTCACGTAACTCCCGTTCCATCTTCATAAAGTCGACCAGGCGTTGGCGGTTCTCATCCAAGCGTTGTTTACGATAAGCCTTGAGGTGTTCCAAGGCACTGATATGATCCCGACCGATATGGGCTTCTTGGGCGATGATACGCGCGAAGTTATTGCGAAACTCCAGAAAGCCACCTATAACAGTGACGTAGAGTTTTTCATCACCACGTCTCAAGCGTACGAACCCTTCATCGATAACCACAACAATTGGAAGGTGGTTTGATAGGATGCCGAGCATCCCCTCTTCATTACGGATGACGAGGCTTTCCGCCTCATCCGTCAGGAGATGGCCATCCGGGGTCACAACGTCTACTCTAATCATGATTCCCACCTCTACTTATCCTTAAGCCGCTCCGCCTTTTCAAGGACGTCATCGATAGTACCAACGAGCCGGAAGGCCTCTTCCGGAACGTCGTCGTGTTTCCCTTCAAGTATTTCTTTAAATCCCCGAATGGTCTCCTCAATCGGGACATATTTGCCGGGTAGACCCGTAAACTGTTCCGCCACATGCATGCTTTGGGAAAGGAAGAACTGCACGCGCCGCGCTCGATGAACGAGCAGTTTGTCTTCATCACTCAGTTCATCCATCCCCAGGATAGCGATGATGTCTAGTAACTCGTTGTAACGTTGTAGGGTTTGTTGAACCTTACGGGCAACTTGGTAATGTTCTTCGCCGACAATACTTGGCGAGAGCGCTCGAGAAGTTGAGGCGAGCGGATCGACAGCGGGGTAAATCCCCATTTCCGCTAATCGGCGGGATAAGTTTGTCGTCGCATCGAGATGGGCAAATGTCGTCGCCGGAGCGGGATCGGTATAGTCGTCAGCCGGGACATAGACGGCTTGAATGGAGGTGATTGAGCCATCCTGCGTTGACGTGATGCGCTCTTGAAGCTGCCCCATCTCCGTCGCCAATGTTGGTT
This sequence comes from Haloplasmataceae bacterium, assembly GCA_036562595.1. GTDB lineage: Bacteria > Bacillota_I > Bacilli_A > Haloplasmatales > Haloplasmataceae > DATCJW01. The sequence continues at coordinate 8,987 of DATCJW010000139.1, read as the reverse complement.
GATAACCTACAGCTGACGGCATTCGGCCGAGCAATGCGGATACCTCAGAACCCGCTTGTGTAAAGCGGAAGATGTTGTCGATGAAGAGGAGCACATCTTGCTTTTCACGGTCACGGAAGTGTTCGGCTATCGTCAGGGCCGTTAAGCCCACCCGTAGCCGGGCTCCTGGAGGTTCATTCATCTGGCCGAACACCATTGCCGTTTTTTCGATGACTCCGCTCTGAGACATTTCTAAATACAGGTCGTTTCCTTCGCGAGTGCGTTCGCCGACACCGGCAAAGACGGAAATCCCTCCGTGTTCTTGAGCAACGTTATGGATCAATTCTTGAATAAGGACGGTTTTCCCAACGCCCGCCCCACCAAACAATCCGATCTTTCCGCCTTTGATATATGGAGCAAGCAGGTCAATGACCTTAATCCCTGTTTCTAAAATTTCAACCTTACTCGAAAGTGACGAGAATTTAGGCGGTTCGCGATGGATGGGATCGCGCTGGATGTTTTCGGGCAGGGGGCCTTTATCATCAATCGGTTCGCCCAATACATTGAATAGGCGGCCAAGGACTTCTCGACCAACAGGCGCCATAATGGGTTTACCGGTATCGATAACTTCCATTCCCCGTACCAACCCATCAGTGCTGTCCATGGCAATACAACGAACGGTATTGTTGCCAATATGGAGTTCGACCTCTAGCGTAAGTTTTATCTCGACACCGTTATTTTCTTCTTTCGGTACGTCGATGACAAGCGCATTGTAGATTGCCGGCAGTTGCCCATATTCAAAAAGTACATCGACGACTGGCCCGAATACTTGAACAATTTTACCCTTGTTCATGTCATGCCTCCTTTCTACAAGGTCCCTTTATTTCAGCGCGGAGGCGCCGCTGACCACTTCGGTAATTTCTTGTGTAATTGACGCCTGTCGCGCCCGGTTATAGTGAAGGGTAAGCGTTTCGATTAACTCCTCCGCATTATCGCTTGCATTCTGCATGGCCACCATGCGGGCTGCATGTTCACTGACTTTTGCATTGAGAATGATTCCATAGATTTGATTTTGGATGTATTGCGGAAGCAAGGCGTCAAGGACGGCTTGCGGAGAGGGTTCAAAGAGGTATTCTATGGATGGATATTCTTTACCGGGAATGATGTCCACGATCGGAAGGATGCGTTCCGCCGTCACATCCTGGCGGATGGTATTGATAAACTTATTGTAATAGATGACTAACTCATCGATTTCTCCTTTTATATACATGAGGATTAACGGCTCAATGAGTTCGATAAAGTCGATAAATTGGATGTCATCCCGCACGTAGAAAGGGCGATCATGAAGAAGCGAAAATCCTTTTCGTTGCAAATCATAGAACCCTTTTTGGCCTAGCACACCGATCACGTATTCCGCTCCCGTTTCGTGCTTTTTCGCGATATCCATCTCAAACTGCCGGTAGAGGTTGTGGTTATAAGCCCCATTCAGCCCGCGGTCTGAGGTGACAAGCACATAGGCTGTTTTTTTGATAGGGCGTGTTGTTAACATCGTATGCGTAAGGTTTGGATTCGACTGTAAGACGCGCATAATGGTATTTTTAACGGTATTCAAAAAGTCCTGGTAGCCTCGAATGCGATGCTCTGCCCTTTTTAATTTCGAGGCGGACACCATGTGCATGGCGTACGTGATATCCAACGTTTTTTTCGTCGCATTGATCTTACGCCGAATATCGCGCATATTTTGAGCCGCCATGATAATCACCATCCTTTAGTTGATGGGCGTTAGGATATGAATTGTTCCTTAAAGGATTGGAACAAGCGTTCCATCGTTTCCTTGGCCGGTAACTCCTTCGTTTTCTTAATATGTTGGGTTACTTCTTGTCCGATTTCGCTGCGGTCAAGGAAGGCATAGAGCTCATGTTCAAAGCGACGGATCTCCTCGATGGGCACATGGTCAAGATGGCCATTTACTAGGGCATAGAGGATGCAAACTTGCTTTTCAACCGGAATGGTTTCATGTAAGTCCTGTTTCAGTACCTCTACCGCTCGTCGGCCGCGTTCCAGCCGGGCCTTCGTTGAAGGATCGAGATCCGTCCCAAACTGGGTAAACGCTTCAAGTTCCCGATACGAAGCGAGATCCAGCCGTAACGTTCCGGAGACCTTTTTAATCGCATTGATCTGTGCTTCCCCACCCACACGGGAAACGGAAAGCCCAGCGTTAATGGCCGGACGAATACCGGAATAGAAAAGGTCGGTCTGGAGATAGATCTGGCCATCGGTAATCGAAATGACGTTCGTCGGAATATAAGCAGAAATATCGCCGGCTTGCGTTTCCACAATGGGAAGGGCAGTAATTGAGCCGCCGCCATACTTGGCATTCAGCTTGCTGGCCCGTTCCAAAAGTCGGGAATGAAGATAGAAGACATCTCCGGGATACGCCTCTCGCCCCGGTGGACGTCGGAGAAGCAAGGACAGCTCACGATAAGCCGCTGCATGTTTACTGAGGTCATCATAGACGATTAACACGTCTTTCCCTTGAAACATAAACTCTTCGGCCATCGTGACCCCAGCGTAAGGAGCGATGTAAAGGAGTGGGGCAGGATTTTGTGCCGAAGCCGATACGACGATCGTATAATCCATCGCGCCATATTGTTTAAAGGTTTCTACGACGCTTCTAACGGTCGATTCCTTCTGACCAATGGCAACATAAATACAAATGCAATTTTGGCCTTTTTGGTTAATAATCGTATCTACGGCAATCGTCGTTTTCCCGGTTTGACGATCACCGATGATGAGTTCGCGTTGGCCACGACCAATAGGGACTAAGGCATCAATGGCTTTAATACCCGTTTGGAGCGGGGTATTCACCGGTTCCCGTGCCATCACCCCAGTGGCCTTCTGTTCAATGGGACGCCGTTTCGTCGTTTCAATGGGGCCGAGTTCATCAAGCGGTTGTCCCAACGGGTTTACGACACGGCCGATCAATGCTTCACCAACCGGTACCTCCAAAATCCGTTTGGTGCGACGGACCGGATCCCCTTCTTTTAATCGCGTGTAATCCCCTAATAGGATAACCCCGACATGGTTGATTTCGAGATTGAGCACCATGCCATAGACATCATGGGGGAATAGGAGGAGCTCCCCGGACATGGCATGATCCAAGCCATGAACGAGGGCAATCCCGTCGCCAACGCTGACAATCGTTCCCGTTTCACTCGTATCTAAAGCTTTCTCATAGCGTTTAATCTGTTCCTTGATAAGCGCAGATATTTCATCGGGTTTTATGGCCATGATTTCACCTACCTCGTCTATAAACTCTTAAGAATTTGCTGCTTCAGTCTGGAAAGCTGGGATGACAGAGAAAAGTCAATTTCTACCCCGTCAACAAGCAAACGAATCCCTCCAAGAAGAGAGGGATCGATCCGATTGATGAGGTGGACTTTTTTCCCATATTTTTGAGCAAGTAGCTGATTGAGCTTCTCCTTTAATTCTTCAGTCAACGGATCCTTGGTGAATGCGACCACTTCTAATACGGCTTTGTATTGATGGTAAAGCTGCTCAAAAGCAACAAATATTTCTTCAATGGCATCAAACCGATTGCGATCGATTAAAACATATAGAAAATGTTTTAACGTGGTTAGAACACTACCGAATACCCGGTCGATGATGGCTTTCTTCTCCTCTTTTGGAAGATGAGGATGGCTTAATAGTTTAACGAAACTCGGATGTTCTTTCACTTCATTTACAATCACTTTGAACGTTTCATAAGCTTCATCGACCTGGCCTTTTTCCAATACCAGTTCAAAAAAGGCAGAGGCATACTCCTTCACGTAATCCAACTAGTTCACCCCTACCTCTTTAATAAAATCTTCAACGATGCGTTGATTCATTTGATAATCCAGATTGTTTTCAATCAGCTTTTCCGCTAGTGCAAAGGCGAGGTCGACGACTTGCGTTTTTAACTCTTTTTCTACTTGCAGACGCTGTTGTTCGATTTCTTGAAGTGCCCGTTCTCTATATGCTTCAACCGCTTGTTCAGCCTGTTGCAACAAAAGGGCTCTGGTCTTCTCCGCTTCCCGTTTTGCTTCTTCAATCATCTGGGCAGCTTTCTGTTTAATCTCGGTTAGCTCTTTTTCAGCGAGTTCCCGATTAAGGGAAGCCTCTTCATTAAGTAAACGAGCACTCTCCAACTCATCGACAATGGCTTGACGCCGTTTTTCCAATAATTCGCTCAAGGGTTTCCAAAACCAACGTCTAAGGAAGTAGAAAAGGACGAGGGTGGAAATAATTTGAGCGACAAAAGTGACGGGGTTCGGCAAAACCCCGCTATTGATGATATCTTGCATAATTTCGGAAAGCTGTTCCATAGCCGTTTACACCTCCCTTTTGCATCTTTCTGCTTGATCATCCATTAAGGTGCAGGCTATCGAACAAGTAGTAGGACAAGAATTGCGAAAATAAACGAATAGATCCCTGTTGTTTCCGAAACCGCCTGACCAAGCAACATGGTCGTCCGAATTTTACCGTCCGCTTCAGGCTGACGGGCAACAGCTTCTACCGCTTTCGAGGCTGCATACCCTTGGCTAAGTGCTGGTCCAACACCTACCAACATCGCAATACCAGCTGCAAGATACGCCAAACCCGTATCGGTAATGTTAATGATCACTTCTTGAAATTGCTGTAGAGCGTTGAAAACTGGCTGTAACATAACAATTCCTCCTATTTATAAGTTATTATCTTTACTTTAGTTATTGAGTTGAATCGATATCAATCCGCCGTTGCATTCGCAATATATACCGTTGAGATCAATGTAAACAAAAGGGTTTGGATAGCTCCTGAGAAAATATCGAAATAGCCATGCATGAGGGGAATGATAATCGTGAACCCTGCAAACATGCCGATTATCTGGCTCACTGACAAGATCAGGGTGTAGATTATCGTCATGATGGTCACGCCACTTAAGATGTTTCCAAAAAGACGCATGGATAGAGAGAAAGGTAAAGATATTTCTCCCATGAGATTTACCGGGGTGAGGAAGATGGGTTGGAACAAACCGGTAATATGACCGATTCCCTTGGTTTTTAACCCATAGTACTTAATGACCAAAAATGTCATCAGGCCAAAACAGACCGTCACATTGAGGCTTGAGGTTGGAGGTGTGAAGCCAAATAAGCCAATCGTATTCGCCAAAAAGAGGTATAAAACGATCAAGCCTACATAGGATGAAACGCCTTTTAATTTTTCGCTTTTACCAACGATGCTTTGGGTAAAATTATCAATAATCGTATAAAACAGCATCGCTAAAAAGAGAAGGCCCTTGGGTTCATCAAGAGGGTCGGCTTTTCGAATTCGGCGATTAATTAGAAAAAAGAGAATGAGTAAAGCAACCGTCAGAATAATAATGGATGTGACATGTGATGTCAACTCGAATCTTAAATACTCTCCCGATAGCTGCTCCGTCCCTTTTAAGACGTATTTTCCTGTTTCTTCGTTGTACCGAAACATCCGGACACCTCCTTACCCCTGGTTGCGGTACGAATAAATGAAAATGGCGATCCTAACCGTAAAGAACCCTATTATCACGGGAATAACGTGAAGAAACGCCACTTTGTACCCAATGTAACATGCTAATGCATATAACGCCATCCGCAACAAATAGTTCCCCGATAACAGCGGCGTTTTCGGAATTGACTTAGGACGTGATAGCGTGAGGATTATAATGATGAAGTTTATGATATTGGTTAAACTACCGAAGAGATAGCTAATAGGCCATTGGAACCAATAGCTGCTGATTGAAAATCCAAAATAGGCAACGATATTGGTGATCAACGTCAGGAGCGTCCCTATCAGCAATAGAAACCAAGAGAGGGTCAGAATGCGACGGGCCGTCTGTTTAAAGACGTCCTCATCCTTCATTGTCCCCATCGCCATGGTTTCGTTCGGATCCCTGTTTTCCATTGTGATTAACCTCCTGTTTTAAGTACCAGGAAATAAGATTACGAAAAGCTGCCGCAATACTAAGCAGAATCATGACGATGAGAAAAAGAGGCGACGTATTCAACCATCGATCCAAAACATATCCGATCACAATTCCAAGCAAAGTGACAAACACCATATTAAATATGAACGCAATGAATAGGTTGAATCCTTGGACCGATCGCTTGGTCAAAAAAGAGGGCGTTTTAACCTTCTGATCGATGTATTTCTCCTTCAACTCATCATACGTATAGCGCCTTTTCTTCTCACGCTCAGTCATCGTATCCCTACTTCGTCCCAAAGATGCGGTCCCCTGCATCGCCTAAGCCCGGCACGATGTAGCCTTGATCGTTCAACCGTTCATCCAGTGCAGCCAGATAAATGGGAACATCAGGGTGTGCTTGGCGCAAATTCTTGACTCCTTCTGGAGAAGCCACTAAGCAAACAAACTTGATCGTTTTGGCGTTCCGTTTCTTCAGTTGGTCAATCGCAGCGATGGCCGATCCGCCGGTGGCCAGCATAGGATCAACGACGATTACGAGCCGCTCTTCCAATTTGCTTGGAAATTTGGCAAAGTATTCCACTGGCCTTAGGGTTTTCTCATCACGGTACAACCCGATGTGCCCCACACGGGCCGATGGGATCATCTGGAGAATGCCATCAACCATCCCGAGCCCAGCCCGTAAAATCGGGCAGACGACAAGCTTTTCACCCTTTAACTGCTTTGCTTTCATTTTGGCAATGGGGGTTTCGATTTCCACTTCTTCTAACTCGAGATCACGGGTAATTTCATAGACCATGAGGCCGCCGATTTCATTAACAATGCGCCGAAACTCATTGGTCCCCGTATGTTTATTCCGAATTTGGGTTAACTTATGAGTGATGAGTGGATGATCGATAATTGTCACCATCGAATCCGAATGAAAGTAATGCACGATTAACACCTAGCCTTTCAGACGCGCATCATATCTATTTTAACAAAGAAAGCCCCATATTGACAATGGTTACCTAAATGTTTTGGAAATAATGCACTACTAAATGCGTTTTTAAGCATGGTACAAGGGGTAGCGTTCGGTGAGTTGCCGCACACGGTTGCGTTGCCGATCGTAACTGGCCATCTTACGGTCGGTTAGCGTTTCATAGATGATATCAGCGATCTCTTCCATCTCCGCTTCCTTAAACCCACGGGTGGTCAAAGCAGGCGTGCCAAGGCGTATGCCGCTAGTGTAGTAAGGCTTTTCCTCATCAAAAGGCACCATGTTTTTGTTGCAGGTAATATAGACTTGTTCGAGACGTTCCTCCGCTTCTTTTCCCGTCATACCGAAACTTTTCTTGACATCAACCAACACCAGATGGTTGTCCGTGCCACCGGATACCACTCGGACGCCCTTGCGGATCAAAGCGTCTGCGAGGACTTTCGCATTTCGTTTCACCTGGGCCATATAGGTTTTAAAGCTCTCGCTGAGTGCCTCCTTAAAGCTCACGGCTTTCGCCGCAATGATATGCATGAGCGGTCCACCCTGAACCCCTGGGAATACGCTTCGGTCCAACGCCTGAGCGTATTGCGCTTTACAGAGGATAATCCCTCCGCGTGGCCCACGCAACGTTTTGTGGGTTGTGGACGTCACAAAGTCGGCATAGGGCACAGGATTGGGATGGAGCCCAGCTGCCACAAGCCCTGCGATATGTGCCATATCAACCATGAGATAGGCCCCAACTTCATCGGCAATGGCCCGAAACTGCTTAAAATCGATCTCACGCGGATAGGCGCTCGCACCCGCCACAATGAGTTTGGGTTTTGTTTTTAAGGCGATGGCACGAACGGCATCATAGTCTATCCGTTCGGTCGCCCGGTCTACCCCATAGCTCACAAAGCGATAGGTACGGCCAGAGAAGTTCAACGGATGGCCGTGTGTCAGATGGCCGCCATGGGCGAGATCCATCCCCAATACGGTATCGCCTTCCTTTAGTATTGTCATGTAGACAGCCATATTGGCTTGTGAACCGGAATGAGGCTGGACGTTGGCATGTTCCGCACCAAACAATTCTTTGACACGTTTTTGAGCCAGCGCTTCGATCCGATCAACATAGGCACATCCCCCATAATAACGCTTATCGGGGTAACCTTCGGCATACTTATTCGTCAAAATTGACCCCTGAGCCTCTAACACCGCTTGAGATACGAAGTTTTCCGAAGCGATCATTTCGAGATGGTCGTTCTGCCGCTTTCGTTCTGCCATAATGTATTCGTATAGTTCATGATCCACATGCTTTAAATCGTTCATATTAACGCCTCTTTTTCCAACCGTTAGCAATGTTGCTCATAGTCTTTAATTTTGTTAATGCGGCGCTCATGGCGGCCGCCTTCAAATTCACTGGTTAGCCAAATGCGTACTATTTCCAACGCAATCTGCGGCCCTGTAATTCTGGCCCCTAAACAGAGAACGTTGCTGTCGTTATGTTCGCGGGTCACGCGCGCGGTATAAAGGTCGGTGACCAGGGCGGCACGGATCCCTTTTACCTTATTGGCAGATATGCTCATCCCGACACCCGTGCCACAAATTAAAATACCGCGATCGAACTTCCCTTCTGCGACGCTCGTGGCCACAGGAAACGCATAGTCGGAATAGTCTGTACTCTCAGGACTATAGGTACCGAAGTCTTCGACTTCATGCCCCATCTCTTTGATCAGTTTGATAATTTCCTGTTTTAAAGGATAGCCCCCATGATCACAACCTATGGCGATTTTCATACGCGATACTCCTTTCATCGGACTATGCTTAGTGTGTGTGATACATCTTAAAACATTATATCACATTATGAATATGCTTTGATAAATTTTACCAATATTCATTTATTTTTTTAAATTTTAAAATTATAATATTAAAAAAGGGGCTGTAAAGGAATTCAGAAGTACATTCTGAGATCTTACAGCCCCTATTTGAATTGAGTTTTCCACAATCAACAAACTAAATATTGTACTTATAAATAGAAAAACGTAGATTTCTCTACGTTTTTCTTGTAAAATAAGA